>CAJUSF010000030.1 GCA_910588945.1 uncultured Eggerthellaceae bacterium | reverse complement strand
CCCTGCTGAAAGCGGTTTACAACCCGAAGGCCTCCATCCCGCACGCGGCGTTGCTGCGTCAGGGTTTCCCCCATTGCGCAATATTCCCCACTGCTGCCTCCCGTAGGAGTCTGGGCCGTATCTCAGTCCCAATGTGGCCGATCGACCTCTCAGTCCGGCTACCCGTCATAGGCTAGGTAGGCCGCTACCCTACCCACTACCTGATGGGCCGCGACCCCATCTCACACCGCGAAAGCTTTCATCCGCTCCTCATGCGAGGTGCGGATAGTATCCGGTATTAGCTGCCGTTTCCGGCAGTTATCCCGGTGTGTGAGGCAGGTTGGTCACGTGTTACTCACCCGTTCGCCACTCTATGACCGCCCGAAGGCGGGTTAATCGTTCGACTTGCATGTGTTAAGCACGCCGCCAGCGTTCATCCTGAGCCAGGATCAAACTCTCCGTTCGAACCCGGTTCGGATAAGCTTGTGTTATCCGACCGATTCACTTGTTTCTCAAAGCAATCGACGAGGCTCATCGTGAATTGAACCTCGTCTTGTATGCGCCCCTCTGATGAGGTGCGCTTACAGGTCGTTCATGTGTTGTATTCGTCGTCTGCTGCTTGATCTGCCTTGGGGCTTCCAAGGCTTGCAGCGTCCGGTTCTCAAGGTGCCCGCCGGTACTTTCCGGCGCTTGCGCCGCCTCAAGCGACGCGAACGAATACTTTACGCACTCTCATACGTCTTGTCAACAAGAATCTCGAACTTTTTTGGAATATGTGAAATGAAGATCAAAGTGCAACACCTGCAAAGCCGACGGACAGGAGGCAGTGCAGGTGGAACCGACCCCAAGCATACGGGTTCCTCCTACCACTGAAATGCCCGTATGTGGCGAAGCCTGGCTGCCTCTTTCCCAGTAAGTGACGAGAGAGGGGCGAAGATGCAAGCGAAGCCGATTCTGGTCGAAGATGCCTACAGGGACAACGTCTATCACAGGGTCGAGCCTGAGTTCTTCCGCGCTCCGATCTCTCCTTGTGCCAAAGGTATCTACCTGATGCTCACCAGCCTTGGCTGGGACAAGAAGCATCAGATGTCTGAACTCAAATCCATGTGTCGCGAGACCGATGAGACTCTCATGTCTTGCCTTGACGAGCTTGAAGGCGCGGGCTTTGACACTTCGAATCTCATAAGGGCGTGATCTGAATGGCGAAGGAGCTCAATGAGGCTTTGAAGGAGATCAACTGCCTCGAACTAGACGAGATCATGTCCGATGGATATGGGATCGTCTCGCGCAAGGTCATGAGGGCAGAGTTCCTCACCCCTAACGCAAAGGCGCTCTACTCCTATATCTGCTCGTTTGCAGGTAGCGGCAATTGCGCTTTCCCCTCAACGGAGACGATCAAGCGAGAGCTGAGCTTTTGCAAGGACGTGTTCTATGCGGCAAGGCGAGAGCTTGAGTCATACGGGATCATCGAAGTTGAGACCACATACACAAGAGCAGGAGCGAGGACGGTCTATAAGCTCCTGTCATCTGCACGTGTGACGCCAGAGGCACTAGAAGCGCACATGAAGACCGAGGCGGTCCGTGCGTCCAAAGCCGAGAAGGCCAACAAAGCCAGACAGGCGATCCAAAAGGGCACCAAGAAGACGAACCAACCGAAGCCTGAGGAGACGAAGCTCGAAGCAGATGAAGCGAAGATCTGCGATGCACCAGAAGGCTTTGAAGAGCTCAGGCGCATATCCCTCAAGCAAGTGAAGCCTGATGAGCACGAGAAGACGCTCGATGCGTACAACAAGGCGATCCTCAAGGGTTATGACCCAGAAGACATCAAGGTGGCGTACGAGACCTACATCAAGCGTTACAAGAACGAGCATCCAGAGACCATCCGCTTTGCAAAGCAGCTGCATGCATATCTGACCCAGCCTGATGGGCTTGCATTCGATGCACGGCCATCAAAGGGCAAGAAGGCTGTGATCGTCGAAGCACCTGAGCGAAGCGAAGAGCGCAAGCGGGCCATAGAGCAAGAACAACTCGACCTTGAGCTTGCGGCGAATAGCGAAGCCTACAGGAACCTCAAAGCGGAATACGAGTCAGAGATCCATGACGCGATGCAGTGCACGAAGCAGAAGAACGATGAGGGCTATAGGGCGCACCGAATGAGGGCAGATGAGGTCTATGCCGCGATGTGCCAGATGCAGCAGGACTTCAAGCAAGAGAAGGGAATGGGCCATGGAGTTCAATAAGGCACTGACGATCAGTGTTTATGTAGCCAACCTTGGCAAGTACAACGAAGGGGTGCTTCAAGGTGCGTGGCTGACATTGCCCCAACCGGAAGAGAAGATCCAAGAGATCTTGAAGGACAAGGTTGGGATAGAGGGCGCATATGAGGAGTATGCGATCCATGACCATGAGTATGAGAAGGGCTTGGAAGAGCTTGGATATGTGCCTAACGAATATACGAACCTCCACGAGCTGAATCTCCTTGCAGCAGCGCTGCAAAAGGAGCCTTTGTTCAGCGAGGATCTTGAGAAGATCAGAAGCTGGATGAACGAGGTAGTTGGAATGACAAGCGCGCTGTCTGACACTCCTGTCGAGATAGCGAACATCGTCCTCCAGCATGATGAGATTCCGTACTACTCATACGAGTATGACGACCCATCAATGAGCAAGGAGGAGAAGCTAGGGCGCACCCTAGCCAACAACCTGTGCACCTCTGATGGCAAGACGATCAGCAAGGTCCTAAAAGAGAGCAACCTAGAGGACTATTTCGATTATGAGAAGTATGGCCTGGACGTCGCTTATGACTGCTATCTCTGCGATGACGGATACATAGATAAATCCCAAGATGGACCGGACAGCGACTTCTACGATCTGAAAGAGCTCGAAGATGAGCTTGAAGGCGTCTTCGAAGAACTTGCAAGCGAAGCATCGGTAGATGGCCCCGCATCAGTCAAGGATATAGCTAAAGAGGCCATGGAGTCGTCTCAAAGGCTAGCTGCTGATAAGCCGGTGATGAACGAGCAGTCCAAGTCACAGGAGCGAGGGATATGAGCGCCCTGAACACAATGAGCAAGCATGACCAGTTCTATGAGATGGCGATGGATCCCAAGCCGTCTGCTCATGGATCTGGATCCCTAGATGAGGTCAAAGCGCGCATGCGTGATGTCGGGTATGAGGAATGGGAGATTGAAGAGGAGATAGAAGAGGCTTCCAGCTCATACAAGGCCAATGAGGAGCGAACGAAGCAGATCCAGGAAGGGTTGAAGATGAGCGAAGAACAAAGGAAGCCTTGGGAGTTAGTGGTTGACATAGATGAGTTCGTAGTGTTGCCAGATAAGTTCGAAGCGTACGAAGACAATGCGGGCTATCGCCATCTTTTCGCAATAGATACGCATGACAAGGTCTTGAGATCGGTCCTATTCGATCCGGCAAGCCAAGCGGAAGCAACGGCATATATCGCAAAGCTGAAGAACGACCCAACGCTATGGCTTGGTTGGGAATCGTCCGAGACCTTGGATTACGACCCCGATGAAGATCTAGCGCAATGCCGTGCATGGTCAGTCGATGGCAAAGGCTCATGTGAGGAGCTCTGCGAATGGAAAGTGGACCTCAAGCTTGCGTCAGAAAAAATCATCTCAGCACGAAGCGAAGGAATGGATGCGATTGCAGCAGCCACTGCTAGATATGAGGTCTCGAATGGGAAGTTCCTTTCCAAGAAGGAGGCAACACGATGAGCATTCCGATGATTGCAAGGCTGTTGGCGCGAATAGCAAGGGAAAAGTGCGGAAAAGAACTGAACCCAGGAGTCACAGGTGAAGGTTTAGCGTTTCTGGGGTACGACGAAACCGATATTGCGAACCTAAGAGACTTTATGGGGGAACACGCTCTGCTTGAGGAGCATATCCAGATACACGAAACCGAATGCATGGATGAAATGCCGGATATCACATGCGATGAGCTTATGCCTGTACAGCTTGCCAAGCTTGACAGCGAAGAGCTGGAAGAGCTGAGCAAGTGCGAGAGTAAATGGATATTGCATGCAGCAGCATTAGACACATCTAAATGGGGAAACCCAGGGATCATGGAGATAGTCCTGGAAAAGGGCGATCAATTCTGCAGAAGAGCGATAGCACGTAGCGAATATCCAAATATCCGTGCAAAGGTAGCCGAACTTGGCTACTGCATAGACAAGCTCATCGAAGACGCCGATGAGAAGGTCTTCGAAGCAGCAGAAGCCTATCTGAATGATTGCGATCTCACATATGACCAATGGGAAGAGCGATTTCCAGAACGGCTGGCATATCCCCCTGGAACACCGGCTATAGAGATGCCTCACACAGATGCTCGTGCAAAAGCCGAACAGATGAGCGCGAAGAAGGTGGCAGAAGAGGCGAAGGGCTCATCTAAGGCTCTGAACGATCATGCGGCTAAGGCGGTGAGCAGATGTCATCAGAGCCGTTAGTGGTTCTCATGTGGACAGATGAGGATTGGATAGAGGCAGTGCGACAAGCAGGAGGAAATGACCTTCTTGCGATGAAGGGCATAGCCGGGGACAAGAAGAGAGTGATCTCTGACCTCATCAAAGATGAAGCGATCAAGAGCGTATCGAAGATCCTGCGAGAAGAAGCCAGCATGGTGATCAAGATGCAGGAGGCTGAGCAAGGCAAAGAGCTCAGGCAGATAACGGAGCAAGAGCTTGAGGAGATCCTTGAGAAGCATCGCCTATGGGTCAGGGACAAGCCTGGCGGTGAGCGCGCGGACCTGACAGATGCAGACCTGAGGGGAATAGATCTTAGAGAGGCATTGCTCTCAAGCGCAGCTTGCAAGGGAGCATGCTTTGACGGCGTGGACATGAGAGGTTCGAACATATCAGCTGCTGATATGAGGGGTGCAAGCTTCCGGATGACGAAGATGCATGGCTCTTATGCACGTGGAACCAGATTCAACAGAGCTGAGATCAGTCGCTCGAACATGAACAAGATGCTCCTCAGAGAAGCGGATTTCAGCAAAGCGAGGATCGAAAACACAGACATGGATGCGTGTGACCTGAGAGACGCGATCGCAAAAGAAGCAATCCTGGATGGCGTGAAGATCGGGAATCCTTTCGGGGACCTTGCCTTTTTGGAAGAAGCCCACTGTCACTCAGTGGAGAGGACCACGAACAAACCGATCGCAGTGATCCAAAGAGCTAGACAGGTCGGCGCGGAGGAGAAGAGCGCTGCAGAGAGGATCAACAACGACAAGGCAAAGACACGAGCAGGAAGAGAGGAAAGGTAATGTCAGAAGACCTCGGACAAGATGTAGCAGAGTACGTGCTCAATCAGCGAAATGAGTTCTTTCGCTATGCACAGATGTTCATAAATGCAGTGCGAAGTGGCACTAGAGAGTACGTTGAGCCATCAAGGAGTAATGCAGCAGAGAAGGTGGTTGCCCTTGATTTCGAGACAGCAGATGATGCAGAAGCTGTCTCATACACGCTGAATGGGCGCGGATATGAGAACTACCGTGTCGCGGCTAGCGTGATCATGAAGGAATCAGACCTTGAGAGCGCAGCTGCAGAGTGCTCCGAGATCGCAGAGCTCATCAAGGCAAAAGTAGCCCAAGAGAAGGCGAATGTCGAAAAGGACACCACTCCACCGGACAAGCTTGAAGAGGTGGACATAAACGAGCTTCCAAAGGCGACGGAAAAGCAGATCGCATTCATCGAGAAGCTTCATGAAGATGGGCATTTGAGGGGTTTCGATATAGAGAACCTGCGGAACAGCCCAAGCTACGCAGCCTCAGAGATCATCAAGCGAGGAATCGCTATCAGGGACATCAAGCAGATGGCTGATAACAAGCAGCTGCGCGTGAAGGATGTAGGCGAAGAGGCGAGGGAATCTGCAGAGAGGCTTGTGAAGGAGAAGTCAGGACGCGCTCAAGAGAAGGTCATCGAAAGGAATCTGACGCGATAGCAGCTAGAGCGAAGAACAAGAGGCAAAGAGATGAAGAGGGGGTGATTGGATGAACAAGCAAGCAAGGGCATTGATGGTAGCAGTCATAGCGGCAGCGATATGCGCCGTGATCGGTTACCGAGCAGGCGCATTGACAGCAAATGGCTATGACCTGATGAGCGGTCTTGCGTATGCGGAGGGCCACTTCTTCGATATGGCAGCCAAAGCAGACCT
>CAJUSF010000029.1 GCA_910588945.1 uncultured Eggerthellaceae bacterium | reverse complement strand
CTTGGGTACGCAATGTCTGTATGTTTTGAGCGATCATCCTTTTCATGCCTCCGATGAGATCATAGAGCGCTATATCGGTGAATGCTATCAACTAGGCGCGTCATCTTCCGGATGGAAATGTAACCCATAGTTGGCATGGGCGCGACTGAGCAATCCGAGCTACAGATAATCGTTTTGCAGATGATGGCCTCGCTGAGCAATAAGGGCAGATAAGGCGATCGGAAGGGATTGGCCGGGATCAGATCGTCACTGAGTCAAAAAGGGCTACGATCAAATAATGACCCTTGCGAACGACTCCGGTGTTGATATCAGTGTTAGATTTATGGCGAGAACATGATAGTAGCTAGCGGTTGTGAAAAAGGGCATGAAGCCGAAAGAGCTATTGGAAGGAAGAAGGGGTGAAGGAGTGGGGCTAAGAAGACTGACAGATAAGATTTACTATCTTCCCCACGACCCGGAGCTTGACAGACCGATGCTGGCTTATGTGAAAGGTGATAAGTATGCCTTAGCTATCGATGCGGGGTATTCGGCATCCCATGTGAGAAGCTTTTATGCGGCATTGAGGGCTTGCAATTTCGGAGAACCTGATTTCACGGTGATCACGCACTGGCACTATGACCATACCTTTGGATTGTGTGCCGCAGAAGGCGTCAGCATCGCACATCAGAAAACAAACCTCTTCCTAAGGGAGCAGAAGGTTAAGGCTCAAGGTAGAGGCTATGTTGATGATTTAAAAGAGAGTGATGCTCACTTTGCAAAAGAATATACAGGACGGAACGAAGTGAGTATCGTGTTGGCTGACCTCGAATTCTCGAATGAGATCATATTGAATTTGGGAAATCTAACGGCTCGAGTTTTCCATACCGATTCGCCCCATTCAGAAGATACAACTTGCGTTCTCATTCCAGAAGAAGGAGTTCTCTTCTTGGGTGACTCTACAAGCGAGGATTTCTTCAATGGCGGCTATATGGACAAAGCAAAGCTGAATCGTCTGATCCTTACAATTCGCTCTATAGATTGCAAGTACTGTGCGCTTAGTCATTGCGAACCTCTGGAAAAGGATGAGCTGCTTGCGTACTTGGATAGCATTGGATGATTGCTGAAGTTGCCTTAGCGGGGTAGAGGAACCGTAGAGGCGTCGGTCGGCTTCCGTTGCATGAAATAGCCTCATCGCTAATTGTCGTTGGAGGAAACTATGGGTGAATTGAGGTATATAGATATCAGAGAAGACCCGCAGCTTGCAGAGGATGCGGCTGCTTGGTTCCATTCGAAGTGGGAAGTTCCCGAGGAAGAATACCTTTCTTGCATCACAGCATACCTCAACCACGAAAACGAGCTCGGATGGTTCCTTTGCTTGGACGACGATGATGTTGTTGGCGGACTTGGGGTGATAGAGAACGATTTCCACGACAGGAAGGATCTCGCTCCCAATATCTGCGCGGTTTATACCGAAGTGAGCTATCGGGGGGAGGGCATTGCTGGACGTTTGTTGGACGCCGCCGTTGTTAATTTGAGAGCAGAGGGCATCTCGCCGGTGTATCTGGTCACTGAGCTAACCGGTTTCTATGAGAGATACGGATGGGAATTTCTCTGCATGGTGCAGGATGAGAGCGGACTCGGTTTGCTGAGAATGTACGTACATGAATAGTCCGTCTCGATCGAATGAGCTGCTCTGGAGTGCGCAATCGGCGTTATTGGGTCTGAACTATCTCGATTCGCAAATTGCAGGGCAATCGAAGTCAGGCGTTTCTGCCGTCATGCTTTCCTCACTGGATGGCGGATGACAGTCTTCAATTTCTCCGGCTTGCAGCGGCGAGGGTCGGAGAGGTAGATCTCGTGGTGGAGGCGCTTGCTGCTGAAGTCGGGGACGTATCCCTGACTCTCAGCGAAGTCGTGCATCTTCGCAACGGTTGAGGGTTCGCTGTCGTATGGGCCGACATGCATGCACTGCACGCAAAGGCCCTCGTTCATGGGCATGAACTCCACCTTCGAGAAATCCTGCTCCTTCTTCACGGTGGCCTCAGATATGGCCCATTCGAAGTCTTCCCTTGTGACGAAGTCAGGTAGGCGGATGCACGATATGAAGCGCAAGTCTTCCTTGCGCGAGCAGCCGATCTTGTTCGTTGCGCCTTCTTGCCACCAGAAGCCCTCAAGCGGTGGCACTACGTAATCGAAGTAGCCTTCTATCCGGTGGTCACCCTTCTTCGACATCTTGATGGTGAAGGCGACGGCGTACAGAAGCCCGATGGACTGCTTATACTCACCGCCTTCGATGGTGGGATCACCCGAGCCAAGGACGACAATGTAATTCATGGGCGGCACATCAACGATGGTCGGCTTCTTGGGAGGGGAGTAGAATTCCTTGTATTCCCGTTTGTAGTCGAACGCCATGAGCAGTCCGCCCTTCTATTGATATCGCATTAATTATCTCACGCTGCAGACGCATCCCCTTATCTGTGGACGTTCGCATTGCTTGCCGCAGCTGTGTGCTATCACAGCGTGATGAGGGTGATAACTCGAAATACCCGGATACTTGGCCTGCGACAGGTTGGGTTGTCTAACCAGTTGCTTTGTTCCAGGTATTCGCAGGCTCATCGCCTGCGTTATGTTGCACTGGCGTGCAACTGCGCTTGCAATGCAAACGCCCACAAGAAATGAGGAGTAGAACATGGACCGGGGCGCGTCAGTGCCTCAAGGCCGCTACGGCAGCTGTGCTCACAGAGCGTATTCAAGCTGGCAGTCGAGGGGCTGTGACGTCACGTGCTGCTTGTTCGGCTCTGCAGCATCTACGCACCCAAGCGAGCGGTAGAACCCTTGTGTCTCAACAGCGGAATGCGATGATATGTACAGCTTCTTCGCACCTTGACCCTTCGCCCACTTAGCAGCTTTGCCGAATAGCTTCTTTCCGATGCCTTTTCCGCGCATGTCCTCTGATACATGTAGGGAAGTCAGATCCAGATAGCGGTTCTCTCCTCCGAAGAAGGCGCTCTCCACTGACGCGAACCCCTTGAGCTCTCCGTTCGAAAAGGCTCCAAGCACGAATCCGCCAGTGGAGATGGTATTCCGAAGACAATCTACGAGCACATGGAGATCCTCGTCTGACCAATCATCAATGAAGGGATCGGGGCGAATGTCCCAGGCATCCCCTTCTCGGCGATAGCAGAGATTCACTTCCTGATGCCGTATGAAGCTACGGAACAGGTCACGATCGATCCGGTCATATGAGAGCGTTTGGCATTCGATCACAGGGCCTCCTTCATCTAACATGGTGCTTATACTAGAGCAAGACGATATGGATCAGAGATATATCCAAGGGAGCATTGCACGATGGCGGATCTACCCACAAATGATGATAGCGAAGCGCCTGAAGACCTTGCAAGATCGTCTGTGATAGGCAAGTCACGCACTATGAGCAATGGAAGTCTGAGAGATAGGTGAATCCGCTTCTTCTTCCACGAATATCGTCACGCTGAGCTGGGGATGCAACCGACGGTTGACAAGGATTGCAAACCTTAGTTGGTGGTGCGCATGATCAGCGTAGATGATAATCGCCAGCGTTCTGCTCTCCAAATGCTGAGAGCTTCGAATTCGAATGATGAGAGAGGTTTCGATCGATGAGCGATATCAGCGACCGCCTTGCCAAGCTGAGGCGGGATAACGGATTGAATCAGGAGGAGCTGGCTGAGAAGCTGGGCGTTTCTAGGCAGGCTATCTCAAAGTGGGAGAGGGGTGAGTCCGCTCCGGATCTGAGCAATCTCATCGCCTTGTCAGATCTCTTCGACGTGAGCATCGACTACCTTGCCAAGGGGAAGGAAGAGGAGGATGCGGCTCCCAAAGAAGAGGAAGAGCTACGTGCTCCTGATCCTGAGAGCATCGTCTACCCAGATGTTGACGATGTGCAGATGCCTTCAAGCAGTGTGCATTCGGCAGGGCAAGAGGGACGAAGGCGCAGTCCTTGGGCCACGTTCCCATACCCTATCAGCAAGTAGAGCAGCACTACAGCAATGGGGTATGG
>CAJUSF010000028.1 GCA_910588945.1 uncultured Eggerthellaceae bacterium | reverse complement strand
GCTTACATCTCTCCGCTTTGGCTTCAAACTTCAAAATCTGTGATGGCTTATATCACAGATTTCTTGTTCTGCAGAATCAGCGGAGTAGATGCAAGCGGACACACACAACAAGCAATAACTCGTTTTGTAAGCACCTCAGCAATCATTTCTCGCAATAATAAGGCCTTCATGATGCCGAGGGTTCTTATCCTTGGCTTCAAACTTCAAAATCTGTGATTTTCTATATCACAGATTTCTCGTTCTGCAGAATCAGATTGCGAACCCTCGGCATCATCGCCCTCTACGATCAACCGGAGATGTTCCCTTCGGGATGCAACACGTGCGCATGAAGGGCGCATGCGCACCTACGGTTGACCGGTAACGTTTCCTCGGATGCGCACGTGTTACACCAGTTTCATTACCACATAGACGATAAGCGCAACGAGCGCTAGTAAGAATATCCAGCTTACTATGTAGCAACCCTTATTGCCTGCGCGCCCCTGTTCGACCAGCCTGTCTGTCATCGAACGCCTACGCTTGATGATGGCAGTGCCTTTGTTCTGCCCCTTGTCTGGATAGGAAACGGTTTGCTTTGGCATCCATTCGCCATGTGTATCCACTATTTTGTCGGCACCGTCGTTGCCAAAATCGATCTTTGGGCGCACCCCTTCTCCAAGTTTTTTTGAAACGGCTTGCAAGAAAATTGCGAAAGCGTCAGTATGTGCCGAGTTGTAGCAGATCAAAGCCACCTCGCCCCAGTACTTGCCCTCTTCAGAGCTTTCCGTGAACGCAACGAACGAAAGAATTGCTTTGCATGTGAGCCCTTGTGCTTTCAGTAGTGAAAGTTTGCGCGAGGTTTTCTCGTCCAAATATCCGATACGTGCATTAAATCTCGAAACGAGCCACGCGCGATGCGTCCCGTTGTCGATCTCGATGTCGATATCGTAAATATCGCCGACAAGGTTATCCGCACCTAAGAGCGCGGCCGCATCCTTTTTTGAGGCGGTCTCGAAGCGAGCGTATTTTCCGAAGTAGTTTTCCATCTTTCGATCACAATCTTTCGCACAATTGTCGCGCTAGGCGCTAAGATTCAACTTCAAGATAGTAGAATAATGTAACCTTCGCTGGTATTTGCGCCCATTTGCGAAAATACCGTCAAGCGACAGAATTTAATACAGGAATTCGACCAAATGGGAATGATAAATGACCCAATTGGTGAATGGCATAGCAAACAAACGACCAAGGTAAACATAGATCAAATGAACGATACTCTTCTGAGCTTTATACAGGAAGGCACGCCCGAAGACGTGATCGAGCGTTATAGATCGCTGCCCGAGGTGGCCAGCTCGACCGATTTCGGCGAGTACGATTCGAACGTGGTTGTCATCGACACCGAGACCACCGGTGTTTCCTTCAAGAAAGACAAACTGACGCAGATTGCCGCTGCCAAGATAATGGAGGGCAAGGTAACCGACTGGTTTGTAACATTCGTGAATCCAGGGCATCCGATTCCGGAAGAAATCGTGCATCTTACAGGGATAACCGATGACGATGTTGCGGACGCGCCATCTGTGGAGGAGGCTTTAACGTCTCTTGTTAAATTTGTGGGAGATGCGAAGCTCGTGGCGCACAATGCAGAGTTCGACAAGTATTTCACAACTGCGCATCCTGCGGGGTATCCCCTTCTTGAGAACACCTGGATTGACTCATTGGAGCTTTCGCGAATTTCACTTCCGCGTTTGCGTTCGCATCGGCTGTTTGATTTGGTACAGGCCTTTGACCTGCCTGTTTCGACGCATCGTGCCGACGACGATGTGGCTGCCACCTGTGCGCTGTATCGCATTTTGCTGGCGGCGGTGTCGGTTATGCCGCCTGCGCTCGTAAGCGAAATCTCGCGTCTGACCACGCCAGATGTTTGGCCGACAGGCAAAGTTTTCGCGTTTTTCTCGGCCGAGAATATGAAGAAGGGCGCGGCGGAAAGCGGGCTCTCGATCGACGAGTATCGGGTCCCGAGCTTCTCGCTGAAAGCCATTAGGCGCGATCGGGTGTCGGCGCAAAACATTCGGCCTAGGCAGGATGCTGCCAATATGGTCTCGGCGGTGTTAGCTAGCAACGCCAATATTAGGATTACGTCGTTCGGAAGCAGCGGTACCGGCATTTCCGAGTACGAGGCGTTCGGAGTGGGAGCTGGTGCTGCGACGTATCAGGTTGGCGAGCCTGCGGTCGAAGACGTTTCCTTTATGGAGGAGGATCTGGAACTTGCGGCGGAAGCGAGCGCTGCGGCTGCGGCGGGTGCAGCAGGTGAGGGTCTCGACGGCGATCTGAACCACGATGGCGGCCTTAATGCTGGGGAGCCTAACTCTGCGCGCTTTAGACAAGATGGCGTTGGCAACAACGTTGGCAACAACGATGGCAGCACCGATGGTGTTAAGGATGGCGTTAAGGAGATAGTGTTTCCCACGCCTGGCGAGATTGAGGGGGCATTCACTGAAGACGGCCTCGTCGGTTCGCAATACGAGCAGTTCGAGAATCGCATTGAGCAGCTGGAGATGTCGCTTGCCGTGCGTGATGCATTCGCTACATCAAGCAACCTTGTTGTGGAGGCGGGAACTGGTGTTGGCAAGTCGATGGCATATCTCGTTCCGGCAGTACTCACGGCGCATCGCAACAAAATCACTATTGGCGTGGCTACGAAAACGAACGCGCTTTTGGACCAGCTTGTATTCAAAGAGCTTCCTGCGCTTCAAAAATCGCTCGGGGAAGAGCTTGTATTTACCGCGCTCAAGGGTTTCTCGCACTATCCGTGCCTTCGCAAGATTCAGCGGATCGCACGCGAGGGCGCTCAGATGCGCATGGTGCAAAACGAGGAACGCACGCAGGCGCCGGCAATCGCGGCCCTACTATCTTATATAGAGCAGACCTCATACGGCGATCTGGACAATCTGAAGATCGATTACCGCACGCTGCCCAAGCGCAGCATCACCACAACGAGTCACGAGTGTTTGCGCAGGAAGTGCCCGTTCTACGGCTTGACCTGCTATGTTCACGGTGCGCGCAGACGTGCTGAGGCGTCGGATATCGTGGTGACCAATCACAGTCTTTTGTTCTGCGATGTGGCGGCCGATGGCGGTCTGTTGCCACCTATTCGCTACTGGGTCGTGGACGAGGCTCATGGTTCGGAAAACGAGGCTAGGCAAGCGCTTTCGCTCAAGCTGTCGGTCGATGAGATAAATCAGCTTTCCTCGCGCGTGGGTGATGGCGAAACGGCGCGCAACGTATTTGTTCGCGCTGAGCGCAATCTGGTTGCGCCTGATACCGGTAAGGTTTCCGGCACAGCTGGGGCTTCGGGCGATGACAAGAGCGGCATCGAGGATGCAGGCACGCTCTTTTTCGGGTTGATTCACAAGGCCAAAGAGGCCGGGCGTAACTTCGCGGATGCGGCCGATGTCTTTTGCTCTCACGTGAAGGACCTTCTCTATTTTGATACGCAGAAACGTTCGAGTTACGACATCATCGATGTTTGGATCAACGACGAGGTGAAAACGACGACCATCTTCGCCGCGCTGGCAAGCTACGCGCAGGAGATGATTGACCGCAGCGAAAAGCTGATCGGGTGCTGTCAGAATCTTGTCGGATTTCTGGATGATTTCGAGAACGCGGCGGTGATTCAGCGTGAGATAGCGGCTGTGGCCATCGAGCTTAAAGAGATAATAAACGCGGCAAACACCATCTTCGTTAACCCGACCGACGCGTATGTCTATTCCGCCACGCTTTCGAAGAAGTCGGCGGAAAAGGCCGGAAAGGGGCTGCTCGGGCGCGACATGAATACGCGCAATGTGATCGAGGCGCTGCCGTTCAATGTTGGTGTTGAGCTCAACGAAACCCTTTATGCCAACACGCGCTCGATCGTTTTCACGTCGGCCACTATCTCGATTAACAACTCGTTTGAGGCGTTCGAGCAGGCGATGGGGCTGAATTCCGGGGACGGATCGCGCACGACAGAACTCATGCTCAAATCGAGCTACGACTTCGACAAGAATATGACGGTCTATGTGGTGAAAGACATGCCAGAGCCGACCGATCCGAAGTACCTTGATGCGCTCAAGGAGCTGCTCGTGGATGCGCACATCGCGCAACATGGCTCGATGCTCACGCTGTTCACCAACAAAAAGGAGATGGAGAACTGCTATTCCGACGTGAATTCTGCCCTCAAGCAGGAGGACCTTCGGCTGGTGTGTCAGCGTTGGGGTGTGTCGGTGAAGGGGCTGCGCGATGAGTTTTTGGCTGATGAGACGGTGTCGCTGTTCGCGCTGAAGAGCTTCTGGGAGGGATTTGATGCTCCTGGTTCGACGCTTCGCGGCGTGATGATTCCCAAGCTTCCCTTCACGAAGCCCACAGACCCGCTTTCCTGCGAGCGATCGAAGCGCGACGATTATGCGTGGCGCAACTACGTTCTTCCGCAGGCCGTTATAGACGTGAAGCAGGCGGCGGGGCGCTTGATCCGACGTGCGGACGACACGGGTTCGTTCATCTTGGCCGATTCGCGGGTGGTCTCGAAAGGCTATGGCAAGGTGTTTCTACGATCGCTTCCGAGTCAGAATATCCGCATCGTCACGCGTGACGAGTTGATCGAGGGCCTTCGTAAGTAATGTTCGGGCGCAGAAAAAAACACCCCGGTAGCGGGCATATTAAGGACAACACGTTCGGTAGTTCCAACGAGATCTCTTTCAGCGTTTTGGACGCGAAGAAGAAGTCGGTCGATTCCGATGATGAAAGGGATCAAGGCACTCCTCTCGGGCGTATATCGCTGTTTACCCTTGGGAAGGCGAAGAAGCCAGCATCTACACCTTCTAAGGATCGATTGATCGCGATGCCATCCGATGACTCGGGTGCCGGAAAGGGCGGAACGACCACGTCGCTTCGCGATGTTAGCGGGAAGCGGAATGCGGATGCGCCTTCCAAGCCGAAGTGGGAGTACTCTCAGCAGGAAGTGAGCATGCGCAAGAGTAAGCGCCGTCGTGCAAAAGCGGTTGCCATTTCGGCATCGGTGCTGGTCGTGCTGGTTCTGGTGGCTATCGGCGGTTACTTCGGTGTTCGGGCTATTCAGCATCAGATGGATTTTATCGGTCAGCTTGATGATCAGGTTGCGATTGTGGATACGCAGCGCGAGGCGCTTCAACCATTCATTGCGTTGGTGAACGATGCGGTCGAGAAGCCACTTGAAGAGCTTGATGCATCCGCGCAGACAGCCGCGCTTGATTCGCAGCGCTCAAAGCTGGATGAATGCACTGCCAAGTTGAAGGCAACGCGCAAGGATATCGAGCGCATTCAGGGGAATCTGGTGACTCCGGGCGACAAAGAGCGCTCAAATGATGCGATGGTTTCGATAAACGCCATGCTCAATATGATCGAGATCGGCACTAAGGTGATGGATGAGTGCATTGACTACACCAAGGACAATGCTGATGCGAAACGCATGATGGAGATGCTACTTAATGGCGATGCGGCTGCGCGAGAGGCGGCCGAACTTGGTAGCGGAAACACGCAGGATGGGATGCGTGCGTCGATCGATAAGAGTAACGAGGCGATTGCGGATTTCAAAGATGCAAGCGCGCTTGCAGCAACGATTCGAGATGATGGGAAAGTGGACGGCATGCAGCTGTTTATCGACTACATCGCCCTTCGGATTAGCGCGCAGGAGAGTGCGATCAACGCTGACAATGCGTTCTTGAGCGTCAACAGTGCCCAGCTTGCGGCTTCTGGTGAGGAGTACAACGCGAAAGAGGCGCAGGCGGCTGAGTTGATTGCTTCGGCGAATGAGGTGTATCCGCCGCAACTCGTGAAGCAGGCTTTCGATGCGTGGAGGGCTGGGAATGAGAGTATTGCGTCGTGGAGGGCGGAGTTGCAGCGCAGCCTCGTGTAATGCCAAAGAATGCCAAAGTGGCGTGATGCCAAAGGGTCAGGCTTAAAGTCATCGCCTGCTCCCTGATGGAAATGATTGCCGAGATACTTAGTCGCTCAAACAGTCCTCGTCGCTTCGCTCCTGCGGAACTCGCTTTGTAAGCACCTCGGCAATCATTTCTTGGTGTCTCGGGCCTATGTGGTCTCTTATAACAACAAAAAACATCCTTATCGAAACCTTGCGGCAGGGCGCGCCGCCCTACGCGCAAGGTTTCGAGCGCACTTCGTGCGCTTATTTGTTGGAAATCGATGCCATCATCCCCGGCGGATTCTAGCGATCATTACACACATTGGAAGGATGTGGTGCAATGTCTAGATATTCCATAG
>CAJUSF010000027.1 GCA_910588945.1 uncultured Eggerthellaceae bacterium | reverse complement strand
TAATCGGTTCGGCCCGATACATCCCTTTTCGTATTTGACGTTTACCCTTGATGCTTTGCATCAGCGGTCAACTCCTTCATGCATTTATATAAGCTTCCTTACGGAAGCTATTAACAGTTTGTGTTCAGAGCAAATCGAAAAAGGATGCATCGGGCCTAAGTATGAGTCTTTATTCGCAAACGTCCCCGTAGGCGCGCATCCGATCTTGATGCGCACGTTTTGTGCACACACTCGATTGATCTGCCTGTAGGGCTTTACCCTAGGCTTTCGGCATTTTCACAAATGTGGCCAGTTGGCTACTATACCGAGAGGGTTTCCTTCAATAAAATTTATAGGTTAAGAAGCGCAATGTTGCTTGTCGCACATGCTTTGCTGTGCGTAAGTTTTTGATGCGTGCAGGTGTTTACAAGCGCACCTTATCAGCGTAGCTCGGTCAAATTGGAGGGATACCTCATGGCACAGATCGGCGACAAGGTTCACGTTCATTACCGGGCGAAGCTCGAGGACGGCCGCGAATTCAGCAGCACTTACAGAGAGGGCAAGCCAATGGAGCTTGTCATCGGAAACAATCGATCGATTCCTGGTCTTGAAAAAGCACTTCTCGATATGAATGCTGGCGAAATAAAAACGGTCGTCGTTCCGGCCAAAGACGCTTACGGGATATACGACGTAGGCAAAATCGAGATTCTTCCTTACGATAAGTTTCCGAACGCCGATGAGCTTCCCATAGGTAAGTATATCGGGGCGAATATGGGTGGCGATCAGGTATTCATGAAGGTGCTTAAGATAGAAGAGGGAAATGTTTATCTCGATTTCAACCACGAGCTTGCCGATCATGATATAACGCTCGAGATAGACCTTATTGCCGTCGAAGCCAAAGATGCGATCGAGCGCGAACTTCATCCGCAAGGGTGCGCGTGCGGCTGCGATAAGCTAAAAGAGGCCATCGGGTAATCGTGCGGGGTCGCCATGAGTGCAAGTTCAAGTGTCGCAAGACTGCCGCAGAATCCACAATCGATGCGATCGCAAAATCTGAAAGGCTTTCACGGAAGTCATCAAAATGAGCTCGGCGAGGCCCGTCATCCCGACGTTTCTCTTGAGCGAGTGAAGCAGGTGGCAAGCCGCTTTGAGGTGGATATTCCCATTATCGACATGGATTATCAAAAAAACATCCTTTATGCGGCAAGTTCAACAAAATCTTCGGTCAGCTCAGGCGTTATAAATGCTACCGGCACCACAAGCGCTGCTGCTATCGGAAGCAAGCGAGCTTTTTTCGAGCTGAACAGCAATATCTGGAAAGAACGCGGCTCGAGTGCGGCTTATTTAGGAACCGGTCGCCATGGTGGCGGAATCATGTTGCGCATAATGTTTGTAAGAGTGGATGGTCACTGGGTAAATGTCGCTACAGGGCAGCCCGCACCGTTCAGTGAGAAGGAGTTCGACTTCTAGGACACGAACACACAGACTTTGCATTTCAGACCGCATATTAGCCAACGAGGAGAGCGTTGGTACATGTCTCAAAACGGGGGAGGATAGGATAAGTGGAAGGCGCACTTAACCGATCATCGGGCATTTTTCATAACTGTGATAAAGCGGAAGCTTGCTTGAAGATCATGCTATCGGCCAACTGGATGCCGAATCCGGAGGACACATACAACAATATTGCGAAAACCATTTCCGAAGTACTAGGCGCGGATGAGGTCTATCTTGATATGCTCGATCCCGAAGGCGAATACTTCTCCCGTATCTCCAGACTGAAAGTCCCGGGAAAAACATTTGTTGAAGAGAGAAAATTGTGGAATGTAGGGCTTGGCAGATCTCGAATCATATTAAACAGCAAAGTTCCCGAGATCCAAGATTACGCAAACCCGAGGGTCGATGAGGTTCTTCCCTATGATGAGAATCGTTATGGTATTTGCTTGCCTGTGATATCTGACGGTGTCGCCATCGGACTTTGCAGCGTGAGTTATTTTGAGCGCCGAGTTTGGAGCGAAGAGGACATCGAAGATTTTGCATTCATCGGCAAGATTATCGGAACGTGCATTCAAAAATTTCGTACATCGCAAAAGGCTACAGAGCTTGCGCTTCTCGAGGAGCGCAAACGTCTCGCTACAGAGATCCATGATAACGTTGTCCAGCTTATACATGCACTTTCGCTCAACGCCGCCTCCGCACTCGCATCATATGAGGAACATGACTTTGAAAGCATGGCCGCCGATCTTGAGAGACTGGAGCTTAACAGCAAGAACACCGTGAAGGTCTTTCGCGATGAGATGCTTTCTTTGCGGTTGCCGATCGGAGACGAAAGGGTTGCCGGATTCGTCGATGCGATACGAAGCGTTTTGGAGAACTTCGAGTCCAACTGGAAGATCAGAACAAGGCTTATTGTCAAGGCGGAAAATCATCCACTGACCGTGTCGAGAGCCACGATGCTTCAGCTGGATCGCATTTTGAACGAAAGCCTATCAAACGTGCTCAGACATTCAGGTGCAAGCGAAGTGGAGGTCAACATCGTTGAGACAAATAGTAGTCTTACGGTGAAGATATGCGATGATGGACATGGGTTTGATGTAGATAATGTTGAGCCGAATCATTGGGGGTTGAAGATAATGCAGGAGAGGGCTGCTTCGATCAAAGGGACTTTTGAGATTTGCAGCAATCGCGGAGGAACCGTCATCACTGTTGCAGTTCCAAGGCACTTTTAGCGATGAGCCGTCAGGTTGTTTTGTGTTGTAGTTTGAGCGGGTGGTTTTAGATGGGCAGACCAACAAAAGTCATTATTGTGGACGATCAATCGCTATGTAGAGAAGGCTTGCGGGAGTTGATGAAGCACTGGCCCGAGTTCAGCGTTGTAGGTGAAGCGGCAAACGGCCAAGAAGCCATTGAGGTTTGTGGACGTCTTAAGCCCGATATGGTTTTGATGGATGTGCAAATGCCTGTCATGGATGGCGTTGAGGCAACACGAAAGATCGCCCAGATCTATCCGGATATATCAGTGATCATGCTCACGGTGGCCGTGGATGACGAGTCTCTGTTCGGTGCGCTTCGTTGTGGGGCGCAAGGGTATGTGCTGAAAGATACGCCTTCAAAGGAACTTCGTGAGAGACTGCAGGGCGCTGTTCGAGGTGAGACCCCTCTTTCCGGAATAGTTGCGACGAAGGTCGTCGAGCAGATGAAATACAGCACGGCTCAAAATGAAACCGATGCGTTTGTGGAAAAAGGCGTGGATTATACCGACGTGTTCACTCCGCGAGAGACCGAGGTGTTGAAGCTCGTTGCAGCCGGTCTTTCGAATGCGGAGATCGGTGCTCAACTTTATCTTGGTTCCGGAACCGTCAAGAAGCATCTTAGTTGCATAATGCAAAAGACTGGTCTTGAGAATAGGGTGCAGGTGGCAACATTTGCCTACAAAGCCGGCTTCATGGATCAGTGATCCATCGAAATGTGGCCACTTGGTCATTTATGAATCTCCAGTTCAGCGCTGGAATTTGAGTTCTTTCGGAAAAAGAGTAGCCGTCTGGTGTCTGCAAATTCATTCTCCTCTTCGGTAGATTTTTATTCAAGGTTCATGCCGGATCGTGTCGCGAAATGCATCCGGCATGGAATTTTCTACACGAGAGAGGAAAGGTTATGGCGGAAAAAACCACGCTGCAAAGTATCGGCTGCGGTGGAACCGGAGGCGACCTCACTGCGGTGGACTCAAAGGACGGACGAATCGTTCGTATCCGCCCTGTCAACTATCTTGACACCTACACAGAAGAGGAGCTGGAGCCTTCTCTTTGGAAGATCAAGGTGGGCGATGAGGTGTTCAAGCCGGGCATGAAATCGGCGCCGAACTATTTCGCACTGGCTTACAAGAACCGCATCTATTCGAAGAATCGCGTCAAGTATCCTTTGAAAAGAGTCGACTGGGAGCCAGGCGGAGATCCCGATAAGATCAACGCGGCCAACAGAGGCAAGTCCAAATTCAAGAGGATCAGCTGGGACGAGGCGCTTGATATCATGGAGTCCGAGATCAAGCGTATCATCGATAAGTACGGTCCATTTTCCGTTCTCACGATTGGCGAAGATGGCCATCGCGAGTCGAAGAATCTACATGCTGGCGGCGGCATGCATTCCACGCTCATGAGTAAGCTTGGCGGGTATACAAGAGAGGTTCGCACGCCTGATTCAGTTGAGGGATGGTATTGGGGAGCTAAGCATTTCTGGGGATCAGGTTGCAACAAAGGTCTAGGAATGCCGGCACCTCCGCAAACCGGCTACAACCCGTGGCATGTGCTCAAAGACATTACGGAAAATTCAGAGCTTATCGCATTTGATGCTGGCGACTGGGAGCTCACTCAGAACTACGCCAGCCAAGCATGGTCTCGACTGCTTCTTTTCTGGGAAAAAATCGGTAAAGAGTTCGTTATCGTTGACCCGTTCTGCAACTACACAGCAGTTTGCCATGATATGAAGTGGATTCCGATTCTTCCGAATACGGATGCCGCTTTGGATTTTGCCGTCATGTATGTCTGGATCACAGAGGATCTCTACGATAAGGATTACGTCGAGACTCACTCTGTCGGATTCGACAAGGTAAAGGCATATGTCCTTGGCGAGGATGAAGAGGGAATCGCAAAGACTCCTGCATGGGCGTCGGAGCGCACAGGCATTCCGGAGTGGACGATCAAGGCCTATGCACGCAAGCGTGCAAAGATGGTAACCGCCATGGTTCACTTCTCATCCGGCGCTATCAAAGGCCCATACAGCCACGAGCCGGGACGTACAGCAGCTTACCTGCTCGGAATGCAGGGCTTGGGTAAGCCCGGTGTACAGCAGGCATTCATGAATGCTTCACTTATCGGCAAAGAAACCATCGCGCGCTCAACATCGGCACCGTTCTCATCACTTAATCAGTGCCGCATGTTCTATCCTTCAGAGCAGAAGATTCCGCGCACGATGATCGCAGAGGCGCTGCTCAACGGAAGCGTCAATTGGTGGGGAAGCCCCGCTATCGTCTATGTCGAGACATCCGAGCAGTTCGATATGAACTCCTACCCGACAACCGCTGAGACTTACAAAGCCGCACTCGGCACTGTTTCGCCTGAACTTGCCAATTCTCAGGGAAAGACCATCGAAGAGCTTCAGGCGGCCATCGATGAGAAGGCTAAGAACATGCCGAAGTTCTCTCAGGTTCACATGCTTTGGTCAGAGAAGCCTTGCAATATGAACTGCTGGGACGGCGGATTCCGCTATCAGGAAGCTATCCGTACGAATGAGGTCGAGTTCTTCGTGACAAACCATCAGTGGCTCGAGAACGACTCGCTGTTTGCCGACCTGATCTTGCCTGTTACAACCTGTGTTGAGGATAACGATGTCATGGGTGGATCGATGGTCGTTTCTCTTCGTCACGAGACCATCACGCCTCCTGGTTGCGATCGCGTCGGTGAGTCGATGTCTGACTTTGAGATCGCTTGTAAGGTGGGCGAGAGATTTGGCGTTCGCGAGCAGATCGACATGGGGATGACCCAAGACGAGTGGCTGCGTTACGGTTATGACAACTCAAGGCTCGGCGAAGAGATCAGCTGGGAAGAACTCAACGAGCGTGGATTCTACTTCCCGAAGCAGGATCCCGATGCTGACAAGCTTCCCGTCGGTATGCGCCAGTTCTATGAGGATCCAGAGAACTTCCCGCTTGACACACCGACAGGCAAGCTCGAGTTCTGGTCAGATGCCCTTGCTACCAACTTCCCGGATGACAAAGAGCGCACTCCGATGGCTCGCTGGACCGTTGGCGGTCCTGAGGCCGATGGCTGGACGCATGACGAGACTTTGTGGGGACAGCGTTGCAAGGACTATCCGCTCCTTCTCGTTGCGAACCCGGCGCGCTTCCGCGTTCACGTTCAGGGCGACGATATCAAGTGGTTCCGTGAGATCGAAACCATGAAGGTTACAGGAAAAGACGGCTATCAGTACGAGCCTATCTTCATCAACCCGGTTGATGCCGAGGCTCGCGGAATCGAGAACGGCGACATCGTGAAGCTCTTCAACGACAGAGGAACCATTCTTGTCGGTGCCTACATCACAGAGCGCGCGATCCCAGGTGCGGTCATTGTTCATAAGGGAAGCCGTGTCGACCCGATCACCGACAAACTCGATCGCGGTGGCGCAGCTAACCTCATCAGCCCGAACAACCATGTCTCCAAGCATTGCAAGGGCTTTGCGGTTACCGGATATCTTGTTGAGGCCGCAAAGGTAGCCGACGCTGAGATGGACGGCTGGAAGAAAGATTACCCGGAGGCATTTGCCAGGGATTACGACCCGGCAATCGGCATCAATTACAACTCTTGGGTTGTTGAATAATTAGAGAGGATTGAAGATGAAAGCATTTCTCATCGATCTTGGCAAATGCAATGGCTGCTATAACTGCCAAATCGGCTGCAAGGACGAGCATTGCGGCAACACTTGGCTTCCTTATGCGCAAGAGCAGCCTGAGGTTGGCCAGTTTTGGATGAAGGTCAACCAGTACGACAGGGGCGCTGTTCCTCATGTGCGTGTCGCCTACATCCCCACTATGTGCAACCACTGCGAGAACGCGCCTTGCATGGACGCGGCAAAAGACGGCGCTGTATACAGGCGTGAGGACGGCCTTGTGCTTATCGATCCTGCCAAGGCAAAGGGCCAAAAAGCGATTGTGGATGCATGTCCGTATAACGTGATCTATTGGAACGAGGCGCTTGAGATTCCGCAGAAGTGTACTGGTTGCGCGCATCTTCTCGACGGCGATGAGCCGATCAAGATCCCACGCTGTGTCGACAACTGCACGGTGGATGCGATTCTGTTCGGCGAAGAGTCCGATCTCGATCTCGAAGGTGCAGAGGTTCTGCATCCCGAATACGGAACCAAGCCACGTGTGTACTACAAGAACATGCCTAAGAGATTCATTGCGGCCACCGTATATGACCCGGTGGAGAAAGAGGTCGTCATCGGTGCTAAAGTTACGGCTTCAAACGTCGAGCTTGGCAACTACACCACCGAGACAGATGATTGGGGCGACTTCTGGTTGAAGGAGATCCCGGCTGCCGATTGGAAGCTTACCATCGAGAAGGATGGCAAGTCCGTTGACATGGGTGTGTCGACCAAGGAGAAAGACCTTGGGCTTGGTGACATCGCTCTAGCATAGCCACTTTATCAACCCCCCTTGAATGCATATCTCGTCCGCCGCATTATCGCACTCTCCAAACTGATGGCGGCGGGCGGATATGCACATCGAGATGGTGTCGATAGCCTCGATGCTATCTCGTGTATCAAATAGAAAGGACCGATATCAATGTGTTTCAGACCTGCAGAAGTTCAAATGAATATTTGCAAAGAATGCGGCAAGGCGAACAAGCCTATAGCCACTGTCTGCGAGCAGTGCGGAGCTCCTCTTGAGAAGAAGATGAGCGACTTCGATGCCGATCAAGCGAAGCTTGACGCTGCTGCAGTGCCGCCGACATCACCGGCCTCGCCTGGCGCTCCTAAACCGCCTTCAGCGCCCAGTGTCTAATAGCGGGAGCTTTGTGCATTCGGACAAAAAGGATTCAAAGCATGCAGGTTGAGGTGCATAGAGTTCTGCTATTTCGGGGATACTCGCGCGCGTCATAACAGCTGTATTTGCCGTGTTCATTCAAAAGCCTAGGGGCTAGGCTTTGTAATCTTTTGCCGGAATCCGGCTTTAAGGAGGTCAAGATGACCGACACCGACGTTAAAGTCAAAGAGAATCAAGAGCTCAAAGATCCCACCATCGCCGATGCGGGATCCAATCCTTTTGCCGCCGCCCCGTCGTCAAAGAAGATGCTGACATTGATCGGTATCTATGCATGTCTTGTCGCGACCATCATTCAATCCGCCACTGCATCGACGCTTCTGCCTATAGCGGCCGCCGACATCGGAGGTCTCGATATCTACTCCATGGCTAACAACGTTTCCGGCGTTGTGGGTGTGGTGTCGATGCCGCTTTGGGGATATATTGCCGCAAAGAGTCCGAATCTGAAGCGATCGCTTTTCTTCTGGTCGATGATAGCCGGTGTTGTGTGCTTGTTCGGGCGTGCTATGGCACCGGATATGATCACACTGATCGCCGTATCGGTGTTTTGGGGTTTCCCGAGCGCCGGAATCTATGTAGTAGGCTATTCGATGATTCGCGATATGTATGATGCCAAACAGGCCGGAACATATCTTGGCATCTGTGTCACATTCCAATCCGTGGCCATGCTTGTAGGTCCTGTTGCCGGTGGCTTCATAATGGATGCTTGGAGTTGGAGAGCCCTTTGTGTGATCATGGGTGTGCTTCTTACGCTTGGCGCATTGTTGGTTTTCTTCGGAGTGAAGGTAACCAAAGAGCAGGCTGCATCAATGGCGACATCTTCAGGAAGCTTCGACATCTCAGGCGCGCTGGCAGTGGCGATCTTCCTTGGATGTCTAATCTGTGGGCTTTCGCTCGGAACAACGCTTCTGCCGTTCGGTGGTATCGGAAGCAATATCGTCATCATTGTGGCTGTAGCAGCCTTGATTTGGTTGATCGTTGTCATTCGCAGCAAGAAGGATGCAGCATTCATCCCGCTCTCAGCACTCAAGGATCGCAACACCATCGCATTCACCCTTGCCAACTTCTTCAGCAACTTCGCTCAGATGGCGGTGTTCTTCTTCCTACCGATGTATGTTTTGACCGTTATAGGTCTTTCTGCTGCTGAGGCCGGTCTTACCACTACCATGATGTCGATCGCAGGCTTGTTCATGGGTCCGATCTACGGGCGCATGATAGGCAAGCAGATGAGTGCGAAAACGGTGCTATCCATAAGTGCGATCATTCGTTTCGTCGTAGTGATCGCCCTGATGGCAATATGCGCTCCGGATGCGAATATCTTTATCATCTACGCCATTATGTTCGTTGCAGGCTTCTACAATTCGGCATCTGCGACCTCTTTCTCATCCGGTCCTCAGATTCAGCTCAATGAGAACCTGCGCGTTCAGGGCAACTCGATTATTCAGGTCGGACAGAACTTCGGCGGAGCGGTTGGCACGGCGGCGTTTTCCTTGGTGCTTGCTAGCATGGGTATCGTTGACGGCATGCCTGTGGCGCTCATCTTGGCTGCGATCGCTGCAGTGATCGTTCTGATCTGCTCTGTGATGCTAAAAAAGGTTTCAAAAGACTAAGCGCGTGTTCGACAACTTAAGGAGATGTTTCAATTATGGCTATAGATAAGTTGATGAATAAATACTGTGTCAATCAGTTGGGCTATGTTGTTGAGGATGTTCAAGAGGCATGCGAGATGTTCTCTAAGACATTCGGTGCCGGTCCGTTCTTCGTGATGACCCCGCCGGCTCCGGCAAAGACCATCTTCCGTGGTAAAGAGGTTGAAAATCTTATCGAGGTCGCATATGGGATGTATGGAGATCTCCAGCTTGAACTCATCAAGCCTCTGACGGCTGGCCCTACTCCTTACACCGAGATAGGCATTGGGTTCAATCATTTCTCCGTATGGGTGGACGATTTCGATGCTGCGGTAAAAGAGTGGGAAGATGCCGGATATGAGGTTGCCTTTTATATGGAGTCTGGCGGCGGCTTGCGCGTGGCGTATATCGATTGCTTGAAGGAGCTCGGTCAGTATGTGGAGATCCACAATCCGCAGCCGTTTTTGATCGATAAGTGTAAGGAGATCAGAGATGCTTGGGATGGAAAAAACGTGATTGTCCCAATGGGCTAATTGATTAAGTCATACTCCTTTTGGAAGGTCGAGATAGGTTAAGAGGCGAAATCCCTAGATGTGTTACGCGGGAAATTGCAATCCGGAGTGTGGTCAGTGCAGACCGAAGAGGCTGCTTGTTGTTAGTTGTCCGAATTGCGGGGCGCGATGCGCTGTAATGCGTGAGCAGTACCTCAACCATTTCGACCTTCCGCATAAGAAAGACATTATGGAGATCAAGGCGCTTGAACGCGGACTTGATCTGGGGATGTCATGCAAGGCTTGCGGCGCGGATATCGAGGGAGCGTTTCGCGCCGCGATGCCGGAGAAGGTGTGCAAGCGAATGGGTGTCGTGTGCGGCTACCCGTGCGGACGAGCAGATGAGGAAGCCACCGCAACGAATGCGGTTTGCAACATCTGCGTTCCTGTCCGCAAGGCGTAGATCAGGTAGAGGGTCTGGAATGTGTGGCTTGGGACGTTCCTAAACTCACGCTTGGATCGACTCGAAAGACAATGATGCAGGTTGAACACACGATTACTTACTTGGAAGGGCTACTGGTTGACTGTAGGTGCGCATCCGATCTTGATGCGCACAATTGTAGGTTTGGATGGAAATGCTTACCGAGATACTTAGTCGCTTTACGATCTGCTTGCACCTATCCGCTTTGGCTTCGCGCAGGCGAAACGCATGATGCTGTAAGCTTATCATGCGTTTCTGGCGCTGCAGAATCAGCGGAGTAGATGCAAGCAGATCGTATACAACAAGCAAGACTCGCTTTGTAAGCACCTCGGCAATCATTTCTTGGATGCGCATATCTGCAGGTCTGGGAATGTGACACATGCGCATGAAAACCGGACCCGCAATACAAAAAAACGTGCGCATGGAAAGCGCATGCGCACCTACGCTTGACCAGACGCGTTTTCAATGAAACCCGCATGCGCGCCCACGGTCAACCTAAGGCCTTATCTTGTCTCGTAATCTTTACCTGCAACTCGGATCTTTTCGGTGTGATACAATGTGACGTTCCAATAATCCGAATCACTTCGATCGTTTTTGTACGACCATCTGTTTCGTTTAATGAATAAGAAATTACAAAAGGAAATAAGCGCAGAGTGCTGAATCGCGCACCTGATCCGCGATGCGTCGAGACATCGTCGACGACGTATCGACAGTGCGACGCCAGCGCGCCGACGACGTGTCGTTAGGGCGCAGGTCGAGCGTTGCCAGTGCGCCGGCTCGCGGCAAATGCGCTGTGTATAGCAAGCATGAGAGAATCGGTAAAGTAGGAGTTTAGGAGTTCGAGATGGGACTTAACCGCAAGCAGCGCGTTACGCTGATCATCATTATCATCGGCACATTTGTGACCGTATTGAACCAGACGCTGGTAACCCCGGCGTTGCCTTCCATAATGGACGAGATGAGCATCGACGCCTCGACGGGCCAATGGCTTACAACGGGCTTCACGCTTGTGAACGCGATCATGATCCCGATCACCGCCTATCTTCAGGATCGATTCTCGACGAAAGGGCTTTTCGTGTTCAGCACGAGCGTGTTCGCGCTTGGAACGTTGTGCTGCGCATGGGGATTCGATTTCAACATCCTTCTTCTGGGTCGTCTCATTCAGGCTGCAGGCGCCGGCATCCTCATGCCGCTTTCCATGACGGTGCTGCTCGTTACGTTCCCGATCGAAAAGCGCGGCTCGGCGATGGGTTTGTTTGGGCTTGTTGTCGCCTTCGCCCCGGCCATCGGCCCAACGGTCGCAGGTATCATCGTCGATCAGTTCGATTGGCGCATAATGTTTTACGGCGTTACGGTGCTCATTCTCCTCGTCGTTGTTTTCGCTGCGTTCCTTCTTGAGAAAAAACCGCCGCTCAGCAAGGGCGACGCCGCCTTCGATGCACTTTCCGTCGTCCTTTCCACGCTCGGTTTCGGCGGCCTTCTCTATGGTTTTAGCGTCATCGGGTCATACGGCATCGATTTGATCTCCGGAATCGCGTTGGTTGTGGGAATCGTATGTGTGATCTGGTTCTTCATTCGCCAGACGCATCTTGAGGTTCCCATGTTGCGCGTGCAGGTGCTCTTGAACAAGAAATTCCTGGTCGCGACCATCATCGGTATGCTGGTTCAAGGCTCCCTTCTTGCAGCCGGCATTCTGATGCCAATCTACATCCAGAATCTTCTCGGATATCCGGCCACCGTTTCAGGCCTTGTGCTCATGCCCGGCGCGATCATCATGGGGATCATGAATCCGGTCGCTGGAAAGCTTTTCGACAAGCACGGGCCTAGAGTGCTTGGAATCGTCGGCATGGTCTTGCTGTTCGTCACCACTGTGGCTTTCGGATTTCTCACGCTCGAGACAAGCATCACATTCCTCGTTGTGATCTATGCGTTGCGCATGCTCGCGATGACCATGGTGAACATGCCGATCACCACGTGGGGAATGAATGCGCTCGAGACCAAGTATATGAACCACGGTACATCCGTTAACAACACGCTGCGCCAAGTCGCAGGCTCTCTTGGGACGGCGATCGTCATCTCGTCCTCGTCGATCACGACGAATTTCGCTTCCGCAAACATGGACTCGGTCCATGCTAACCTTGCCGGAATCAATGTCGCGTTCTTGTTGAGCGCGCTTCTCGTTCTGATCGGACTGGTGCTCACGATCGTATTTGTGAAGGGCAACCGCGGCGTTTCCGAGGCGGCCGGCGGCGCAAAGGCAGAAGTCGCAGATCGTGCGGGTGCCAAGGCCGGTGCGGTAGTCATGCAAGACAACGAGGAAAAGTTGCTGCGTAAGATAATGAAGACCGATGTCTACGAATTGTGTTCGGATGCCACCGTGCAAGACGCGATGCAGCTTTTCATAGACAAGAGTATCAGCGCCTGTCCGATCGTGGATAAGTCAGGCGATCCTGTCGGCTTCATCTCCGATGGCGATATCCTGAAAATGCTTGCACACCAGACGAATTCCTTCATGGACCCCATCGCGCTCATCGCGACATCTGCGCGCGAGGACACACCCTATGACGAGAAGCTGAGCGACGTGATGAGCCTGCCCGTAACATCGGTCGGCGCGAAGGGCGTCATTGGAGTTAGCATCCATTCGGATCTGAGCGAGGTGTGTCGCGTTTTGGCCAACAATCACCTGAAAAAGGTGCCTGTGCTAGACGACGGCAAGATCGTGGGCGTTATCAATCGCTCGGATATCACTCATTATTCGATGGAGTCCTATCTCGGGCGCAATTAGCGGGTTTGCGGCATCGAATCGTCTTGCAGGGGCGGGAATCGGAATCGCCGCCGAATGCGTCTGTGAAAAATAGCGAAGGCATCGCGTGGTCGCGGGCATTTGTTAAGAATCGCGCAAGCCCCTGATAAAGGTCGCAGAATAATCGCAAGGAGAGAACGGCTGAATTACGGATCGGGTTCCTACCCGATCCGTTTCTCTTTCACAGCTAATATGGCAACTCAAGTTGAATCAAAAGGTAGGTTGAACCAAAAGGGCAGGTGAACGATCATGGGCTTTTTCGTTAGATGGATAGTCACAGCAATAGCGGTTGCCGTAGCGGTATGGCTGGTTCCGGGTGTTTCCGTTATCGGGAGCCAGATCTGGGTAGGCGTGCTGTTTCTTTCGCTCATTTTGGCGCTCATCAATATGTCGGTAAAGCCGATATTGCAGCTTCTTTCGCTTCCGGTATCCGTTATCACGCTCGGGCTTTTCTATCTGGTCGTGAATACCTTGATGCTCTATCTTGCTGCTTGGCTTGCAAACGCCCTGTTCGGCATCGGTTTCGAGATCGCAACCTTTGGAAGCGCATTCGTAGCCGCCATCGTGATATCAATCGTGTCCGTTTTCTTGAACGGGATAATCGGCGCTGATGCCTAGGGCGAACGGCAACAGATCAAATAGTTGTATCGCTTCTGCAAGAAATACGGTAAAATATTCGAACGTTAAAAATATCAAGCCATGTTTGGCAGCAAATCCACTAACAATCCACCATGCTGTCGTCGCCATTGAGCGGCTTGGTTCATTTTGTGCGTTAATGGACCATACGTGGTACAGCTAGCAAACGATCATGGGTAATAATTCATGCATCGTTAAAAGAGAGGGTCTCTGAGAGCCAACTCACGAGGCCAAAAGGAAAAGGTGGATTTTGGCAAAGGGAAAGCACATAGTATCCGGTGCAAAGCATGCTGGTCATGCGATGAACTCGCGTGGTGTGGCTTTTGCGGGCGCCCATGCAGCGGCGCATGCCTCCGGTGCAGCTCTCGTTTCCAAGCCATCCATTTCCATTCCTCGCAATCTTTCCATCGTATTCAAGATGATCGCTGTTGCGATCGCAACCGTTGCGATCGCCATCGGCGTCAGCCTTGGTTTCGCGTCAGCTGGAAATAACGGCATCGTTCAGGATCAAACTGCCGATCAGGCACAGCCTCAAACAGCTTCTGGGACTGCCGATGTTGCCGTTAATGAACAGACGACCGTTCTTCTGTCCGGCGCGCATCGCGATATGAGCGCTTCTGTCGCAGAGGTTCAGGCGCAAGAGGAAGCCATCCGTATTGCCGCCGAAGAAAAGGCCCGTGCCGAAGAGCAGGCTGCTTTGGATAAGGTTAATCAGGCAAAGTCCCGCTCTGCTGCAAATGGAGGAATAGGCGTTTACGATGTTGATTTCTCGGTCGGTAAGAATGCATTCGTTGCCGAGTGGACGGCTAGGATCGACAAATATCTCGCGGGGTCTCCGCTTGCAGGTTATGGCTCATCATTTGCAGAGGCGGCTTGGAAATACGGCGTAGATCCGCGTTGGTCTCCGGCTATCTCCAACACCGAATCAACCAAGGGCGCCAACTGCTTTGCTTGGCATAATGCATGGGGATGGACAGGCGGAAGTTGGCCCAGCTGGGAAGCTGCTATCGACTTCCACGTAAAAGGGCTTTCAAATATCTACGGCTATACCATCAGCTATGCGAATGCGCAGAAGTATTGCCCGCCGAATTACGATAATTGGTACAGAGACACTCTGAACGAGATGCGAAAGATCTAAATGAGCAACATCATCGTTGTCGGCTGCGGTCGTGTCGGATCGCAGCTTGCTAATATGCTTTCCGATGGCGGAAACAACGTCTGTTGCATCGACCGTAATGCCGATGCTTTCACTAATCTTGGGCGCAATTTCAACGGATCCACCATTCAAGGTGTCGGTTTCGACGAGGATGTTCTTATTCATGCTGGCATAGAGGAATGCGATGTCCTTGCCGCTGTCACCCAATACGATAACGCCAACCTGATGTGCGCAGAGGTGGCAGGCAGACTGTTCGATGTGCCGCATGTGATCGCACGTCTATACAACACCGATCACGAGCGCGCCTATACTCAACTCGGCATCGATTATGTTTGCGGAACATCTCTCGTTGCTGAAGAGATCTTCTCGAAGATCATCGCCGGTCATGGGTCGCATATCACCACATTTGGCCAGTACGAGGTACTTGAGTTCTCGCTGTTCTTAGGCGATAGCGACGAAGACGCTCGCAGGTCCATCCGCGTATCCGAGATCGAGCGAAATCACGAGATCAGCATCGTGGCATTCGAGCGTGCCGACGGTTCGGTTTCGTCCATTCCCTCGGCTGATTCCGTGCTATACAATGGGGACACTGTGCTGGCATGCGTGCAGCAAGACCACATCGACCAGATCCTTCGTTATATCAAGGATGGTTCGGACGAGTGGCCCAACGCCTAGATCGGGGAGCGCTAAGTGTATATCGTAATCATGGGTGGGGGAAAGGTCGGTGCCTATCTGGCCTCCGTTATGCTTTCAAGCGAAAATGAGGTTGCCCTTATAGAGCAAAGCGCCGAGAATGCTGATCTTCTTTCGGTGGCATACGAGGGACAGTTCCTAGTGATAAACGGCGACGGATGCGATTCGCGATTCCAAGAGGATGCCGGCATTCGACGGGCTGATGTGTTTGTAAGCGCTACCGGTCAAGATGACACAAACTTGGTCGGCTGCGAGATTGCTCAGCGGGTGTTCAATGTTCCTCGTGTTATCGCTCGTGTGAACAACCCGAAAAATCTGCGCATTTTCCGCGAGGTAGGGATAGAGTGCGTGTCCTCCACCACGCTCATTGCGAATTTGATCGAGGAAGAGGCGCTGCTGGGATCGGTCTCGGTCGTTTCTTCGCTCACGCATGGCAACGTTTCCCTATCGGAGTTCACGGTAGGGCGCATGAAACATCATTCTGAGGACGAAGGCGTTGCGATCGCCGATATTGAGATGCCGGATGGCGCGCTCATAGTGGCGGTAGCGTATGAAGATGACGCCGAAGTGGCTAGACCCGAGATGCTGCTCTACCCGGGCGATCAGGTGATCGTCGTTGCTGATATCGACGTTCTTGACGAGGTTCGTGCTGCGTTCAGAGCTCTGTAGATGAAAAAGGTCAGGCTTAGCGCTATCGGGCCTATGTGTGAGTTTTATTCGTAAGCGCTCTCGACGCTCCTATGTTGTCAAGAGGCTTCTTTTTGCTGGTTTCGACGGCGTTCCTCAGCGCAGAGCACGCGATAGATCTCACGACATACATATCGTTTGAGACAACGCATGATCTCACGT
>CAJUSF010000026.1 GCA_910588945.1 uncultured Eggerthellaceae bacterium | reverse complement strand
TGCATATCTACAAACGATATGCATCATGGATGATGATGCTTTCATAAATTATGAGAACAATGTTTGGGGATTTAGACACTATCTTCGTATAGCAACATCAGGCTCCATCCAACAAGAGGTCTCCCCCTGGCAAGGCGGCACTTTCCTTGCCTAAGCGGAATGCGCTGGCTCGCGGTTTGAACGCGAGCAAGCGCGCGGGCTACTACCCAAATAAATAGTACGAATGTTCGATATTTGTAAATCGGCAGAATGGCATATCCACCCCAGAGGATCGACTTTAGGGGAGCTGACCCCAAGGGAAGGAATAGGGAAGGAGATGTCTCAAAGAAAAAGTACTGCGTTAATCGCTAAAAATGGAGGTGCGATATCCACGCTTAGGTTTGGGTCTGCTGGTGGAGGGGTTCATAGCGGCTTCATTCAGCGCCTTTTCATATGCATTCTTGTCCAGCATATAGTTATTACCGAGATGCTTCTTGCTGTCATTATGCATATTATTTGAGCCGTTTGATGCGCCGGTTTCATTACCGTCGGAACTCATCGGTCCACGTTGTCTGTCTTCGACCATGTTAAGTAGTTCTTGCTGCGTGTGAATGTCGAGTTTCTTATAGATATGATTGATATGCGTCTTTGCTGTGCTCTTGGAAACACAAAGTTTGTCTTGGATGAAGGCAGCATTGTGTCCTTTAGCAAGCAAGGGAAGAACCTCGCGTTCACGTTTTGAAAGCATGTATTGGTCAGAAATCTCATCGCAGCGTCGATAGAAGCTTCCTTTTTCATGCGCGTCGCGAGCTTCGCCATCTAGGAAACCATCTGCTGCGGTAACTGAAACTCCGGAAGCCACCGCATCGGTTCCGGGCGGAGTGATGTTCTGTTGCGAAGATCCTAAAGGTGCTTCTTTGTCTCGATCGCTTTCATCAGCAAGTCCATCGACAGCCAAAAGCGGCTCAGAATCAGATGATACTACATCCACCTGAGAGGTTGAATTAAGTGTGAAATCACCAGTTAGAAGATCGTTTTCATTCGATGGTTTTGAAGGTTCGATTCCGTAATCGAATGCGGCTTTTGCATTCACTACGAAGGTGTCGTCTTCATGCGATGCCGTGCTATCGCCTGCAGTGCTGTGGTCAACGTGCGTCAACCTAAATCCAGCCTCGTCGGTTTGAGAGGATGAATGGGCCCAAGCATCCTCAACCTTTAGGTCGGCCTTTTCAACCTCAGCATTATTGGCATTGCCGGCATCAGCAGTCTTTCTTGATTCGATGGAACTGTCGATAACTTCATGAGATCGGTCGGCTTTTCCTTCTTGCATCGCATTGTCCGTCACACTTTTTGGACCGATGACCGCATGTGCTGTGCTTGCCTCAGAGTCGCCGTTCTCTTCAACAATGCTCTTAAATTCACGATATCGCGGCAGTACTGAATAGCCGATCGACATCAAAGTGGCGCATATCAGCGCCAAAACGGTAAGGCCACCACTGATACCGGGGATCGATCCATAGAATCCCCAAGTGGCCAAGGCTGATCCCAAGATCCCGGCAACCTCAAGTATTCCGCGCCCAAGGCCGAACACAAACAAAGGCGAAAGACTGAAACGATTGCTTAAATCGGCGAAGAACACCCACATCAGAACTTCGAGACAAATGTATCCAAGCGAAATCAAAAAGCCAGATGGAACTGCGTATTCGCCGGTGATGAACGGAATAGAAACTGATCCGATCACTATTACGGGCACAAGGTTTCTGAAAAGCGTATCCCAGTAGGGATTTCTTCGCGCGATAGCTATAGCTACAATGAACAGCACAATGCTAAGCGCGCACGCTGCTCCGAGCACCAGTTGAATGGTTATGTTTCCTGATGGGAGCACTTGCCCGACACAGATTGCTCGCAGTACACCGAGTACGATCCCAAAAATCACGGTCGGGATTCCGATGCGTACTATATAGGAGATGCGATGTGCGGGGAACGGGTCGAAAATGGGTTTTTCGTGGCGCTGGTAAAAGGGCATTGGTGTGAGGATCTGCAAGAACAGGATGGCCAAAAAGGGAAGACATGCCGTAACGACGCCTGCGAAAGGTGATGGAATCCAGATGGTCAGCAGGAACGCAACGATTACACCGAGCGGAAACGAAATCGCTGCGTTAAGCACGATCGTTGTGAACCTGCACCGGGCGAATCCTGTTCCCCAAAGCGCTACGAGCAGGCTCGATCCGATTCCCATGGATATTCCAGAAACAAATGATGCGATCCATGATAGAGGAGTGGAGTCATCCTCGAACATCCCCAAGTTTTCTATTAAAAGCGGGTCCATATTGGAGGATATTGACGACGTGTCTGCAAGCGCAGCTCCAAGCTCAGCAGACGCTTCCGGGGAAAATGGGACACAAGCCAAAAAGGCGGCAAGAGTTCCGAGCGAGCAGAGGCTTGCCCCGAGCCACATGGCAAGTTTACTAACATAAAAGCGCAGGTAGCGCTGATTAGACGCGCCGATAAAAATCAAAGTGATGGCGCTAGATGCCAAGAATGAATAAAGAATCGAATACGCCATCGATTCTGTTAGATAGAAGTTGAATCCCGTAAGTATGGATGGCTCGAAGATACGAATGACGCTGAAAACAGCCATGTAGAGCCAGGCCTGAAAGATGCCGAATCCTAAACCGAGCGCTCCTATATCACCCGTAGTGTTTTCGCCATCGGAATAACGTCCCATGGAAAGAGTGATATGCGGTGCATCTTTTACCACTAAACGAACTATCCTCTCGCTATGACTATAAGTCTTACAGAGAGTTTGAAAAGTCGGTTCCGAGCATTTCAAATCAACCCGCTTCACAGAAAATTCAAGACCTCTCTGAACAGGCATTATATGCATCGAGTATGAAAAAATCAACCTTAAAGGTTGATATGATAAATTTGAAAAGCAAACCGGCGATACGACGCGCTTCTTGAGGTGTCTCTTATATTTGAATGCGTCGCTGATCGCGATCACATTTCAGCTTCCAAGCATTTCTACGCTAGCTAGGGATAGCGTAGGATTTCTGTCTCTGTATATCTATATATAGAGCGGATCGCTTGAAAGATACGTGCTTTCGTACGGAGGCACGGAAGTAGGTTCCATAAAAGTATGGAAACGTGAGAAAGAAGGAAAGTATGGCTTACAGCAAAGAGTGGCGAGTCGAGCGTTCCGACGGCACCGTCGCTACACGCTCCAACACCTGGTCTCCCCCAGGATCACACCCGGTAGGATATGGTGTTAAGGTCATCACCAAGGACGGCGAGCTTATTCGCATCGAGGGTGACGACGACAACCCGATTACTACTGGCCGTGTGAACGCCATGAACCTTGCTCTTCGCGAGTACACATATGCTCCGAGCCGCATCATCCATCCGATGAAGCGCGCATATGAGAATCGCGGCAAGGACGAGTGGGAGCAAACCACTTGGGACGAAGCAATCGACACCATCTGCGAGAAGGTGCGTTACTTCCAGAACACTTATGGCCCTGAGTCCATCGTCTGCTTCGGTGGCACCGGCCGTGAGGCTTGCATTTTCTACTATGCACTTACTTTCTCCGTACTGCAGTCCCCGAACTGCTGCTACACGCAGTCTGGCTGGTCTTGCTACGGACCTCGTTGCTCCATCGCTGACTACGTTCTCGGCGCAGGCTATCCTGAGCTCGACTATGCTGGTCATCTTCCGGGCAGCTATCATGACCCGGCATACACCCTCTCTAAGTGGGTTGTTGTCTGGGGCAAGGAGCCACTGCCTTCAAACGGCGACGGCTTCTTCGGTCACTGCCTCGTCGATATGATGAAGCTTGGCACCAAGATCATCTCTATCGACCCACGTATCACCTGGGTTGGCGCTCATGACGGAAACATCAACGTTCAGGTTCGTCCTCAGACTGACACCGCTATGGCTCTCGGCATCATGAACCTCATGTTCGAGAATGACGAGTATGATCACGAGTTCGCTGAGAAGTGGATCTATGGTCTTGACGAGATGAAGGCTCGCGCTGCTGAGTATCCTGTTGACAAGGTTGCTGAGATCACTACGGTTTCTGTAGAGACCATCAAGAAGGTTGCTCACATCATCGGCACCGAGCGTCCTATCGGCTGGGCTTGGGGTCTTGCGTTCGACCAGAACAAGAACGGCGTTCAGCTTTCACAGGCAATGATCATCCTTGCTGGTCTTGCTGGTTCTATCGACCGTCCTGGTGGACTTACCCTTGGACCTCCTTCTGCACTTCTTGGCAAGTGGCGTATGGAGCAGCGTGGCGCTATGGACGACGCTATTTGGTCGAAGCGCATCGGTGCTGCTGCATGGCCGGGCCTCTCAACTGGTATGGCTACAACCCAGCCAGACGAGACTCTCAACACCATGGAGACAGATGAGCCTTATGCTCTCAAGATGGGCTGGTTCAACAGCTCTAACTTCCTGACCCCAACTTGCTCCGCACAGCCGAAGCGTTGGCACATCGCTCTCAAGAAGCTTGAGTTCGTTGTTATTCAGGATCTCACGATGACCCCGACTGCTATGGCAGTAGGCGACTACTTCCTCCCGATGTCCACTTGGGCAGAGCATGACGGCATCGTTCTTACTCACTATGGCCGCAACACAGTGTTCATGGGCCCAATGAACAAGGCTCTCACTGTTGGCGAGTGCAAGTCCGACGTCGAGATCTGCCTGATCTTCGGTCAGCGTCTCAACCCGACTTGGTGGCCGTGGTACAAGCCGGCAGGCGATACTCTCAACATCGACGCACTCGAGCATGGTCAGTCTCCTGCTGAGGTTACCGTTGCTCAGGGTCGTGGCAAGCTCGATCTCGATGCTCTCCAGACTGCTGTTGAAGACTTCTACTCTGACCAGCTCAAGGAGCTCGGTTATGACTGGAAGAGCTTCCAGGAGCTCGGAATCTATCAGCCTGGTGCTCATGGATTCGAGTATGAGAAGTATGAGAAGGGCATGCTCCGCTTCGACGGTGAGCCTGGCTTCAACACCATTACCGGTCAGATCGAGGCTTACTCAATTCTTTATGAATCATGGGGCGAGGATCCGCTACCTTACTACGAGGAGCCGAACTACTCACCGATCAGCAAGCCTGACTTCGCTGAGGGCTATCCGCTGATCTCCACCTCTGGTTCACGTCGTTACAGCTCATTCCACTCTGAGCATCGTCATGTTCCTTCACTGCGTCAGATCGATCCGTGGCCATGGGTCCAGATCAACCCGAAGACCGCTGAAGAGTATGGCATCACCGACGGCGATTGGGTTGAGGTCTACAATATGTTTGGTGAGGCACGCTTCAAGGCAGAGATCACTCCTGTCATGAAGGACGGCATCATCAACTGTGCACACGGCTGGTGGTTCCCGGAGCAGGAGGGTGCAGAGCCTAACCTGTTCGGCGTTTGGAAGTCCAACTTCAACAGCCTTGTTCCTCATATGAACATCGGCAAGCTTGGATTTGGTGCTCCTTACAAGGGAGTTATGTGCAACATGCGCCGTGTCCGCAGCCTCGACGCTGACTAATTCGAAAGGAAGTGAAAAAGAATATGGCAGATCAGAAATATGCTTTGCTCGTTGACTACACCTATTTCTCAGGCAACCATGCTGCTGAGATCGGGTGCAAGGAGGAGCTAGGTCTTCCTCTCGATCAGTTCGGCATCAAAGAGGTTCAGGTCGGTCCTTTCCGCAAGGCAGAAGGCGACACTGGCGATGCATGGGAGTGGTTCTATGTACCATGCCCAACATCCATCTTCTCTGAGCACTGGGGAACTGGTGGAGACAAAGCAGGTCAACGTCCTCTCGCTGTTCAGGTCGAGGAGTCCGCTTCTATGTACTACGGCACTCTTGAGGACATGATTGCTAAAATGGCAGAGTTCGATCGTCCGATGGTTCTCTGGCAGCTCTAAGCCTTTTTACGTGTTAAGATTATCGTGGCCGCCGATCTTGCGGTCGGTGACCACGATATCGTGTTGAAAGACTGACAAGGAGGGCATAATATGACCCGCGATGAATTCCTCGCTCTTGATGCTCCTGAGGCAGCTGAGATCCTCAATGGTCTCATTGCTGGAGGCAAGACAAAGGATGAGGCTCTTGCAGAAGAGGGCATCACTCAGGCAGATCTTATGAAGGCTCAGATTTTCTGGGTAAAGGACAAGTTCATTGCTCGCGCTTGGGGTGGCTACACTTCAACAAAGCGTACCGGCAATGAGGCTGGCGACTCCGAGACCGGCGTTGGTGGCTCCGATCCTTCTAAGGGATATGCAGGCGTGTAACTCTTAATACACGAGCATTTCATTGAAGGCCTGTCTAGCGATAGACAGGCCTTTTTTGATACCTGAAGTCGAATTTCATCCATATGAAAAAGCTGTATGAAACAGCCGTTCACGCAGTAATTCAAGGCGAAAAGAATTAGAATAGTAGCAGACAAGAACAAGGAACGACCAGGAGGGTAAAACCCATGGCAACAGATGCAGATATCCTTGCAGAGATCGAAGAGCTAGGCCGTTTAACACCGGAGCAAGAGCTCATTCTTTATAACATCACACTCAAGCAAGACGAGCTCGGTAGGCAATCCACCAATATGCTTCTCGAAAAGCTTCTTGCCGACGAGAATCTCATGCCTCTTGTTGATCGCGAACTCATTACTTACGAGGTGTTTAATCACGGAAGCAAGCATGAGATCGCAAGTCTGTATGTTACGCTCAAGGGCGTGCGTTACAGCATTATGTTCAGCGATGAAACCTCTAGGCGCAGGAAGCTCAACCCAGCGGGCGCTCCATGGGAGGCCTGCGGACCCATCAAATAATGGGTGTCAGCTACGGCATCGATCTCGGTAAGCTCGATGTTTGCTTCGGCGGGTTCTCGCCGACCCTTATGGGCGATGTATTCACTTCGTCTCAGAATATGAAGGAATCTCAGGACCGCGTCGAAGCCATCAAGCGTGCGCGAGAGCGTGCTGCGCGAATCGAGGCAGCACGCGAGTCCGAGGAGAAGCGCTTTATTGACGATTGCGGTAATGTCTGGTTCTACGTTGAGATCGATGCAAAAGAGATAAGGGTTAACAGCTGCACGCCTTCAAGTTCAGCGACTGAACTTTTTATACCCCAAGCAATTGACGGTATGCCTGTGATCGGTATACACATGGATGCTTTGTCGCACTTGAAGGGCATCGAGCGTATTGACGTACCTGATTCCGTTATCTCAATTGGGCCTTGCGCTTTCCGTCATAACAGCGATTTGAAGGTTGCAAGACTTTCGCGTAATCTTGCTGATTTCAAATCTGATTGGTTCAGAAATTGCAACTGTCTCGAAGAGCTTACGTTGCCAGGTGAAATTGATGTACTCGGTCCGAGCATCTTCGATATTTCGAGCCTGAAATGCCTGCATATCGGGCATAATGCGCGCACGGTTGCGCCAGGAGCCTTTGCGAAGAGCCAGCTCGAAACGATAACGATCGACGACACAAATCAGTTTATGAAGACCGACGGCAGAGCCATCTTCAACGCCGATGGAACAGTGATGGCGGCACTTGCGGTGCCATGCGAAGAATACGCCATTCCCGAGGGCTGCATCGCGATCGGTAATAAAGCGTTCAGTACGATGGCGAGCATGCAGCAAGTCATATTTCCAGAATCGCTTGAGGTGATCGGCAACTTCGCACTTTCAAAAACAGGGATCGAGCGCTTTAACGCGCCTCCAAATTTGAAAGTCATAATGGAGAAGGCATTTTTCGACTGCACTAATTTAGTGGACATTCAACTCAATGAGGGCTTGAAGGCAATCGAGAAGAACGCATTTACATCAACCGCGATTGACTCTCTTTCGATTCCGGCTTCGGTGGAGCGGCTCGACTATCCGTTTGCAGCTAGAACCGCACTGACCTATTCAGGTCCTAGTGCAACATTTGCGCTGTCGAAGGATTCTCAAAACATCACGATGGATGAATCCGGCGGTCTGTATAGCAAGCGCGAGGACGGTTTACACCTTATCAGAATGCTCGATGAATCCACGAGTTATTATGAAGTCGCGCTAGGAACCATCGCGATAGATGCTGACGCATTTGCGAATCATCCTTCGATCGCAGAGGTCGACCTGCCGAGCTCGATTAGTGTTGTTGGCGAGGCAGCATTTAAGAACTGCCACATGCTTCGTCGCGTGAAGATTACAGAAGGCCTGCACAAGATTGGAAAAGAGGCATTTCTCGACACATCGCTTGAAAGTGTCGTTATTCCGAGCACACTAGAAGAAATTGGACAAAATGCACTTGTAACGCGAGGATCGCGCCATGGAAACCAAGCTCCGACACTTCATTCGATCGAGGTTTCGCCGGGTAATCCAAAGTTCTACACCAATGGCGGCCTCTTGCTCGAACGCAAGAATGAGCGCACTTCGAAAATCGTCGTCTGTATGGACGATCGCGCGCGCATCGTGGTTCCGCCCGAGGTTGATGAGATCGCGCCATACGCGTTCAACGGAGCAGCGCAGGTTGAAGAGCTGTTCCTGTCCGATCGCATATCCACGATCGGCATTCGCGGGCTTACCGCGGCGAGTCATCTGAGCCTTATTCATATCGATCTGATGAATCCTATCGAAGGCCACACAAGCCTCGACTTCCGGTTCCCAAGCACAACGCGCGGACAGCAACAGCAGTCCCTCGCGCTGTCCACCTCGGCATTCGTGAACGTGGAGGCGATTTTCGACCACTATGATTCATCGATCGTGAATGCGAGCAGCTTCGATTCGTTCAACGAACAAGGTCTCGATCTGTACGAGCAGGCTACACGAGTGATCAAGCGTCTGCAGGATCCGATCTTTTTGAGCGACTCGAATCGTGCTATGTGTGAACGGATTTTGGCGAAGGGCATCGAGCAGATTTGCGTGGAGGCGGCCAAGCACGACGATCGGACTTCGATAGACAAGCTGGTCGAATTGGGGTATCTGAACAAGGAAAACATTCTTAAAGTGGTTGATAGAGTTTCTGCAGTTCAGGATGCCTCGATGACGGGCTATATTCTGGAAATAGGCCGTCGATGGACCGTGATGGACGAAATGGATTTCGAACTGTGAATGAAGCGAGGAGAGGGAGCGTTTCAAGTCGCTCGCTTTTTCGCGGGCACGTGATTCTGACAAGGAGCGGAAAATGAGTCAAGAGAACCGTCCCCATGACTCAAAAATGGAGCGGCGCCTCCAAGAGGACCGGCTGGGCGCGGACATCATCGACGAGTGCCGCACGCAGCTCATGCTGAAGTTTCGCTTCCTCGATCTGGCGTTATGGCGAATGGATCTCGAGCCCGTTCGCGTGGGGTCGCACTATCCGCTTGCAACCGATGGCGCATCGACAATGTATGACCCGCCCCGAGTCATCGCGCGATTCCAAGAATCGTTCGACGAGTCGGTGCGCGATTATCTTCACATGATCATGCATTGCGTTTTTCGTCATCCATTCGAAAAGAACAAGAAGAACAAGGACGCGTGGAATCTTACTTGCGATATCATCGCAGAGAGCACAGCGATGGACCTTTGCGGCGACCGTTTCAAGAGCGAGCACGACCTTGAGCGCAGAATGGCGATCAGCAAGATAAAGATGACGACCGGCGGTCTCACTCCCGGCAAGATCTACAATCTGATCGAGAATCTTGAACGAACGGCTGAAGGGCAGCACTTTCGCGGGATCGGCACGAGTGCGCTTGCAGATTGGCGTGCGATATTCGAGCGCGACGATCACGGCGCGTGGCCGATCCATGCCAAGCCCGATCAGTCCGATGAAACATCAAGCGACAGCCATGATGAAGAATTCTCGGAAAACGATGAGAATCCCGACATGCAATCCGATGGCCTGCGCTCCGATTCTCCGGAAGGTCAAAGCCCAGAGAGCGAGCAAGGGCAGCGTGATCGAACGCCCGAAAACGACACGGACGATGACTCGTCATCTCCGAATGCGCAAGGTGGTGGGCAGGACGATCAAGATGAAGATGCGCTTTCCGAGCCGAATTCTGGGGAGCCGGACGAGCGCGAGCACCAAGAAGAGGATCGGCAGGATGATGCCGATAAGCAGGACGATTCCTCGGGACAGATGATGTCGCCCCCGGACGGGCAGCCCGAGCGGCATGATCAGCGAGAGCACGGGCGCGACGAAGATGATGATCGCAACGAGCGCGATTGGGAAGAGATCTCAAAGCAGATCGAGATGAATTTGAGCACGTTTTCCAAGGAATGGGGCGAAGAGGCGGCCTCGTTGATGGCGAACTTGCAACTGGCCAATCGCAGGCGATACGACTACACGGAATTCCTCCGCAAATTTATGACCGTGAACGAAGAGATGAAGCTCAACATGGACGAGTTCGACACGATCTTCTACACATTCGGCATGGATATGTACGGAAACATGCCTCTCATCGAGCCGCTTGAGTACAAGGAAACCCAGCGTATCCGCGATTTCGCGATCATAATAGATACGTCAGAGTCGGTGCGTGGCGACCTCGTGCGCAAGTTCATCGAGCACACATTCGACATACTGAAAAGCTCGGAGGAGTACTCGAGCGAGGTGAATGTGCACCTCATCCAAGCCGATTCGAAGGTGCAATCTGACATGAGGATTTCGAGCATGCGCGACGTGGATCGCTTGATGGCGAACTTCGTGATCCGCGGAATGGGCGGGACCGATTTTCGCCCAGCTATCGACTATATCGAGATGCTGCGCGGTCGTGGCGAGTTTGAGAATTTACAGGGAGTGCTCTACTTTACGGATGGATTCGGGCAATTTCCCGAGAAAGCACCCGATTTTGATGTGGCATTTGTGTTTATGGAAGACGAGGACAAGGAGGTTCCACCGGTGCCTCCCTGGGCCATCAAAGTTACGATCGATATGGATTCTTTAGAATCCATATCGTGACGCTCAAAACCCACGAATGCGCGCTTATCTGACGCTTTGATGCTTACCCTCATTGGACGAAGCCAGCTCGGCCGCATCACACGCCAGCTAAGCACACCTCGTGGATTTTTAGCTTCGTTACGGCATCCTGTTTCGTATATTAATTTTTTAATTAATAAAAAAAGGGAACAGGTAGCCGTAAAGAAAGCGAGGGTTCGACCGGTGCCTGCAATTGCCCCGCCTTTGACCCGAGTGGCCTTCGCGCCACGATGCGGTCAAAACAAGGGGCAAGGGCAGGTGCCTGGTCGCGACGCGAAGCTAGTCCCTTTAGGGAGAACCGCAACGTCAGGACGTGATGTAATTTGAAATTAATACAATTAATTTCAAATGGAAGGAGCAGTAATGGATATTTTGAAAGCCAAGCGCCAGATCAAAGACACAGTAGAGGCGTATCTTGAGAAGGACGATGCGGGAATGTATGCCATAGCGCCGGTTCATCAGCGTCCTGTGTTTTTGTTGGGCGCGCCAGGAATCGGCAAGACCGCCATCATGGAGCAGGTGGCCGAGGAGCTCGGCATCGGCATCGTATCCTATTCGATGACGCACCACACGCGCCAAAGCGCGCTCGGACTTCCGCGAATCGAGCACCGAAACTTCGATGGATTCGAGTTCGAAGCCTCCGAATACACAATGAGCGAGATCGTGGCTGCCATCTATGACTACATGGAGCGCACCGGAATCCGCAACGGCATCCTATTTCTTGACGAGATCAACTGCGTGTCCGAAACGCTTTACCCTTCGATGTTGCAGTTCCTTCAGTTCAAGACGTTCGGCAAGCACAAGGTGCCGCAAGGTTGGGTGGTTGTATGCGCGGGGAATCCGCCTGAGTACAACCGCTCGGTTCACGAGTTCGATATCGTAACGCTTGATCGCCTTCGCGAAATCGATGTCGAGCCTGATTATGCTGCATGGAAGAGCTACGCTACCGAGCGCGGCATGCACCCGGCCGTTACCTCGTTTCTCGAAGCGAAAAAGGACTGCTTCTACAAGGTGGAAAGCAAGCCCGGTGGTGGCAAGTCGTTCGTGACGGCGCGTGGCTGGGAGGATTTGGCTGACCTCATAAGCCTGTATGAGGGCATGGGTAAGCCCGTGAACCGCGAGCTCATCGTCCAATTCATTCGCGATGACGAGGTGGCCGACCAGTTCGCCATCTACTACTCGCTGTTCGAGAAGTATCGCTCGGATTATCAGGTGGACACGATTCTTTCCGGAAATGCGCCCGAGGCGATTGCAAACCGCGCGCGTGAGGCCGAATTTGACGAACGTGTGGCGCTGATCAGCCTGATCTTGGATATGCTTGCGACCGATTGTGCGAATGTTGTCGACCAAGAGGGCGTTATCGTGCAGATTCGGGATTTTTTGCGCCAGGCGAAAGAAGGCTTGCTTGCGGGCGGATCGTTGGATGTGTGTGTCTCGGAGCGGATTGCCGAGCGCGAAGCGATGTTGGCGCGCAAAATCGATGCCGGCAATGTTTCACACGGCTATATCCGCCGCGAGAGGCTTGTGATCGGGATGCTCAAGGAGCTCGTTGCCAAGTGCATGCTTGAGAAGACGATGCAGGGCGAGGCTGCTTTCAAGACGATCGAGGCCGCTTATAAGGAAGAGGTCGTAAAGATCAAACCGGCCGCGGCGAACGCGAGCGCGCGCATGGATAACGCATTCGATTTCGTAGACAGATGCTTCGGCAATCGCGAGATGTTGATCTTCATGGCAGAGCTTGCAACGCGCAAGCCGACGACACAGTTCGTGGCGCACTACGGCAATGAGAAGTATTACGCGCACAACGACGAAATGCAGGCCGATTCGGCGCGTATGGGGCTTGAGGAGCGCGCAAGCATGCTCGAGAATCTGAACGCGAACATCGAGAGCGCGAAGAGCGACATCCATTCAACCTCTTCAGATGGTGCTGATAACAAAGGGTCAGGCTTAATGTCACCTTCCGGCGCAACTTCGGGTTCCGCGCATCGAATTGAGAGCACGGTGCAGCCTCATGTGATGGAGGAGGGTATGCATCCGGCAGTTATGCCGAATGAACCTGCTGCGCGCGCAGAGACGCTTTCGCAAGCAAAGGCATCGATCGAGGTTGGGGGCGCAAATGCCGCGAGCGGGCAGGGCGCGACCATGCCGTCTCAGGCGGAGCTCAAAAGCTTCTACAGCACAAAAGAGTTCGAGTACGGATTCGCGAGTGTCTGCAAGATGCTTCTTCCAGCATCCGATCTTAAGGGAAAGCGCGTTCTTGACATAGGCTCGCGCCGCGGCCGCGGAGTTTACAAGATCAGCTCCATGGTAGGAAATTCCGGTGAAGCAATCGGCATCGACTGGAGTCCGTCTTACGTGGCAGAATCGATTGACGGCATCAATCGCGCGTGGCACGACAGCGGGCTTTCCGGAAACAATATGGACTTCCGGCTGGCCTATCCTGAGGATCTGATCTCGGCAGGTATCGGCTCGAGCACGATGGATGTTGTGTACGTGAACAACGTGATGACACTTTTCTATGACCAGCAGCAGGCTTTGCGCGAGTTCGCACGCGTTCTGAAGCCGGGCGGGTTGCTCATCATGGAGACGATCTTCGCCGATCGCGATCGTGATCGCTCGATTGTCGAGGCGGCACGCGAAATGGGCAACAGCATCCAAGCGGCGCTCACTGAGGCGCAGAATCTGGAATGGCTTGAGGCGGCGGGATTTGGGCAGCCTGAAGTGAAAGACGAGTACGAGGTCGCTGCGAATCGCGGGTATAAGGCCGGCGAGACCGTGGATACGGTTCCCGGAGATGAGGATGTGAAGTACAAGGCCGTTTCGCTGTTTGTCCGCAAGAAGTAGAGCGCGGTGCGGCTAAGCGTTACAATGCAATGCATGAAATCTGCGAAGCAACATTTCGATTTAACAAAGCATGCGCATACGCCGGGATGCAGTACGACGCATGCGAAAACACCGATCACCCGTCGGTCTGCGATCAAGGCGCTCGGCACCGCGGCTGCAACGGCCATCATTGCGCCGACTGCGCTTTCGCTTGCAGGTTGTGGCGGCCGGCTCCCACGAGGCGGCCATCCCACGGATTATTACGTAAGTCCTTACGATTGGAATGGTCTTGTCGAAAACGGCCAGCGCTTGGACTTCTACGAAAACGGCACTTTGCGGTCGAGATGGGGAATCGATGTTTCGGAGCATCAGTTCGACATAAATTGGCCGGCAGTCGCAACCGCCGGTGTTGAATTCGCTTTTATTCGTATCGGGAATCGAGGGGCAACGGAGGGGCGTCTCGGCGTAGATGATTATTTCCTGCAAAACGCCATTGGAGCGGCTGAGCAAGGAATCGCCGTTTCCGGGTACTTCTTTTCGCAGGCCCTGAACGAGCAGGAAGTTGCTGAGGAAGTGGCCTTCACGCTGGAGCAGGTGGCGCAGGCTGAAAAGATGGGGTGCTCGTTTGAGGCGATCGCGTACGATCACGAGCGTGTGAATGTCGAAGGCGCGCGTGCTAACGATATTTCGGGCGAGCAGCTTACGAGAAACGCGGCCGCATTTTGCGATGAGATGCTGATGGCGGGCTATAACACGCTCATATACGGGAACAAACGTGATCTGCTGCGTCTCGAGTACAACACCTTGACGTCATATCCGATTTGGTTTGCCGAGTACGATGTGAACGAACCGACCGCTCCGTTCGACTTTGTTATTTGGCAATACACCAATTCCGGCGCGATACCTGGCATCTCGACGCGCGTGGATCTGAATATGTGGCTGGTGTAAACTGGCTATACGGCGTGAAGTAGGCATGGTCCGGCATGCAGCGCCAAGGCTGTTGTCGTTTTGAGAACAGCATATGAACGACGCGTGAACGGCACGCAGGATGTGCCGTTTGCGTGATATCGCAGGTCGATAATGGTGAGAAATCCCACGTGAGATCTAGGTGATCACCATGACGACTTCAAAAAGCGCGCAGCCCCTCGCTTCGCCTCTTCCAACGGGTAAAGCACTATGGATGATGATGGTGTTGATGCTTGGGAGCAATTTGCTTGCATCATTTAGTCAGTCGCTCATGAACATAGCGCTCGATCAGGTTGCAACTGATTTTCACGTCCGCCTCTCCGTTGCGAATTGGATGGTTCTTAGCTTCACGATCGTAGCGGCGACGGTTATCACCATGGCGGCCTCGCTTCTGAAGCGCTTCGGCATTCGCAAGGTGATGATCTTCGGCTATGTTGCTGCGCTGGTCGGGTCGCTGCTGGGCTTTCTGTCTTGGAATTTTGAATCGATGGTCGCTGCCCGGCTGATTCAGGCGCTTACGGTCGGTTTGTTCTTTCCGGTGGTTACGAGCGTTATTCTCACGATCGCCCCGGAAGGCAAAAGCGCGACGCTCCTTGCGATCAACAGCGGCGTGATCGGGATTGGGTTGGCCTTTGCGCCACTTGCGGCTGGCATGATTTTGACGTATGTGGGGTTACGGGCGCTGTTTCTTGTGCCGCTTGTTATGTCTGTCGTGCTCATTGTTCTCGGCGTCTTCTTCCTGCATGACATCTATGAGCGCCAAGATAAGAAGATTGATGCGATCAGCGTGGTGTTAAGCTTTGTAAGCTTGGCGATTTTCATCTTCGGTCTCAATGAGGTTATGCACGACTTTGTGCCATCGATTCTATGCATGGCGGTAGGAATCGTTTTGCTGGTGGTGTTTTCGTGGCGACAATTCCACATCGACGACCCGCTTCTTGATCTGTCGCCTATGAAGCATCCAAAATTCGTGGTTGGCGAAGTGTTGATGATGCTCGGTTATATGGGCTCGATCTATATGAGCCTTCTAGTGCCGCTCTATCTCGAGGGAACGGCGGGCGAAACTGCCTTTGTTGCGGGCACAATGCTCACCGTGCCGATCCTATGTTATGCCGTTTCGTGCTTCGTCGGCGGACGGATCGAGGACAAACACGGTGTCTGGCCCTTGATACCATGCGGCTTCTTGATCCTGCTTGTTGGGTTCATCGGGATGGAGATCACCTCTTCAATGATGCTGACGATCGCGATGATCTTTTGCGTGGCGGCATCATTCATCGGAGTCGGCCTTGTATTCCCTACGCTCAAGGCGATCGATCTGGGCACATTGCCGAAAAGCATCTACGCGCACGGTTCGTCGATCCACTCCACGCTCGTGCAGATCGCAGGATCGCTCGGATCGGCGCTCTTCGTGGGAATAATGTCTGCGGATGCCGAGAAGCTGATGGCGCAGGGAATTTCGAAGGCCGATGCATATGCTGCTGGTTTCTCGCACACGCTCTACATTGACATCGCGATAGTCGCGGTCGCTTTCATCGCCTCGATCGTCTTTGCAAAAATGCTGACCAACCATCAAAACAAGCACAATTTGCAGCTTTCGCAAGACGCGAAACTTGCCCATACGCACGCAAAGTGAGAATCTATTGAGCGTGCATCCGCGCACGTTTGTGTAAACTTTACGCAGGCCTGCGTGCAAGCGCGCGTTTTGAGCCACAACCCTACATTCGCGAAAAGGGGACCTGCGATATGTCGACTTACTTTCAATACGGCGATGATGCCGTGGATTATCTTCGCTCGAAAGACAGGAAGCTTGCGCGCGCGATAGATGAATTCGGGCATATCAACCGCGAGATGGATGGCACTGTTTTCGAGTCGGTAGTGAAAAGTATCATCGGACAGCAGATCTCTACTGCAGCGGCGAAAACGGTAATCGCACGAATTGAGGATACGCTCGGGCCTATTTCGGCGGAATCCCTTTCGGAGTCATCGATTGAGGAGCTTCAAGCTTTCGGGACCACCTTTCGCAAGGCTGAATACATACGCGGGTTTGTCGATAACGTCATCAAGGGCGAGTTCGACCTGCATGCGCTTGATGCGATGGATGACGCGGAGGCAATCGCATATTTGAGCTCGATCAAGGGGATCGGGCGCTGGACGTCCGAGATGATCCTTCTATTCAGCATGAATCGCATGGACATCTTCGCCTTTGACGATTTGGGAATACATCGCGGATTGCGCGCGATCTATCATCATAAGGAGATCGATCGCGATCGCTTTGAGAGGTATCGCCGCAGGTTTTCGCCTTACGGAAGTGTGGCGAGCCTTTATATTTGGGAAGCGGCGCACCGAGTGTAGCGGCGGGGCTCCGGCCTTTGCCGGAAGTGCTGTAAATGGAGGATAAGGATGCGAGCAGTTGTTCAGCGCGTGAGTCGCGCAGAGGTTTCCGTTGACGGTGCTACGGTCGGCAGAATCGGGAAAGGGTATCTTCTACTTCTGGGAGTAGGTCAAAACGATACCGAGGCCAAGGCGCAGAAGCTTTGGAACAAGATCTTCAAGATGCGGATTTTTGAGGACGGCAGCGGGAAGACGAATTTGTCGCTGGCCGATGTTGATGGCGAGGTTTTGATTGTAAGTCAGTTCACGTTATATGCGAATTGCAAGCGTGGCAACCGTCCATCGTTTACTGATGCTGGCACTCCGGATGAAGCCGAGCGACTCTACGAGCACTTCGTTGAGCTTGCAAGCGCCGACATCCCGAACGTACAAACCGGTCGCTTCGGTGCGATGATGGAGGTGTCGCTCACAAACGACGGCCCGTTTACGATCTGTCTGGACACCGATTTCCTCTGATAGCCTCTCTAATCTTTTGTGCGATAGCGACACGCTCGTGGTTCACTGACAGCACACGAACGACTCGCCGGTGACGCATCCATTTCGAACTCCTATAATGGAGGGGAAAGAATCGGTGCGCATCTTTGCGCCAACTCGAACACAGGAGATCAAGATGAAACTGGCAATCCCAAGCGAAACCGCAGACGGCCTGAAAAGCATGCGATCGGGGCACTTCGGTCACACTCCCTATTTCACGGTCATAGATATCGAGAATGGAGAAATCAAAAGCGTCGAGCCTGTGAAGAATGTCGACCATGACACTGTAGGTTGCGGAGGCGTGATTGATTTTGCGCTGAGCCTCGGAATCGACGCCATGCTAACAGTCGGCATGGGTCGCCCGCCTCTGACTCGCTTCACGAACTCCGGCGTGAAGGTTTATTCGGAGCGCGAAACTCCTATCGTGGGCGACGCAGCCGCTAAGTTCATAGCCGGTGAATGCGCTTTGATGTCCATTGACGACGCTTGCGCGCATCACTGATTGTCAGATGACGCTTCAGCAACTTAGATATCTCATAGCGATTGCTTCGTGCGATTCGATCAGCGCCGCTGCGCATCAGCTCTTTGTGTCGCAGTCGAGCCTGTCGGTTGCGGTGAAGGACCTTGAGCGCGAATGTGGGATCACCATCTTTGAGCGTTCGAACCGCGGTATCGTTCTCACGCGCGAGGGGATGGAGCTTCTCGGATATGCGCGGCAAGTGGTCGAGCAGGCCGATCTTATGGAAGCGCGCTATGCCAAAGATGTTCAGCCCTCCACCAGACAACTTGCGATCTCTTCGCAGCACTATGCGTTTCCGGTGGAGGCGTTCTTGGAATTCGTGGATGAGTACGAAGGCGAAGGCTACACATTCAGTCTCCGCGAAACGCGCACATACGAGATTATCGAGGACGTTCGCGATTTTAGAAGCGACGTGGGAATTCTTTATATGTCGTCGTTCAACGAGCAGGTTATATCGAAGGCGCTCGAAGACGCTAACCTTTCGTTTACGCCGCTTTTCACAGCGCAGCCCCATATTTTCGTGGGGTCGCATCATCCATTGGCAGGCAAGGCGATGTTGGAGCCGGAAGACGTTGCGGACTACCCGCGCTACACATTCGAGCAGGGCAAGACGAATTCGTTTTATTATGCGGAAGAGCCGTTTGCAGAGTTGCCGCATAAGAAGCGCGTGATCATAAGTGACCGCGGCACGCTTTCGAATTTGCTCTCGCACCACAACGGATATACCGTTTCAACAGGCGTTCTTTCCAGTGAGATGCATTCTGGAATCGTGGCTATTCCTCTTCGCACAGATGAGCGCATGGTGATTGGATATATTGTCCATAATGAGCGTCAGCTTTCCGATCTTGCGCAAAAATATATCGATACGCTTGGGATATTCATCGAAGAGTACAACAAGGGCTACTCGGGGTTGTAGGCTCTTTCGCTGGAGCTGCGAAAACGGGTTGCGAAGGCGGATTGCAAAGGCGGGTTGCCGAGCAAAATCAAGAAGCGTGGACGCATTCCAAAAGATATCCTTCACGCACGCCATATTTGCAGATCTCAACACGCTTCGCGCCAAGTGTATCCATAACCGTGCTCAGAATGACGAGTCCGCAACCGATTGTGTGAATCCTGTCCGGAGCCGCCTTCGTCAGCGCATGCGTAAAATCTGACGATGCGCTGTGAAGCGCTTCTGTGAGGCGCGTGATATCGTCGCGGTCGAGCTCGCGCGATTTCTTTTCTTGCCCGAGCAGCAGCGCATCCAGCTTGCCGAGCGCACGGATGCTGCCGCCGACTCCATACAACGTGCTGCATCGGTAGCTCTTCGCGTTATTCAATCGGTCCAGACGCTCGCTCAGGGCTTTCGCGATCGCGTCGATTTCAGCCGGAGTCGGCAAAACGTGGAGCACGAACGACGCATAAGTCGAAACGCTGCCCATCGAGATGCTTTCCATGTTGCCTGCTTTTCCACCTGCGATCTGCACAAGCTCAGTTGATCCGCCGCCGATATCGATCAGCGTGCCGGACGATATCTTTCTATCGCACGATGCGCCGACGAAATCGAGTCGTGCCTCTTTCTCGCCAGAGATCATATCGATCCGGCATCCGATCCTCTTTTCGATAGCCTTAACGGCCGCTTTCGAATTGTTGCAATTTCGCAGAACGGCTGTGGCGAAGATGCTCACGGAATCGCAATTCACCACCTTTGCGCGACCGATCATGTCAGACAGCACTTCGGCCGCGCGTTCAATGCCGGCATCGCTCAGTTGCCCATCGATCACATAATTCGACAGCCCGACCGTCTTCTTTGTGGATATAAGTGTCGAGAAATCCTTTTTTGTGAGCCGCTCTCCGGGGCTTTTCTTCACTTCGTACACTACGAGTCTTATCGTGTTCGACCCTAAATCTATGATGCCGCATCTGTGCATTGATTATCCGTTTCTGCTTGGTTTGCTGACAGGTTTGTTCAAATCCTCTGCATTCGCCTGTCACCTTTGCACGACCGGCTTGCCCATCAGCGAGATCTCGTCTTCGGGAATCGGAATCGAAAATACCTTTCCTGCACCGTATAGCTTACCGAAGATATATTTATTGGTGGCTGATTCGTCGCAAATGAAAATCCGTCCCTCATGTGTTTCGATGCCCTCGGTCATTGGGGGTGCTTCTAAATTTTCAACCTGCGTGCGCGCGTCGAGGATGAACAGTGGAACATCGCACGACGAGGTGCTGAAGTATCCGTCGGGCTCCATGCCTTTTGTGTCGTAAGTTAGGATGTGCGAAGATGCGAGTCCGTAGGATGTCGAGAAGATGAGCTTCTCATCAGCGGTGGCGCAAACACCCTGTACACGGTCTGGAATGGAGTAGGCGCGCACTGGAGTGCTAGAGAAGCCGTATTGGAACCACTCGTTGGATCCATAGACATACATCACAGCTTGGTTCATTGCGCCTTCCTGCCCATCGAGCGTGGCTATATGGTGTTCGTCGGGTGTCTCGTAGGCCTGCGGATGATAGAAGTTGCCCACGTAGAGCTCGTTGTTCTCAATGTTCATGAATGCGGGCGTGAAGTCGAGATCCATTTTTTCAACCGCTGTTATGCTTTCTCCATCCGGAAGCGAGATAAAGTCTTCCGCGTTGAAAACAAGATAGCCGTTTTCGCAGGTGAGGTATATGAATTTGTCGTTGCTCGTGATAGCCGAGCCGTGGCCGGAATATGGTTTACCATCGGTATCGTTAACATAGACCTCAAATGTATCGCCATTCACGTAGCGCTTGTATACAGGCGATCGTGATCCGTCTGTCATGTAGCCGCTAAACAGCCAAGTTTCACCAACGTCGTAATAGTCGATGTCTTGCGGGACGAAGCCGCTGTCGATTCCGGGGATGCTGAATTCCTGTTCGGCTTGGTCGTAGAACGTAGCATATGTACTACGAACAAACACATTCACAGCAATGAGCGCGATGATGACGATTCCTATCAAGATGCCTATGACGATGAGCGTGATCTTCAGTGGCTTGGACATTGGAGGTTTAGGCTCAGTTGGCTGATCAGTTGTTTGATCGGAAGGCTTTCTCTCGGGTTTGGATTCAACCTCGATTTCGATCGCGGTGTCAGGAGATTGCTCAGTTGGCTGATCAGTTGTTTGGTTGCCTGTCTTATCTTTATCATTCATAGCGTTCCTTTGTTTTTGCATGATCATAGATTGTGCCGTATTTCGGGTGTGTTTTGATCACGGAAAGTGATGTTTTGCTATTTCGTTATTGTGAGCTGTTCGTGCAGAAGTGGAAGACAGGTGCTTTTAATAATATTTACCCTGTGTTCATGTGATTTTGTCTTGACGTGCGCCGCGTTTTTCAAATACAATTCAAAAGTTACTTTCAAAAGCCCCGTAACAGAGGCATGCGATGTCAGCGCAACGCAACGGTACGTCCAGACCCGAGCACGCGCGTCGGCGTAGGAAACCGGCAGACTAGCAGGCTGAACTTTTGAAAACTAACAAACTATCGCAACGCGGTCCTTCGCCGGCCACGGCAATGAAGGGGCTTCAACCGCAAATGCGATGAAGAAGCAAAGGATGTAATAGTGAAGACTTATTACGCAAAACCCGGCGAGGTAGAGCGCAAATGGTATGTGATTGATGCTGAGGATCAGGTCCTCGGCCGCGTTGCAACCAAAGCTGCTCAGATCCTTCGCGGAAAGACAAAGCCGCAGTACACCCCGCATGTCGATGTGGGTGATTTCGTCGTTATCATCAACGCAGAGAAGATTCGCGTTACCGGTAACAAGACGCTCGGCAAGGAGTATTTCCGTCACAGCGGGCACCCAGGCGGCCTGAAGTCTGAGACCTTTGAAGAGGCGATTGCCAAGCATCCTGAGCGCGTCATCGAGCATGCTGTGAAGGGCATGCTTCCGAAGACTACGCTCGGACGTGCACAGGGTAAGAAACTCAAGGTCTACGCAGGGCCGGATCATCCACATGCAGCTCAGCAGCCGCAGAAGATCGAGATGGGAGCATAAGCTATGGCAGAGAAAAAAGCCAAGACAGAGGCACTTTACTACGGCACCGGTCGTCGTAAGACCTCGGTTGCACGCGTCCGTCTGGTTCCAGGCACCGGCAAGGTGACTGTCAACGGCCGCGAAGGCGACAAATACTTCACCCGCGACGGTCAACTGGCAGCAGCACTTGCTCCTTTCAAGGTTACCGATACGCAGGGCCACTTCGACGTGATCGCACGCATCAACGGTGGTGGCACCACCGGTCAGGCTGGCGCACTTCGTTTGGGAATCGCTCGTGCGCTTCTCGAGGCTGGCGATTATCGCGCTGATCTCAAGAAGGCCGGATTCCTTACTCGCGACTCGCGTATGGTCGAGCGCAAGAAGTATGGTCTGAAGAAGGCCCGCAAGGCTCCGCAGTTCTCGAAGCGCTAGGATTTGGGTTTGTGTGTTCCGGTGGCTTTTGGAACGAATCGGATACAGAAAGACCCCGCATTTGCGGGGTCTTTTTTGTGAAATGAGCTGCGGGAAGACTTGCGAGATGAATTAACATTCGATGCTGTTATTAACTGCTAGAATAGCTTGATCGGGCGGCGATGGTTACCCCTTTAGCGAAAGGCGGTATGCCATGGTTACTATAGGCGAAGCTCTAACGCTCTGCTTGGTTGTGATAGCGGTTATCAATACGACTCTGAAAGTCATTGACATAACGAGCCGTAGAAAGAAATAACCGCCCCCGTTTCCAAAGGCGGTTACCTCTACAGTCTTTAAAACTGACATTCGGGGTAACTAGCCGGTGCAACGGCAAGCCGCCCGTATACAATGTATTTTAGCAGCATCAAATTCAGAAATCAATTCGGCGCAAGCCTAGACGAACAAGGAGCCAACGATGTCACTTCCAGCATCTGATCTCAATAAGAAGGCCGATGGCCTCACAACCATGCAGCTCGGCGGGGTTCTTCCTGAAACTGCAGAGGTAATTGACGGGCACCTGCATATCGGCGGTGTTGATATGGTAACCCTTGCAAAAGAGCAGGGCACAGCGCTTTACGTCTACGACGAGCAGATGATACGCCATAACATGGAGCGCTACCTCATTGCATTCCGCAAGAATTACCCGAATGCCGACGTGCTTTATGCCAGCAAGGCGTTTCTTAATATGGCCATTCTCAATATTGCCAATGAGCTTGGCATGTGCCTTGATGTTTCCGGTGGTGGTGAGCTCGCAATGGCGCTCGCGGCGAAGTTTCCGGCTGAGCGCATTTTCGTTCACGGCAACAACAAAACGCCGCTAGAACTTGAGGAAGCCATTTCGGCAGGTGCGGGCCGTATTGTCGTTGACAGCTTGGAGGAGCTCAGACGTATTTCCGAGATAGCTGGCAAACTGGGAAAGACGCAGGATATCTACATGCGCATAACGCCGGGTGTCGAGGCGGACACGCATGCGTATATCTGCACCGGCTGCGAGGACTCAAAGTTCGGATTCACGCTTCGCGACGACTATGCGTTTGCCTGCATCAAGCAGGCCATCGATACGCCGAATGTAAATCTCGCTGGACTTCATTGCCACATCGGCTCGCAGATTTTCGCGCTCGAATCGTTTAAAGAAGCGGCCTTTGTGATGGTGAATATGATCGCGCGAGTTCGCGATGAATTCGGCTGCATCATCAAGGAGCTTGACCTCGGCGGCGGCCTCGGTGTTGCTTATATGCAGCCCGATCGCCCCTCCACGATCGAGGATTTCGCGAAAGTGACCTGCGATGCTGTTCGCGAGGCCTGCGAGAAGCACGGCCTTGAGCTTCCGCGATTGATGGTCGAGCCAGGCAGATCGCTCGTTGCGAATGCGGGCGTTACTCTATATACGGTGGGAACTATCAAAGACCTCAAGGGTGTGCGCAAGTTCGTTGCGATCGACGGTGGCATGTCCGATAACATTCGTACGGCGCTTTACGATTCTGAATACGAGCCGGTAATCGCGAACAAGGCCGATCGTCCGCGTACCGAGATCGTTACGCTTTGCGGCAAGCATTGTGAAAGCGGCGATGCGGTAGTGCTTGATGGATCGCTGCAGGAGGCCGAGGTGGAAGACATTGTTTGCGTGTTCGGCACAGGAGCCTACTGCTATACGATGGCTAGCAATTATAATGGTCAGCCGCGTCCTGGCATCGTGTTTGTGAAGGACGGTAAGGCGAATTTGGTTACCCGTCGCGAAACGTATGCCGATCTGATGTCGCGCGATATTGTATATGCGATGGATCAGTTCCGCGATAAGTTCCAAAAGAATATCTGCTGAATTCTAGCTTGATACGCACGTCTGCAGGTCTGCTTGCAGGTTCGGATGGAAGTGCTTGCTTGGAAGGGCTACTGGTTGACTGTAGGTGCGCATCCGCTCTTGATGCGCACGTCTGCAGGTCTGGCAAGAAATGATTACCGAGATACTTAGTCGCTCAAACAGTCCTCGTCGCTTCGCTCCTGCGGAACTCGCTTTGTAAGCACCTCGGCAATCATTTCTAAAGGCTGTACTCTGTAATACCCTGTGTTATTTAGAATGTTGCATTGTAGGGACAGGATGAAATCCTGTCCCATGTTACTTGCTTTGTACTACGGGTTGTGATCACAAAGGTCAGGCCAGATGTTCACTCTTTAGCGGCTGATTAACTCATATCTGCCTGCAGATATGAGCACCCGTCCCTTCCCGTCATCCCTATAAATCATCGGACGCCGTCTCACCCATGCACGGTCGCGCATGATAGAATCACTTCTCAAAGAAACGAACACTGAGGAGACTTTCATGACGATCAACATTGGGCTTGTCGGAACCGGCACCGTCGGCGGTGGATGCATCGACATTCTGCAAAAGCATCACGATGCGTTCGAGCGCCATCTCGGCATCGACGTTCAGCTCGCAAGGGTCTGTTCGCTTAGTCCGGACGAGGCCGAGGCGCACGGGGTTGGTCACCTTTTTACCTCCGATTACCGCGAGATCGTCAACGATCCGAATATCGATATCGTCATCGAGCTCATCGGCGGCACCACCATCGCGAAGGGCGTCGTGCTTGAGGCGTTGCAAGCAGGAAAGAACGTCGTCACCGCGAATAAGGCGCTCATGGCAACGTTTGGCGAAGAGGTTATGGATGCCGTGAAGGCAGTAGGCACCGAGCTGGCGTTTGGCGCAAGCGTGGGTGGCGGCATTCCCATCATCGGGCCGCTCAAGCACTCGCTCATCGCCAACGAAATCGAATCGGTTATGGGAATCGTGAACGGCACCACCAACTATATGCTCACGCGCATGGCTGAAGATGGCATGAGCTACGATGAGGCTCTTGCCGAGGCGCAAGCCAAGGGTTTCGCTGAGGCCAACCCGTCTGCTGATGTTGACGGGTTTGACGCGGCGGCCAAGATCGCCATCCTTGCATCCATCGCATTCAATTCGCGCGTGACTATCGATGATGTTTACACGAAGGGAATAAGCTCCATCACCACCACTGATCTGGCGGCGGCAGATGAGATGGGTTATGTCGTAAAGCTTATGGCTATCGCACACAGGCTCGACAACGGCATAGACGTGCGCGTCCATCCCACGATGATCCCGAAAGGCCATCAGATGGCCAACGTCAACGGCGTATTTAACGCCATCTATGTCGTGGGCGATTTCGTGGGCGAAACGATGTTTTTCGGCGAAGGCGCAGGCGCAGGCGCTGCGGCGAGCGCTGTGATGGGCGACGTGCTCGAGGTTGCGCGCCATATTGACATGGGATACAAGCCGCTTCCGGCATGCTCATGCACGGATGATCTCAAGATTCTCCCGATCGAAGACCTTTCCATGAAGTACTACATCCGCTTCTCGGTCTCCGACAAGCTGGGAGTGCTCGCAACGATGGCCGATACATTCGCGCGCCATAACGTAAGCGTGTTCTCGATGGTTCAGCGCGGTGCCGTGGTCGACGGCGTTGTTGATGTCATCTATGTAACGCATACCGCTCGCGAGAGTGACATTCGCGAAGCTGTGGATGAGATCAAATCGATGAATGATATCTTGCATGCAGATCCCTCGATCATCAGGGTCGAGGAATAATCTGCAAGAACCTCCGAAGCTTTCGCGGTCTTGCGGATCATCGTCTTGGGGGCAAGTTCGAAGTTTCGAAACGTAAGGCCTGCGTAGCGTGAATTTGCGGTGCGAATTCGGTGCGTATTCGGCGTGGATCCCGGCGGCGATCCGTGCGGCAGCGTGAGGGCGCGCACGAAGGAGCAAGCAAGATGTCGGATTTCGAAAACAGCAAGAAACTTCATGAGGACATTGAACTCAACTCCTGTTGTTGGTATAAGCGCAAGCTTTCCGTCCCTGCCGCTTCGGATTCTTCTGCTCAGGACATCGACCGCAAGAAGCTTCCCCTTGCAGTGAAGATTTTCGGCGCGCTGTGCATTGCGGCTGCCCTTTTTGGACTGGTTGGCCTTGGCGAATCGATCTGGAGCGCCGTCGAGATGCTCAGACACGGCACCGCGCCACAGATCGGCCTCTCTTCTATTGTGGTGGTCTTCGTTCGCTTGTTCGATCTGGCGCTTTTGGCTGTGGCCTACATGATCATCGGCGTGCGTCTTCTCCGCAATCAGCGCAGGTATGCAGCGATTATGCTGTATGCGGTCTATGTGTTGCTCATCTTAGGCGCGCTTTGCTCGCTTATGCTTTACGGGATGGATCCGCGGCTGATCCTCTACGATGTTTTGCTGGTGCTGATGATCTGCTTTCAAGTGTATCTCGATCCCGGGCTTCGCCAAGAGCGCATCGATTGGTTTAAGAAACGCGAGAATACTCTGCGAAAAGAACAATCGGAAGGCACGCTTGGGCGCGACCCGTCCGGCAAAGGCTTTCTCGAACTGAACTTCTTCAACCTGTTCTGGATCTTCGTGGTCTGCTCGATCCTAGGCGATGTGATGGAGAGTATCTTCCACGTTATAGTGGTTGATCCGGGCCATTGGCAGGATCGCGCGGGCTTGCTGTTCGGGCCGTTCTCTCCGATATATGGCTGCGGCGCGCTTTTGATGACGCTCTTTCTGAATCGGCTGTACAAGCGTAATATCGTTTTGGTGTTCTTCCTGAGCGCCATCATCGGTGGCGCGTTCGAGTATTTCGTGAGCGTATTCATGCAGTACACCTTCGGGGCGGTGGCTTGGGACTACACCGGGCAATGGCTTTCCATCGGCGGTCGCACGTGCGGGATTGCGATGTGCGCTTGGGGCGCGTTGGGGGTAGTATGGCTGAAGTTGTTGCTTCCGCTTCTGTTGAAATTGATCGACCTCATTCCGTGGAACTGGAGATATACGCTGACCACCATCGCTGCCGTTTTTATGGCGATCGATTGCGTGATGTCGCTTCAGGCGCTGGATTGCTGGTACGAGAGGCTTGCGAACGACCCGGTAAATTCGCCCATCCAGCATTTCTATGCGGAGCACTTCGACAATTCATGGATGGAGAATCGCTTCCAGTCGATGACGATCCATCCTGATAGTGCTGTTCGTAACTCTTAGCTACATGTGTGGTTTGGGACGTGGTGATTTCAAGCGGTCATTGCACCTTATGCTGCATCCTCCAATAATTTCGCGAATGCCTCCGCAGGATTCTTCCACCCAAGTGTTTCTCTGGGACGTCCGTTAAGCTGATCTTGCATCTCTTGCACCTCTTCATCGGTCA
>CAJUSF010000025.1 GCA_910588945.1 uncultured Eggerthellaceae bacterium | reverse complement strand
GAGCAGCTATCGCGAGATCGCAGGTGGGAATAGGGTGCTAGAAGGGGAGGGTCTTTGTGATGTTGCTGCTGCCTGTGATCTTTTTGGCAGCATGGACAACTTCATAAGGTTTCATCAGCTCATCAACGAGCAAGACGGGTTCGCCAGGATTGATGGCTATCGACCACGAATATGCGATAGTGATGCTCGAGCGATCGCTCAGAGGTATTTCGGGGCTGAATTTTCCGATTACATTGTAGGGTTACCGAAAAAAGAACGAGACAAAGCGCTGCGTCTTCTCAAAGATATCGGCCTATCTATTCGACAGATTGAACGATTGACGGGGATTGGGAGAGGGATCATCACGAAAGCATGAGTGACGATCCGATGTGATTGGCGCCCGACGTTGGGTGCCATTTGATGTGACCCTTTGGCATATGCTTTGGCATACGCGAGCCACTTACGACTGGCGTTCACTACGTCGATGACGCAAGCCTCAGACTCCAACATGCCGCTGCTTCACTTGTAGACGACAATGCAGCTGTGCTTGCGTGCGAGAGCCTCACCTGAGAAAGCCTATGAAATCTGCAATTTTTGCTGTGAAACCATGCTCGCCAAGATAATAAGTCTTCGGATTCTCTTGGCGGTCGATGTAAACAATTGCACCGAGCTTATGTTAATATATCAGTGTGATTGTTTATGACAAATAGAAGCGAACAGAGGATCGAGCGACTGCTAGACGAGAACAACGGCGTCCTCATCGCCTCGGAGGCGATAGGCTCGGGGATCCCGAGAAACGCGGTCTACGACTTCGCGAGGTCACACGGGCTGGAGAAGGCGTCCCCCGGCATCTTCGTGGACGCCGACGTGTTCCCCGACGAGCTCTACCTGCTCCAGGCGCGCTACCCCAAGGCCGTGTTCTCGCACGAGACGGCGCTCTACCTCCACGACATGGCCGAGCGCGAGCCCGTCCCCATCGCCCTCACGGTGGAGTCGGGCTACCACTCGGCATCCCTCAAGAACCAGGGCGTGAGGATCTTCTACGTGAAGCCGGAGTGGTACGGCCTCGGGATCTCCGAGGCGGAGTCGCCGGGCGGCCATGTCGTGAGGGCATACGACAGGGAGCGCACGGTCTGCGACGTCGTGCGCAGGAAGGCGGCCATGGACCCCGCCGCCTACGGGTACGCGCTCCGAAGGTACGCGGCGAGCAGGGAGAAGGACCTCGCTAGGCTCGGGCGCTACGCCAAGGAGATGGGGGTCGAGAGGCAGGTGCAGCAGGCGATGGAGGTGCTTCTGTGATCAAGGGCGCGCGCAGGGTGAAGGACCTAATCCGCAACAAGGCGAAGGGGGACAGCAGCAAGTCCCAGGCGCTTCTGCGCCACTACGCCATGGAGCGGTTCCTAGAGAGGCTCGCGAACTCCCCCTACCGGGACAACTTCGTGCTCAAGGGCGGCATGCTGATGTCCTCGCTCGTGGGCGTGAACCAGCGCAGCACGATGGACATCGACGCGACCGTCAAGGGGCTGATGCTCGATACGGGCAACGCCCTCAAGGTTGTGGAGGAGATCGCCTCCGTCGGGCTCGACGACGGAATGGAGTTTGAGGTCGGCGGCGCGGCAGAGATCATGGAGGACTCCGAGTACGGCGGCGTGAGGATAGCGCTCACGGCCCACATGGAGAGGACCTGCATCCCCATGAAGATCGACATCTCGACGGGGGACGCGATCACCCCGGCCGAGGTCATGCACAGGTATCGTCTCATGTTCGAGGACCGCGACATCGGCATATGGGCGTACCCGGTGGAGACCGTGCTCGCGGAGAAGATCGAGACCGCGCTTGCGAGGGGAATCCTCAACACGAGGATGCGGGACTTCTACGACGTCTACATGCTCCGCGAGCTGGATGAGAGCCTGGAGCCGTCGAGCCTGAGGGCGGCGCTTGAGGCCACCATCGAGAAGAGGGGCAGCGGCATCAGTGCATCCGGCTACGCTCAGACGTTGGCCGAGATAGAGGGCAGCGCGACCATGGCGGAGAGATGGCGGTCCTACGGCCTGTCGAACCCCTACGCCGCCTCAATCGCGTGGCCGGACGCCGTCGGGTCGCTCCGACTCCTGTGCGACGCGTGCTGGCAGGACTTGGGAGAGTCCGATTAGCCGTTCTTCGATCTGGGATGCTTAAGGGGGAACGCAATGAGCGATAGGGCCAAAGAGCTGCTTGGGCTCTTGACGTCTCAAGACAACTCGCAGGCATATCGGGCGCTGAAGGCGCTGGAGGGAATGAGCGCCGAGAGCAACTGCCTCTACCCGTACATGGACGAGCTCATCGCAATGACGGGCAGCAGCAACTCCTACGTCCGCACGCGCGGGCTCGTGCTGATAGCCCACAATGCGAAATGGGATGTTGACGACAAAATCGACAGTGTAATCGACGAGTACCTGGAGCATGTGACCAACGAGAAGCCCATCTGCGCGAGGCAGTGCATAAAGCTGCTCCCCCTGCTAGCCGAGGCCAAATCCGCCCTTGCGCCCAAAATCGTCTCCGCGCTGAGGGACGCCAACGTCGCCCGCTACCCGGACAGCATGCGCTCCCTCGTTCAAAAAGACATCCGCGACAGTCTGCTCGCAATAGAGCGCTAGACCGTAAGACAGAGGGCCGAACTCATCGTGAGCTCACTTTGAACTCACGATTCTACGTTGGCGCAGGTCGAGGCTCTACACCCCCATACCGGATTTACTCCTGTGCTATTCTTGGGTGTAAAAATGAGTCCTATGCAATAGACGGTTGAACTCAACTATAATGTGTGCAGGGAGTTTCGGCTGGTCAGGCAGTGAGTTTTCTAATTTTCCGATTTACTCCCTCGTGCTAAGAGCGGAGATCGCAAAACAAGTGAGTTCAATACGGTACTGGGAATGTTTGTCACTGGCCGGACATCCCATAACGAGGTGATACGATATGACTCTGTTTGGACAACTACCCGTTATTCCCACCATCGAGTGGGAATAACGGGTAGCGGCATTTTGCTACAGTGCAATATCGCAGATAAGCTGCAAACTCAATGGCTGAAAAGAAAACATACATTCTCAAACACTTCGATACGTCTCTCGTGCGGTTTTCTGCTGATGTATTATCTCCTGAGGCTGCTTATGAGATCGCTTGGATCGATGAAAACAAGCGACAACTGCTTCCATTCGGACTTGAGTGCTCGCCTGATGGGTTGAAAGCCTGGGTCAAGCATCGTAATATTCCGAAGAACAGAGCTTTTGCGAATACTTTTCTTGCGCGCAACGGGCTAAGCGCCAATCGTCCACTCGGAATCATTGCGCTTAGCAAGGGACTTTCGCTTGATGACTGTTATTGGGTGGTTGAAGAAGGTGATGATTCGACCTTCGAGCAGGTGAATCTTTACGATAATCGCATCAGCAGGCTTTTGGCGCAGGTAGCTTTTACAGGATATGGCAGCTCGGTTCGCTCGAGTTTCATGTCTTCTCCGGAGTTCACGACAAACGGAATGCTTCCGAAATGTTGGCGACGGATCGATGGGCGAATCTATCTTTATAAGGGCGGCACCACGGGTTTTGCCAATGCTGGTTTCGAGCCGTTTTCTGAATACTATGCTGCTGATCTGGCGCACGCAATAGGGGTGGATGCAATTGATTATGGCATTCATCGTTGGAAGGGTGTTCTTTGTTCATCGTGTGAGCTATTTACGAGCAAGGAGCATTCATTCGTGCCTATCGCGAGTGTTGTGAAGGATGGCGGATGGCAGTCAGTCGTGTCCGAATGCCATGCGATGGGCGATACGTTCAAAGAGGCTCTTTCTGACATGGTGGCCTTTGATGCGCTCATCTGCAATACGGATAGGCATTTAGGAAATTTTGGATTCTTGGCTGATAACAAGACGAATGAGATTGTTGCTCCGGTTCCTTTGTTTGATCACGGAAATTCGCTCTTTTACCAGGCTTATGGGGATGACTGGAGCAACGATGCTGCTTTGGCTGTTTACGCAAGATCGCAAAAACCATGTCTATATGAAGATTTCTATGATGAAGCAGCCCGGTTGATGACATCCGCCACTCGAGCTAAGGTTCGCAAAGCGCTGGATTTTAGGTTTGCACGCCGACCTGTGAAGAGTTTTCCAAAGAAACGACTTTTGATGATAGAGCACCAGATCCGCCTCCGCGCAAAGAGATTGCTGGGATAGGGAGGGGCAATATGGCATTCTATTCAAGTGCTAGCAATAATTCCACATGGCGCGGTGCTGACTACTACGAGAAGGGAAAAGTCAAGTCTTCTTACAAGGTGGGTATATCATGCTTTGAGGGTGAGGTTGAAGGCAGTGACGATCAGATTTATTCAGTTTATATCGATATAGATCATCCTAGAAAGTCGACCTGTTCTTGTCCGTTTGCAGAGGGCAGGAGGGTTGTATGCAAGCACATGGTCGCTCTTTATTTCGCGAGCATTTCGGGTTCGCTTGAAGCCTTTCGTGAAGATATTACAGCATTGGAAGCACGGTACGAATTAGAAGAGAAATGCTGGAGAGAAGAGATGCTCGCTTCTATAAAAAGGCAGGTGAAAAGTATGTCTGCAAAAGAGGCGAAAGACAAGCTGATTGACATTCTCTACCAGGATGCCCTTGATGATCGTTATCAGGATGACTATTGGTAGATAGAAAAATGAACAGGGGACGTGTTTTTCGTTCATCTTCCTGCGTTGGAGATGGTTCCCAATGATAGTCCGGTGATGCGTTGAATCTGACGTACTGATAGGCCTGCGTCTTTCAGTCGCACTAACGCTGCCTCTCTCTCGCTTCGCTCAGTCTGGCGAAGCGTTGTCGGATCGACTCCTCCTAGAACATCGCCAGCGATATTTCTCGCTTCAGCATCGGTAAGTCTGATTCTATGGCTTCGCTCTTGAATCGCCTCTGCAGATGATGCGAGAGAAGCCCGATTGCTTCGTTTTCTTGCGTTTCTCATCAGGGGTTCGTGTATTCCTCACTGAAGTTGCTTACGCACAGCCAGTGCCATCATAGTATCTTGCACGAAAAACATGTCCCCTGTTCATTACGACTGCCTTGTGGGTCGTTACATGCAGCCAACCTTAAAAGGCGCATTCGGAAAGATTCAGGATGAGGCGAAAAAGACGATGGCGAAGATGACGCTTGTGGAGTGCATCAAGGATATGAGAAAACAAGCGAAAGCAGACGGCCTGTTGTAGCAACGAGCTGTTGCATCGCCTTTATCTGGCTAATGTCATAGGTGCTTCTGTTTGCCTCCCCAAAAAGACATGGGTCTATCCATTCGGCAGATCGAACGATTGACGGGGATGGGGAGAGGGATCATCACGAAAGTACGAGAGGCGATCCGACGTGGTTGGTGCCCGATGCGATTTGTGCCATTTGATGTGACCCTTTGGCATCCTGTCGAGCGTTAGGGCTGTATCTATACTCCATTCTTGTTGAAGGTCTCCACGCGAAGACCAGTAAGAGCGCTTCGTGCTGCAGTGAGACAGGAAGCGAAGGGTAGGCGGTTGCCCGTATAGAGGCGACCGGCCAAGCATACGGCGGCGCAGTCATGAATGGCCACATCATCCGATAGGAGCGTGAGTACCGTGCCAATAAGGGAGCGCGGCACCCGATATGTCTCTTCTAAAGCCTGGACAACTCTTATTACCGACTCAGGATAGATTCTTGCCATACCCGATCCGATGATACGTCGCGCCTTTGCCGATCGCCGCGGGTCATCGTCAAGGAGATAGCGGAGTAAAATCGTCTCGTCCACAATTACGAGTCCATTTTCATCACTGGCCTCAGAGAGTGGCGGCTTGCGCTTATCCCTTTCCTCTTGTTTTGTCATCCATTCTGTGCGCTCTGTCCCAGTTAGCTCTGGTTTGCCATAGTGTCTTAGCTTTCCAAAGGCTTTGGTTCCACCTTTTCCAACACTCAGTCGAGGAGTGAAGGGAAGCTGGCGCTCCTGAACGGATTGGGCAACAAACATACGTACGGCATCAGAGGCGGTAATGCCAAGTGCGCAGAAGAGTTCATCGGCCTGTTTTTTTAGATTTTCGTCTATACGAATTTGTATGGTCGCTTGCTTGGGCATTTCTTCTCCTCAAATATTTGATCAGATACATTCATCTAAGTATGTTGGAAATATTGGTATTAATGCTAACGAAATACCATTATATAGAATTCTTATGTAATGCAATTGCACTACATAAGAATTCTAGAAGAGATGTCAATCATTACTCGCTTTGCTCAAGAGCCGTAGCATCGGTAGAAAAAAATTCAACCTCCGTGGCCGATTGTCAATATTACAGATGCGGTATATAAAGTACGCAATAAGTTCGAATGACCCTGTTTTCTCATTGATTTGATTTCGTTTTCCTTCTGATATGGCTTTACCGCAGGCCTTTCTGCGTTTTATGGAAGCTGGCGCTTAATGCGTTTTGTTCGGCGTTTCCGGGACGTCTGGACTTAACTTCAATACGGATGCGCTTGCGATAAAGAACTCTCGGATCGTATTCGCTTTAGCGTTTGCTGGCGCGTTGAGTGAATGGTGATATCGGGATTTGTAAGGAGCGGTCGCTTTGACTGCTTGAGGAGTGACTTGTAGGAGGATGGCTGAATGGGTTCAAAATTTGTTGTAGCTGACCCGGGCTTGTGCATCGGATGCGAAACCTGCATGGCGGGCTGCATGCTAAAGCACTCAGTACCTGGCGATGTCGAAAAGCCGCGCTTGAAGCTTGTTAAGACCTTGACTGTATCCACGCCGATCGTGTGTCATCAATGCGTGGATGCTCCTTGTGTAGCAGCATGTCCCGAGGGGGCTCTTTATTTTGAAGAAGATCGGGTCGCCATGGATCAATCTCGCTGCATTGGTTGCCGCAGCTGTGTTCTGGCTTGTCCTTATGGCGCGGTGCAGATCGACCCTATAAAGGGAGTCACCATGATGGGATCGGTGCCGATGGAATCCGCTCAAGAAGCCTTCATTGTGAAGTGCGACCTTTGTTATGACCGTGAGGGCGGTCCGGTCTGTGTTTCAGTGTGTCCCACCAACAGCCTTATGGTGGCAGACGAAGAAGAGTTGGTAAGGCGTCAACAGGAGCGTCGTGTGAAGGCAGCGGCGGCTTCAAGTGCTTTCTCAAGCGTTCCCTTGAATTCAAATCTGTAATTGAGCCAATTCTAGAGGAGGAAATAAGTTATGGAAAAGCATATGGCTGTTTGCCCGTACTGCGGTGCGGGTTGCAAGCTCAATCTGCTCGTTGAGGATGGAATTGTCGTTGGAGCCGAGGGGCTTGATGGCGTGACCAATGAGGGTGAACTCTGTCTCAAGGGGCTTTCAGGCTTTGACTTCATTAATGATACGAAGATTCTCACACCTCGCATCCTGTACCCTATGATTCGTCGCGAGAAGGGCGCAGAGTTGGAGCGAGTCACGTGGGATGAGGCTCTTGACTTCACCGCTAAGAAGCTTACGGAGATTAAAGAAAAGTATGGCCCTGACTCAATCATGCTCACCGGTTCTTCCCGTGGGCCGGGCAATGAAGCTAATTATGTGATGCAGAAGTTCACTCGTGCTTGCGTGGGAACCAACAACATCGACAATTGCGCACGTACCTGTCACGGACCTTCTGTCATTGGCCTTATGGATACCGTAGGCTCCGGCGCGATGTCGGTGTCTATTCCAAATATGGAGAATGCTGATCTGATTCTACTGTTTGGCTATAACCCCTCGGCGTCTCATCCTATCGTTGCGCGTCGTATTGTGAAGGCCAAAGAAAAGGGCGCCAAGATCATCGTGATCGATCCGCGCGCCATCGAAACTGCGCGTATTGCCGATCTCTATATTCAGATCAACAATGGTTGCAATCTGGCCTTCATGAACGCTTTCGCCAATGCTATCGTCACCGAGAACCTGCATGACATGGCTTTCATTGAGGCTCACACCACCGGCTTCAACGAGTGGTGGGAAACCATCAAGAACTACACTCCGGAATCGGTGGCAGAGATATGTGGCTGCAGTGCAGAAGACATTCGCAAAGCTGCCCGCATGTATGCAACGGCTCCCAATTCCATCATTGGATGGGGTATGGGTGTTACCCAGCAACGTCAAGGTGTAAAGGTGGTGCATCAGATCGCCGCCATTGCCTGTATCACTAATCAGATCGGTCGTTATAATGCGGGTCTTGCTCCTGTACGTGGCCAGAATAACGTTCAGGGATCCTGCGATATGGGCATGTGGCCGAGTTGGTTTCCCGGCTATCAAAAGGTCGAGGATCCCGCAAATCGCGAAAAGTTCGAGAAGGCGTGGGGTCTTCAGTCCGGATCGCTTCCGGCTGTTCCCGGTTTCAAGCTGACTGACCTGCCACATGGAGTCAAAGAAGGCAAGATTAAGGCCTTCTATAACTTCGGTGAGGATCCGTTGCAGACAGAGCCTGACTCGAACGACATGCGCGAAACACTCGAAAATCTTGAGCTGCTAATTAGTCAGGACATCTTTATGACACAAACGACAGCTTTAGCTGACGTGGTGTTCCCAGGCACATCTTGGGGTGAGCATGATGGTGTGTTCTCAGCATCCGATCGCACTTTCCAGCTCTTCACGGCTGCGGTGCCTCCTAAGGGAGAGTGCAAGCACGATTGGCAGATATTCAGTGAACTTTCCACTCGCATGGGCTACCCAATGCACTATGAGGACACCAAGGAGATATGGGATGAGATGCGCTCTCTTTGTCCGAATTTCTATGGTGCCACATACGAGAAGATGGAAGGCATCGGACATGCTCAATGGCCCATTCCCACGCTGGAATGCCCTGGTACGCCTACATTGTACGAGAATGGGCAGTTTACGACGCCTGATAAGAAAGCGAGGCTCTTGGCTCATGACTACATTGAGCCAACCGAGATGCCCGATGAGGAGTATCCGCTGGTTCTTTGCACAGTACGAGAAGTCGGACATTATTCATGCCGCTCGATGACTGGAAATTGCAAGGTACTTGCCATGTTGGCTGATGAGCCAGGTTATGTGACCATGAATCCTGCAGATGCTAAAGATCGCGGCATAAAGGATGAGGATTTGGTCTGGGTATACTCTCGTCGTGGCAAGGTTATTACGCGTGCTAGCTTGGACGAGCGCATAAACAGGGGAACCGTTTACATGACCTACCAATGGTGGATCGGAAAGTGTAATGATCTGACCATGCATGCGACCGACCCATTGTCCGGTACGCCCGAAGACAAATATTCCGCCTGTCAGGTCGAGAGTATTGACGATCAAATGTGGGCAGAGCGTCATATGGAAACACTCTATGCTTCCCTTAAGGATCGTTTGGCTGCCGAAGCTGCGCCCCAAAATGTGGCTCCTGTGGGCGAACTCGTCGCCAATTAAGTTAAGTATCACATCGGAATCGAATCCGAAAGGACTCTGATGAATACCTTCATCGCTATAGAGCCGGATAGATGCATTGGATGTGGTACCTGCCTTGCAGCCTGCAGCTACGGTCATCGCATGGCCGGGTTGCAGGCTGAGCCCCGCCTCGCATTGGCGTTCGATCGCAAGGTGACAGCCGCTGTCACTTGCCATCAGTGCGAGGGGGCTCCTTGCTTGGCTGTATGCCCTGTGGATGCCATTCGCCAAACTGACGATACCGTTATCGTCAATGAGCAGACGTGTATCGGCTGCAAGATGTGCGCGATTGCCTGTCCTTTTGGAGCTATACATCCTAGCGGCACGTCTATTGCGGGCGTTGCTGGAATCTCCTATCCGACCCCAACTTATCCAAAGAGCACATCTCCTCTTGTTGCATGGAGCATCGGTGAATATACATGTGCTGTGAAATGCGACCTTTGTTCTTCGCTTGGGCCTGACGAAAGTCCGCACTGCGTGCCTGCATGTCCGACAAGCGCACTCTACGTGCGTAATGCTGAGTCGATCAATGAATCGCGACGCGAAAAGCTGAGAGCGGCGGCTGCGGAGAATCAGGTCATGATGGGTCGATCCACACATTTAAAGGAGGCCTAAATGCTGCAATTTATCTTGTTTTCCCTCGGGCTTTCCTGCGTAACTGGAGTATTTTCACTGATAACTTCAAAAGCCCACGCAGTTTCCAAGGTTATTGCTTGCGTGGGCGGCATGGGCTCGGCAATCTTGGGTTTCGCTGGCGGAGCCAGCGCTCTCTTTCTGCCAGCAACCTATGGGTCTTGGGCAGGACCTATGCCTTTTACCGACTTCACTTTGCTTCTTAACCCATTGGCAGGCCTGATTATTGCGGTTATTGCTGCTCTCGCATTTGTTGCGTGGCTGTATGGGTTTTCCTACTTCGATGAGTACTATGATAAGGGTATCGGTGTAATTGGGTTTTTCATGAATCTCTTCATTGCCTCGATGTATCTTGTCGTTCTCTCTGACAATGCTTTCTGGTTTCTTGTATTCTTCGAGCTCATGTCTCTTACGTCCTATGTGCTTGTGATTATTGATCAAACAGAGAAATCCCTACGTGGGGGCTTTCTGTATTTAATCATGGCTCATATTGGCTTTTTGATGATCGCCCTCTCCTTCTTTGCGATGGCAAGCGCAACCGGCTCTCTGGAATTTGAAGCATATCGCACTTTCTCCTTTGTTCCAGAGATAGCTACCGTTGCATTTGTCCTCGCCTTTCTCGGCTTTGGGGCAAAGGCGGGTATGGTGCCTTTCCATTCATGGTTACCTCAGGCTCATCCCGCCGCCCCATCCAATGTAAGTGCTCTCATGTCGGGCGGAATGATAAAGATCGGCATCTTCGGTATCTGCAAGGTTTGCTTTGACTTGTTGGGAGTTGGAGGCCCTGAGATATCGTGGGGTATCCTCGTCATCGTGATCGGCGCTATCTCTTCAGTCCTTGGTGTTGTGTACGCCCTTGGAGAGCATGACCTGAAGAGCTTGCTTGCATATCACTCAGTCGAAAACATTGGAATCATATTGCTCGGTGTTGGTGTGGGAATATACGGTGTGGCTGCCGATCTGCCATGGCTTGCCGGGATCGGTCTTTTGGCGGGTCTCTACCATTTGGTTAATCATGCAATGTTTAAGGGGCTTTTGTTCCTAGGTGCTGGCAGTGTTCTCCATTCCACAGGGACGCGAAACATGGAAGAGCTAGGCGGCTTGGCACGGCTTATGCCATGGACGGCGGTCTGCTTCCTTATGGGCTCATTGGCTATCTCGGCTATACCACCTCTTAATGGTTTTGTTTCTGAGTGGTTCACCTATCAAGGACTAATTGGAGGCGCGATGGATGGTGACATTCTGATGCGCATTGTATTTGCTTTTGCAGTAATCTGCCTAGCTATCACTGGTGCTTTAGCCGTCACTTGCTTTGTTAAGGCGTTCGGTGTGACGTTTTTGGCCAAGCCCCGTTCCGCTGCAGCAGAGGATGCAAAAGAGGTGCCCGCTCCGATGGTTATCTCTATGGTGTTACTCACGGTTGTTTGCGTTCTTTTGGGTCTAGGAGCCGCATGGTTCGCACCGCTTATGAGTTCGGTTGCCTCGACTATGCTTGCCAGCCCCGAGGTGTTTGTGACAGAAGGAGCTGTCCTGGTCTCAACTGACACCTTCTCTGTCGTGTCTCCGCTCGTTTTGTTTGTGTTGATGGCTATTATCATTGCCACATGCGTGCTTGTGCGAAATGTTGCGAACCGCAAAGCGGGAATGAAGAATGATCCTAAACCCTGGGCTTGCGGCTACGATCCCGACCTGACTATGGAAACGCTCGCATCGACTGTTGGGGCGAACGTTCGCAATTTTATGGATCCGCTTTACGCTATCAGGCAGGGAGTAAATCGGGCGGGTCAATGGATTGCTTGCTTTGTTAGCAAGGTGCTCGCAGGAGGTAAAGAACAATCTATCGCTGCCGAAACCATCGATTCTCCTCCTGTATCGCGCTATGATGCGGATCGCTCGGCAGGTATCGCTCCGGCTCGTGAGCAGGCTCCTGCACTCTCTTATTCAATGCTTGACATCGTACGAAGTATCGGAACATGGTTCGGCAAGATGGAGAGCGGTGATTTTCGTACCTATATCGTTTATATCGTAGGAGCGCTCATCTTCTTCTTGGCGCTCATCATCTTAGTTCGTTAGGAGGATTCCATGACTATTGTCGTAGCAGTATTGCAAGCAATCCTTCTGGTTGCCCTAGCTCCATTATTCTCGGGCATTACTCGCAAGATTCGGGCGAAGATGCATTCGCGTAAGGGTACGGGAATCTTACAGGATTACTATGATCTTGCCAAACTCATGAGACGCAGCGAGGTGCGAGAGGGTGGTAGTGGACTGGTTTCACGCCTGATGCCGCCTATATTTCTTGGATGCTTCATCCTTATTGCTGCAGGTCTTCCCATTGTTATGCTGGCATGCCCTATTCCAATATTGGGCGATATGATCACAATACTATATCTGATGGCTTTGCCTCGATTTATGTTTGCTTTAGCGTCCATCGATTCTGCGAGTTCCTATACCGCTATTGGTGGCATCCGTGAGCTTTTGGTGGGCGTCCTGATTGAGCCTTCACTGATCCTTGTTCTTTTTGTTATGGCTATCGCTGTGGGATCCACTGACGTGGGCTTTATGTCCGCGGCGGTTGCGAATCTGCAAGCAACGCCTCTTGTAGCTGTTGTGGTGGCAGGCGTGGCTTTTGCTATGGCATGCTACATCGAGATGGGGAAGCTTCCCTTTGATATGGCCGAAGCGGAGCAGGAGATACAAGAAGGTCCTTTGGCTGCCTATTCCGGTCCATCTCTTGCGATGCTTAAGCTAGGTGTATCACTTAAGCAGCTCGTTGTGGCAAGTCTGCTGGTTTGCATTTTCTTGCCCTTTGGATCTGCATCCTCGTTAGCCCCTCTTGATATTTTCATCGGGTTTGTGGTCTATGTGGCCAAAGTGCTTGCAGTATTCCTTATTGCATCGGTGATTGAGAATTCAGTTATGCGTGTTCGTTATAAGATTCTCGACCGATACACATGGTTTGTTATGGGAATCGCTTCGCTTTCTCTTGTGTTCCTCGTCATAGGGATTTAGGTGATGAATATGCTTGGTTACTCATTGGTTAATGCGCTTGGCGCCTGCCTTATCATCACCTCGATGACGGTGGTTCTTGCTAAAACAGTGCGCGCATCGGCTTGTCTCTACTCCCTTCAATCGCTTGTACTTGTGGCGATATTGGCAAGTCTCGGATTTGTAACGGGTTCCGGTGAGCTATTCACTTGGTCTGCCACGGCATTCGTTACAAAGGTCGTGCTTGTGCCTGCCATATTGCTGTTCACGCTGAAAAAGATCGATAACAATGTCAATACAGATCTGACACCCAAGATCAATCCCATGAAAGCGGTTGCGCTCGTTGCTGTAGAGGTTTTCATTTGCTTTGTGGCTGTTTCTGGCATTGATTTACCCACAGCTGTCGAGGCTAAACCCGCTCTTGCGGTCTCTCTAGCTCATTTCTTTATTGGTCTTACCTGTATCGTCATTCAGCGCTCTATCTTCAAGCAGATTTTTGGGTATTGTCTGATGGAGAACGGTTCTCATGTGGCTCTTGCCCTTCTAGCGCCTCAAGCACCCGAGCTGGTGGAGATTGGCGTGGCAACTGATGCCATTTTCGCCGTCATAATCCTGTCAGTACTGGTTTGGCGCATGGCGCATTATGCTCACACCCTTGATGCTGATGATCTTTGCGAGCTGAAGGGATAATCCATGGACTATACATTTTTGTTTCTCATCCTGATAGGCTGCCCCTTTGGGGCGGCGATTCTTACGGCTGTTCTTCCATCGAAGAGTACGCCACGTGCAGTATATTCGGGTATTCACGTGTTGGAGCTTGCCGGCGTGGCTGCTGCGGGTCTTGCTCTCACAGTGGCTGCCTTCATGGGCGATGACATTTTTGTCTTTGGCGAATGGTTTCATATCGACGGACTCTCAGCTCTGTTTTTAGGCCTCATCGCGATTATTGCTCCTTGCACGGGCATTTACTCGCTTCCTTACATCAAACATGATGTGGAGGACAAAAAGCTGGAACCCTCGCAGGTCAAGCAATACTATCTTTTCTATAGTCTTTTCGTCTTCTCGATGATCTTGGCTGTCTCTTCGAACAATATTATTATGATGTGGGTATCAGTGGAGGCAACCACGCTTTCAACGGTGTTCTTGGTTGGCGTCTATCGCACAAAGCTGGCGCTCGAAGCCGCTTGGAAATACGTCATCGTGTGCACGGCGGGTGTTGCTTTCGGTATGTTCGGCACGTTACTAGTGTATGCGAATGCGGCAGATGTGATGGCCGACGCTCATCAGGCAGTGTTCTGGACGGAAATTCTGCCCAATGCACCGCTCATGGATCATTCGCTTATGATGATCGCCTTCGTGTTTGCAGCTATTGGTTTCGGCACTAAGGCCGGTCTGTTTCCAATGCATACGTGGCTTCCTGATGCTCATTCTGAGGCACCAAGTCCTGTATCGGCTCTGCTCTCAGGCGTGCTCCTCAAATGCGCGATCCTTATCGTGTTGCGCTTCTTCATCTTAACTGCAGCTAATGTGGGCGACACATTTCCCCAAACAGTGATGCTCATCTTAGGTGTGCTATCTGTGGCATATGCTGCCTTTGAGGTGTACCGCCAAAATGATCTCAAGCGCAAGTTAGCCTACAGTTCCTGTGAGAATATCGGCATTATAGCGGTATGCTTTGGTATAGGTGGGCCTTTGGGAATCATTGCAGGTCTTGTGCATTGTATAGCCCACGGCTTAACTAAAGCGCTCATGTTCTGCCTCTCCGGCAATGTAATGATGAAGTACCGCACCCGCGACCTGTCAAAGATTTCCGGCATCATTTCGGTAGCGCCGGTTACAGGAGTGCTGTTTGCTGCAGGGTGTTTGGCGCTGGCAGGATTTCCGCCTTTCGCCATGTTCTTGAGCGAGATGCTCATGATCTTGGCAGGTGTCGCTGCTCAGACTTGGTGGGTTCTTGTGATAGTGCTTGTAGCACTGGTTGTTGTCATAATGGCCTTGATTCGTATGATTACCGGCGCTGCTTTGGGGAGGGCTTCTGAGGAGATTGGGCGCGGCGATGTTTCTGCTCTGGCGCTTGCACCTGAGGTTATTCTCCTTGCTGTGGTCTTGCTCCTTGGCGTAGCTCTTCCAGGCCCTCTTGCAGGATCTATTGAGGAGGCTGGTGCCATCGTTATGTCCTATGAGGGTGAAAATTCCGCTAACGGGGACTTATTCGCTGATGCTTTGGCAGCGCTTGGCACTCAAGATCAACCAGAATTAGATGATGTCTCTGAGATGTCCGATGTTTCAGAGGTATCCGATGTCCAAGAGGAAATCGAGGAGGTGTTCGAGTAATGACGGCAAAGAAACCGGATGCCCTGCGCATAGGCGAGACCCATGTCCAAGCAGTGCGCGATACATTCCCGGGATCAGTGCTTGATGCCACATGGCAGGCAGCCGATCAGGTGACCATTACGGTTCCCACGGATATGCTGCCCGATGTAGTTGAATTTCTGTACTACGGTCGGGGCGGTTGGCTGCCAAACATGGTAGCCAACGACGAGCGTCCTTTGCATGGCTGTTTTGCTCTGTACTATCTGCTCTCTATGGAAGAGAGCGATAAGGGGTTTGTGGTGGTGCGAACTGAGGTGGATCCTCTAACTATGGAATACCCTTCCGTGACGCCACGTGTTCCGGCGTGTGTGTGGAGCGAGCGTGAGGCCTTCGATATGTTTGGATTGCGTGCAGTAGGTCTCCCCGATGAACGCCGACTCGTGTTGCCGGATGATTGGCCTGACAATCTCTATCCTCTTCGCAAAGATGCCATGGATTATCGTCATCGTCCGGCTCCGACAACCGATATCGAAGATTATCGATTCCTCTACGAGGGCCGTGCTGAGGAGACGACTCAAGTTCCGATGGGTCCTTTACACATCACTTCTGACGAGCCAGGGCATTTCCGACTGTTTGTTGATGGAGAAGATATCATTGACGCGGATTACCGCCTGTTCTACGTGCACCGTGGAATGGAAAAGGTGGCCGAAGATCGTTTGAGCTATGATGCAGTCACGTTTTTGGCTGACCGCATCTGTGGTATTTGCGGGAACGCCCATTCCATTGCCTACGCTGAATCGGTTGAGCATGCTCAAGGTATTGAAGTTCCACTACGTGCCCAATACATTCGCTCTATTCTTCTGGAGGTCGAGCGACTGCATTCTCACTTATTGAACCTTGGCCTTGTCTGTCATTACTGTGGTTTCGATACTGGATTTCAGCACTTTTTCCGTATACGCGAGAAAGCTATGGATCTGGCGGTGCTTCTGACCGGAGCGCGCAAGACCTACGGTTTGAATCTCATCGGTGGCGTGCGTCGCGATATTCTGGATGATCAGAAGCTTGCGACCATCAAATACGTGCATGAACTTCGTGATGAAGTGGAGGCGCTTGTGGACATGCTGGTGTCCACCGCCAATTTTGAATCGCGTACATCAGGCATCGGTCGCCTCGACCCTGCGATCGCCCGCGACTACAGTCCTGTGGGTCCATGTGTGCGTGGCTCGGGTATTGGTCGAGATGTTCGTTTTGACCATCCCTTTGATGGCTACAAATTTCTTGTTGGCATGTCAGCTCGAACCCATGATGGCTGCGATGTTCAGAGTCGCACGCTTGTGCGTGTAGAGGAGTTCATGGATTCGCTTGCAATGATAGAGCAGTGGCTCGATGGCGCACCGGAGGGACCTATTCAGACAGAAGGATGGCAGTACACGCCTAATAGGTTTGCTCTGGGATATACCGAGGCTCCGCGCGGTGAGGATATGCATTGGTCGCAAACGGGTGACAATCAGAAATGCTATCGTTGGCGCTGTAAAGCTGCCACGTACTCAAACTGGCCGATTCTTCGCTACATGCTTCGTGGCAATACCATAGCTGATGCTGCCATCATCGTTGGTTCTATGGATCCATGCTACTCATGTACCGATCGCGTGACGGTTGTGGATTTGAACAAGAAGTCAAGCACGGTGCTTACGAAGAATCAGCTGGAGAGCTATTGCCGCCGACGCACTCATTCGCCGCTGGCCAAAAAGGGGTGGTAGCTATGTTTAAGCTGTTCAAGGAGATTTGCGAAACCGGCGATGCCACTGTCGAATACCCGTTTAAACCCTATGAGTTTCCAGATGGGTTCAGGGGAAAGCCGGAACACAACGAGAAGCTCTGCATCGCATGTGCGGCCTGCGCTATCGCCTGTCCTGCCAATGCGATCACCATGGAGCTTGATGACAACCAGTCTTTCATCACATGGAGCATCAACTATGGACGGTGTATCTTCTGCGGTCGCTGTCAAGAAGTGTGTCCTATGTTTGCCATCAATCTCACCAAAGAATTCGAGCTGACTGTGCTCAATAAAGCCGATCTAAGCGAATCGTGTGCATACGAGGTGGCTCGCTGTTCGTTTTGCGGAAAGCCCTATGCGGTCGCTAAGGAAGTGGATTATGTGCGCGATCTTCTGTCCAAAATGGGCGGCTCGGCTGCAGCCGATATCGAGAAGTTGGATCTCTGCCTGAATTGTCGCCGTCTCAAAGACGCCGAGGCATTTCAGCTTCAGGCACGTCATAGAGGGGAGGCTTAGATGCTGGAAGACAATTTCCCGCCGCAACTCCAGTGGAAGCCCGATCCGATCACATTGGATGCGACGGTGGAGGAAGCAAAAAAGAAGCTGCTCAAGTCTATCAAGCGGTCTGTCTATGTATACCGTGTGGATTGCGGCGGCTGCAATGGTTGTGAGATTGAGATTTTCGCAACTATTACTGCGGTGTTCGATGCTGAGCGCTTCGGTATCAAGGTGGTGCCTTCACCCCGTCATGCCGACTTGCTTCTGTATACCGGTGCCATGACCCGATCTATGAGGGAACCGGCGCTTCGCGCTTACCATGCGGCGCCCGATCCCAAGATTGTCATGTCCTACGGGGCGTGTGGCTGTACTGGAGGCATCTTCCACGACAACTACTGTGTGTGGGGAGGAACTGATCCTATCCTGCCAGTTGATGTTTACGTGCCTGGATGTCCTCCGACGCCGCCTGCCACAATCTATGGTTTCGCATGTGCGCTCGGCATTCTCGACCAAAAGCTGCATGCGAGTCACCACGTGGCGCCGGAGGGCGAAAAGGCGCCTATAGCTTTTCCGGCTATTCCCTACAAGGTGCGAACGGCGTTTGAGCGCGAAGCGCGTCGCATGAGCGGCTACTATTACGGAAAGAAGATCGTCGATGAGTTTATGCTCGCGATCGTTCGGGATCAAGATGATGTGTTTGGGGCTGTTGACAGTTTGATTGCCAAAGAGACAGACACACGCAAGCGTGCCGTGTTTATGGATCTGAAGGCATTGCTCCTAAGTAAGGTGGCTGTGCAGTGAGCGCGATGATCAATGAAGATTCATCAAAACAGGTTATTGATTACAGAGAGAACCCAGGAGTGCAATTTACGTCTGCTTTGACGGGGGTCTCCTCGTTTCCGACATTGGGATGCGTAAACTCGTCGGCAGCCCATACAACCAATGCTTGTACAGCACATGAAATTGTGTTCTATCGGCTACGTGAGAAGTTCGTCGACAACGAGCGTTCCATTCCGGAAGAGGTGAGATCGGTTCTATACTACACCCTCGCTATCGGGCATAACACAGGCATTATCGATTGCTTGAGACCCCGATTAGTCACTTCACGTGAAGTGTTCGCGGTGGTGCTTGATTTACTGGAACCTGGAAAGGGACGCGATAAGTTGGCTGGTGTTGAAAAATTCGGCGAGATAGAGGTCAAGAAAGAGCATGTGCCCATACTCAAGCAGGCTATTGTTGGGGCTTTGGAGAGAATCGGGTCTGTCTTGGATTCCCAAGAGGATAAGATCGAGGGGCTCGTTGCAGTTGAGACCGTAGTGGCTATCGATGCTCCTGCTTGGCTCGAGGAGTTTCTTAGAGTACTTGATGAGATCCAATGCGAGCCCTGTGTATATGCCATGGGAAGAAGGGTGACATGCTAAGCGCCGAGGAGATATTCGCAGCCAATGAGGAAGCGGATCGAAATAGACAGGTCGTCTTTGGCATCGGAAGCGTTCTGCGTGGTGATGATGCGGCCGGCCCGCTGTTGGTTAAGAAAATGGAAGACGCACCTGTCGAGGGTTGGGTGGCGGTTGATGGAGGGCAAACGCCTGAGAATGATCTAGGGTATCTCCGCCGCCTAACGCCAAGACGACTTCTTTTGGTCGATGCAGCAGCGATGGGGTTGGAGCCTGGTGCTATTCGTCGCCTAAGGGCAGCAGATGTAGCTACACAATCGTTTATCACAACTCATACGTTGCCCATCACCTATCTTCTCGGCGAACTTGAATCAATCTGTAAAGAAGTAATATTTCTCGGCATTCAGCCATCAGGAACCGAGTTCTTTGATCCCGTGCACACTCGTGTGCTGGCTGCCGTGGATGTCATCTATCAATACATTGCTAAGGGAGATAACTTTGAGGAAATCCCCTATTTTAACGATGAGAGGAACTAGAAAATGTCTATTGAAAAAGAAGATCTTACGATTATAGATCCAGCGGCCTTGGCCCCTGCGGCAACTGAAGCGAAGGCCGAGACTGTTGGAGTAACTAAGGCAGATATGCATCCTGTCAAGTGCTTCGTATCGGCCATGTTGGCTGGTGCGTTCATCGGCTTTGGTGCCATGTATTTCTGCACTTTTTTGGGAGACACATCTATGGCATTCGGCATACAGCGTATCGTCGGTGGTTTGTGCTTCTGCCTGGGTCTGTGTTTAGTGTTGTGTTGTGGTGCTGAGTTGTTCACGGGCAATGTGCTCATGGCCTGCGCCAAGGCTTCGGGGAAGATATCCTTTGGGGATATGTTCCGTAATTGGATCATCGTTTGGATTGGTAATCTAGCTGGAGCACTCGTAGCGGTATTCATCGTTTTTATGTCCAACTTGCAGGGAATGAATGGTGGAGAAGTTGGCAATGCGTTTGTATCTGTGGCAGCGGGAAAGGTTTCACTAGCGCCACAAGTCCTTTTTTTCAAGGCGATTCTTTGTAACATTCTTGTGTGTCTTGCAGTTTGGATCGGTTTTTCCGCTAAGACTGTTTCCGACAAGATCGTAGGCATCCTGCTTCCTATCTCGGCATTTGTTGCATGTGGTTTTGAGCACTGTGTGGCGAATATGTTCTTTTTGCCCATGGGCTTTATCCTCAACGGTGCCGGCTTTGGAGCTGTCGATGCTGTCACGCTCTCGGGTATAGGCTACAACCTAGCTCTTGCTACGCTTGGCAACATCGTTGGTGGTTTGCTGGTGGGTATGGCTTATTGGTTTATTTACCACAAGAAGCAAGCAAAATAAGCCATGAGACTGGTTGATCGGTATAGGGAGAACAAGGCTGTTGAAGCGTGCATGGGCGAGCTTCTGATGCCTGATGGGAGTCGAGAGGCTCTCGAGCGTCCGGTGCTTGCGGAGCACGTTATGGAGATCACTGTGAATACGGTGCCGACCATGCGCGTTGTCTGTACACCCAGCAATCTGATCGATCTTATTGTCGGACGTTTGTATACCGAGGATATCATCGGGGGAATTGATGATATAGAAGAGATCTATCTTTGTGATCAAGGGACGCGCGCCTCTGTGTTGCTAGCGGATCGAAAAGCGGATTTTTCACGCCAAGACGTGGAGACTGTTCCTTCATGCTGCACGGGAAACCGTGTCTATAACCAGTATTTCACTACCGAGAATCGACCTGACAAGGTGGTGCCCATTTTCTGGAATCCAGAGTGGGTATTTGCCGTTGCGCGAACTTTTGCTGCGGACACTCCTCTTCACCGAACGACGATGGGAACCCATAGCTGCTATCTCGTGCTCGACGGTGACATCGTCATCTGTTGTGAGGATTTGGGTCGTCATAATGCTTTCGACAAGGTGGTTGGCTTCGCTCTACGTCAGGGCATCGACTTGAGGAGTGCCCTCGTATATTCAAGTGGACGACTTCCGGTTGACATGGTCATGAAAGCTATACGTGGCGGTGTTCCCATTCTGGTTACTAAGGCGGTGCCTACTGATGAGACTGTGCGCCTTGCTCGGGAGTACGACCTGACCCTCATTTGCCAAGCTAGACCCGATTCCGCAATGGTATACAACGATCCGATGCACAAGTGGGAAGGTTAACAATTATTAAGGGGAATTATTGTGGCTGTGAAAAAGGCTTATGATGCCATAACTAAACTGATGTACGGGAATGCAGCTTACTTGAGCGCAAAAGCGCCCGACGGTGACATCTCTCCAGATTTGCGGGCACGATTACGTGATCAGGGACAGAAACCCGTAGCAGTGGTTCTCACTTGTTCTGATTCGCGTGTAGTGCCAGAAGATATATTCATGTGCGGACTCGGTGATCTCTTCGTTGTGCGAGTTGCTGGCAATGTGGCTGAAGAGACTCAAATTGCAAGCATTGTTTACGCGGTTGAGCATCTGGATGTTGCGCTTGTCATGGTGCTTGGGCACACTCACTGTGGCGCAGTAAGTGCTGTTGTGGAGGGATGTGAGGATGAGAGTCTTATATCGCTGACAAGTCAAATCGCACAAGCCATTCAAGGAGAAAGAGATATTAAACAAGCGTGTTGCTTGAATACGCTGGCATCTACTCATCGCTTAAGAGATGCACCGGAGCTCAGGAAAAGAGAGGATGAGGGTAAGTTGACTATTCTCGCTGCTTTGTACCATATAGGCAGTGGCCGTGTCGAGATGCTAGATCAATGAGACGATATGCTCTCAACGGCTTTGTTTGTTAATGCAGGAGTGTTATGGTTTGTCGGGAGGGCTCGAAACGAGCACAGCGGATTAGGGAGATTGTTTGTTTAGCATTATCCCTTGGTTCGCTAGGTGGCATCATCGGTTTGCTGACGCTTGTATTGGGTTTTGCTGTCGACTCGGCAGAGTGTCTGTTTTTGTCTTACCCCTATTTTGTTTGGGTTTTGCCGGTGGCAGGCATTGCGACCTACGGTCTCTATTATGTTCTACACTTGGATTTTCTTTGGAGCACAGCACGGGTGCTTAAGGCAGCAAAAGCTGATGAAGGTGTACCTCTCGCATTGGTTCCAGCCATCGTTGTAGGCACCTTTCTCACAGTGCTGTGCGGAGGTTCGGTAGGGAAGGAGGCGGCAGCCATTCAGATGAGCGGCGGTCTGATCGGATTGTTCCGCGAAAAGGTCGCAAAGCGGTATGGACGGCTGTTTGCTCCTGCTGCTACCGCAGCGGCACTCGGTTCCATGTTGAGTGCGCCTCTGGCTGGAGTTATCTTCTCCTTTGAGGCTCTCAGGAAGCGTCCCGCTAGCCTTGTCGAAGTTGTAGCGCCGCTCTTCACTTCATTGATTGCTTGGGGTATCACAGCAATGGCTGGTATTAGATTCCTAGATTCACCCTCAGTAGACGTTTTCGGGTTGTTTGACTATCGTATGGTAGGAACCGTGATTGCCTCAGCAGTGGGATCGGGTGTTCTGGCTGTGGTATTCTGCAAAGCGTTGGAGGCTCTCAAGGGCGGTCTCCGCCACCTTGGGTCGCCGGTGTTTGCGCTTGCAGTGGGTGGAGTAGTGACGGCGCTCGTACTTGGATATGCCGACATCTTGCACTATGAGCCGATACGTGACTATTGTGGTACGGGCATGATGCTTGTCACATCAGCGCTGTCTGGTGAGTATCTGCCTCCATGGGCATTTGTCGCTAAGCTCGCTTTGACATTGCTGACGTTTGCAGGCGGTTACAAGGGTGGAGAAATCATGCCCATACTCGCTATTGGGGCATGCTTAGGTTCTTCAATCGATTGGATGTTCATTGTTGCAGATGGTGGAGTTTTTTCAGGGGGAGTAGCTGTGACGGAGATGGGCATGATAGCCTTCTTTGCTGCATGCACCAACTGTCCTGTTACCGCTATTGTGCTTAGCTTCGAGCTGTTCGGCCCGGTGGGGTTGATTGTGTCTGCGCTACCTACGATAGGTGCCTACTCAATTGCCCGATCGTCAAGTATTTACCCCACGACGCTTGAAATTTCGCGCCATTGTCGCTAATCCTTGTTGTAATTCTCAGCTCGTTTGCGCAGCGCCTCGGCGGCCTTCGGGTAGCGTTTGCGTATCAGTCTTGCGAGTCTCTCGTCGCCGTCGGGTTTGCGGATGAAATCCCTCGGCTTCGTGAGCAGCACAACCACCTTGTCGCAGCCTTGGTAAAGAACCCGCACAAGGATCAGATCTTTCAGCGCGCCATCGAAGCATGCGACGCCGTCGACCTCATAAACTCGACAGATGCCCGGAATCGCGCTTGATGCCTTGAATGCGTCGTAGACATCGCGCTTCATCTGTCTCTTCGGGATGTAGATGGCTTCAGCGGTTTCGGCATTGGTTGCCACTACGATGAAGTCCATGGGATTGTCCATGAACGTGTCGTAGTCCATAGGATCCTCGCCGTCGGAGTTGCTCAGCGTTCCATATACATAATCCATGTCGATATAGCTGCGTTTCGTTAGGAAGTTGCGTAGGCTGGCGTATTGCCAGCGCTTGCCGTATACGGTGTAGAAGCGGTAGTTTCTGCCCTTTCGGCGGGAAAGGAACGAGGCGATGTTAGCGCTGCCGGCCGAGATGCCAATGCCGAGATCGAACGAGATGCCTTCGTCCAGGCAGCGATCGAGGACTGCCGCTGCGTAGATTCCGCGGAATCCACCTCCGGCATCTATGACGCATGTTTTGGCCATGGCTGTGATTCGTCCTTACTCAAACGCTCTGCCTGCAGCGATCCAATTCGGCATCCTCAGCGGGCGCCAGAGCTAAATTGTCGGGCTTCGCGAAGATCGTTCGTGTGCTCTGCTCGATCCCTTCGGCGTCGATGCCATTTGATGTGACCCTTTGACACAATTTGTTGCTGGTCTTCACATCTCGACGAGTGTCGTTAAACTGTTGGGATAATAAAGGCGATTCGCAAACAAATAGAAAGGGTTGATATGACATTCGATTACAAAAAGGAATACAAGGATCTCTATCAACCCTCAAAGAAGCCATCGATCGTCGAGGTTCCGTCTATGAGCTACGTTGCTGTGAGGGGGCAGGGCGATCCCAACGAGGAGGACGGCGAATATCAGCGCGCGATGCAGCAGCTTTACGGTATCTCCTTCGCCATCAAGATGTCACCCAAATCCGGCAACGACATCGAGGGGTACTTCCCATACGTCGTGCCTCCGCTAGAGGGCTTCTGGACGTTTCCCGAGGCCATCGGGCAGCTTGATCCCAAGCGTAAAGGCGAGCTTGAGTGGGTGAGTTGCATCAGGCTGCCTGAGTTCGTAACACCCGATGTGTTTGAATGGGCAAAGGAGGAGGCGTCTCGCAAGAAAAAGGTCGACTTCTCCGAGGTTGAGATGCTGACCATCGACGAGGGGCTCTGCGTGCAGTGTATGCATATTGGTTCTTATGACGATGAGCCTGCGACCATCCAAGTCATGAAGGAGTTCGCTCTTTCCGAGGGATACGTATTCGATGAGAGCGACAAGCGACATCACCACGAGATATATCTGTCGGACCCTCGGCGTGTTTCACCCGAGCGCCTGAAGACCGTCATTCGTATTCCAGTGAGGAAGGCATAGGGACTTTCCAAGAACCCAGCGGCAATATGATCTGACGCTATTGTCACGCGGAATGCAATAATACGACCTGACGCTATTGTCGCCACTTTTGCCACTATAGTTACGATGGAGGATTGCAATGAGTGACGATCGATCATACGGAGAGCAACTCGCCGACCTCTTAGATAAGTCGCAATACGATCTCTGGATGCAGCTCTGTGAATGTATTGATGGACAATACGAGATGGACAGAACATGGGGCAGCGGCGGTAAGGCCTGGGATTTGGAATATAAGTACCGTCGTGGCGGGAAGACACTTTGTGCGCTGTATGCGAAAGAGGGCTGCTTTGGATTCATGGTGATCCTTGGTAAGGATGAGCGATCTAGGTTCGAGGAGGACAGGGCGAGCTATTCAGAGGCGATACGATCGGCTTACGACGATGCGAAAACCTTCCACGATGGTAAGTGGATTATGTTTGAGCCCACGGATGACTCGCAGTTCGATGACTATATGAGATTGCTTGCGATCAAAAGGCGACCCAATAGAAAGCAGCGTCAATAATAGTGTAAGGTGACTCTGTTGTACGATTCAGTAAGTTTTTGAGTCTGTTATTTGATGCAGGTTGAAAGTGCTGTTACTATCGCCCGATAGCCCGTCCCTCCCCACTGGGCGCTATTAAGCAGATCGCTGGACGCTGGGAAGAAGGACGTTCAAAAGAAAATCGGAGGACGCGATTCATGGATAAGCGAATATTCGCAACCCCTAGTGGAGAGATTGCATATTGGATATCTGACCCTGCGGATAGCGAGCGCCCTTGGCTTGTTTTCCTTCCCGGTCTCACAGCGGATCACAGGCTCTTCGAGAAGCAGATTGAGTATTTTGAGGGCAAGGCGAACGTGCTTGTGTGGGACGCGCCTTCTCATGGGCAATCTCGTCCTTTCGCTCTTGACTGGACGCTGAGCGATCTGGCGCGCTGGCTAAAGGAGATCCTTGATGCCGAAGGCATAACCGTGCCTATTTTGATCGGGCAGTCTCTCGGAGGCTACATCGCTCAGGTCTACATGGAACTCTTTCCGGGTGCGGCGCGCGGCTTCGTGTCCATTGATTCATGCTCGCTTCAGCGTAAATACTATACGAGTTGGGAGCTCTTCCTCCTCAAGCATACGAAGCTAATGTATCTATCCATTCCATGGAAGACGCTTATTAAGCTTGGGTCGTCCGGCACCGCAACGAGCCCTTATGGGCAACAGGTGATGCGAGAGATGATGCTCGATTACGGCAAGCAAGAGTATTGCGACTTGGCGACACATGGGTATAAGGCATTAGCCGAGGCTGTTGAGGAGGACTTTACCTATAACATAGACTACCCAGTGTTGCTTATCTGTGGCGAAAAAGACGGTGCAGGTTCAGCCAAGCGTTATAATCGCGAGTGGGAGAGGTGCACTGGTCACAAAGTGCATTGGATCGAATGTGCGGGACATAACTCGAACTGCGATGCGCCGGACATCGTGAATGACCTGATCGCTCGATTCGTTGATGAAGTGATTGCAGAAGATGACAGAGAAAGGCGCCCGGATGAGTACTGAAAAGCCCTGCTACCCACAAACTTGTGCAATGCGATATGCGCCGGCGACAGATGAGCATGCCGGGGCTATTCATAATGTGCTGCAAACCACGATCCGTGCAATTTATCCGAAATACTATCCTCAGGCGGTCGTTGATTTCTTCTGTGATCTTCATTGCCTTGAACATGTGAGAGAGGGAATCGCTTCAGGGAATATGGGCGTTGCGCTTGACGATGCGGGAAGCGTGGTGGGAACAGGCTGCTACGATGGCAACCACATTACCGGTGTGTATGTTCACCCTGCGTTTCAAGGCAGAGGGTACGGGACGCTTATCATCGATCGGCTGGAAGAGGAAATAGCTGCCGACTATGATGTTGCCTGCATTGATGCGTCGCTGCCAGCGGCTTGCTTATATGAGCACAGGGGTTACAAGACTGTCGGACACGGCGTGATTGAGCTTGATGATGGCGTGAAGCTGGTCTACGAGAAGATGGAGAAGCAACTGCGCTAGGGTGGCACGAAGTTTTAGAACCATGCACCCATTGAGTGCATGGTTCGCCATAATGTGCACCCATTAAGTGTATGTCTGAAAGCCGATTGCGTTTCAGGGGATGGGGATGATGGCATCAATATCGGGACTACTTTTGCCTGAAAGCTGCTAGCATAGGGGCATGTGCGGAAAATGCATCATATTTACCTTCGATGAGGTGCTCGAGATCATCCGGAAGATCGAGATCAACTCGCCTTTGAACATCGAGCCGGATTGGCCCGCCCGAAGGTCGCAGGTCTATCCGAAGTCGATTGCACCACTTATCATCCCTACATTCGACACGGCGCGTGAATCTCCCGCCCTTGTCGCCGGATCGCTTTCCGCCTGTGAGCTTTCTTGGGGGTTTGAGGAGTCTTGGAAACCTAGCGTAGTGTTCAACACCCGCATCGAGAGCGCTGCGAAGCCGACTTGGCGCGAGTCTATGGAGCATAGAAGATGCCTCATAGCGGTATCCGCGTTCTTTGAAACGCATCGTGAAGAGACCTACCCTTCGCCGAAGACCGGGAAGCCACTTAAGTGCCAATATGAGTTTCGCGTTCCGGGGCAAAACGTCGTCCTGATCGGCTGTATCTGGAGAGGCGGGAATTTCTCGATGGTGACCACCGAGGCCAATGCTGACATGTCACCGATTCATCATCGCATGCCGCTCATAGTGCAACAGGATGAGTTGCCTCTTTGGTTTGGCTCCGACTATCAAAAGCTTGCTGATCGCAGTTCCGTTCGATTGGATGCTCAGCCTGTATGTCATATCTTGCCCCCTGACACGACTGAGCCGCGTGCGCGAAAGGCCACCCAGCTGGAATTGTTGATGCCTCCTGCGATCTGAGCGACATCGACAATGGTAGAAAACTCGTCTATGAAAAGATGGAGAAAGGACTGAAAGCAGTGCTTCAAACAGAGCGATTGATATTGCGTCCATGGGAAGATGACGACGCGGAGGAGTTGTTTCGTTACGCGAAAGATCCGGACATAGGCCCTATTGCGGGCTGGTCGCCGCATGCGAATGTCGAGAACAGTCGCGAGATCATTCGCGATGTTCTATCTGCGCCAGAAACCTATGCGGTCATCCTCAAAGAAACCGGCAAGCCCGTCGGCAGCGTCGGACTGCTCTTCAAAGAGAGCGGCACTAAGCCGCTACCGGAAGGCGAGGCGGAGCTTGGCTACTGGATCGGTAAGCCCTACTGGGGGCGCGGACTTATTCCGGAGGCATCACGCGAAGTCATTCGACATGCATTTGAGGATCTGGACGTGCAGCAAATTTGGTGCGTATGCGATGACTCCAACGATAAATCGAAGCGCGTCATGGGCAAGTGCGGATTCACCTTCGACCATATTGAGAAAGGCGTGCCTTGCGAGCTTATAGGGGATACGCGCGACGAGTATTTCACATGTTTGCCCAAAAGCCGCTGGATGAAGGTCTGCATAAGTGAGGACTGAAAAGCGCATAAAATCTTTGATGGAAATGAGCCTTGAGGAGCTTTGGGAGTTGTTTCCCATTTCTCTTGAAGAGCCAAGCGAAACTTGGGCGCAGCAATATCAGAGGATCGAAGCTGTACTAACCGGTGCGCTTGAAAACGTCTGTGGTCTTCGAGTAAGTCACATCGGCAGCACGGCGATTGCGGGCATCATGGCGAAAGACATAGTGGATGTTTTGGTCGAGGTAGATGTAGGCGAATCTCTGACAGCCGTAGCCGAATCGCTGGAAGCACTCGGTTTTATAAGAATGTCTGAGTCTTGTTATGGGTCTTCTGAGTCGTCTTCCCGTATATCAATGAATCTCGGGTATACGACGAAGGGGTATGCGGATGAGGTGTTTCATATCCATTTGCATTACAAGGGAGACAACGATGAGCTCTACTTCAGAGATTATCTGAATGATCATCCGAATGTTGCGCGCGAATATGAGGCTCTCAAGCTGGAGCTATGTAAAAGATACAAGCATGATCGTGATGCGTATACAGATGGCAAAGCGGGATTCGTGCGTGCTTGGAGCAAAGAGGGTCGACGAGCATATGGAAGCCGCTACTAGTGGGACAACATCCCCCGTCCCCGTTGTCCTGCGTGGGACAACGGGG
>CAJUSF010000024.1 GCA_910588945.1 uncultured Eggerthellaceae bacterium | reverse complement strand
GCGGCAGCGAAAAAAGCTGATGGTTGGGAGGTAAAGATCCCGATCTCTAATCATCGCACTTCGGGTAAATATATCGTTCATGCATATGCATATGTTGCAGGCCAGCAAAAGGTTGCCGCAACAGGGGAATTTACGATATCTGAATTAAAAGGCGCCACGGATAGTGTTTCTGTGATAACGTCGGGCAATGGCTTCTATAAAGTCAGAGTGTCAAATATTGAATCCAAATCAGGCGTAGCCGCTATCTATGTTCCATCATGGTCTAATGCAAGCAAGGGTGGTGATATTTATTGGCATTCGGCTGAACTGCAGTCGGATGGCAGTTGGATTGCTGCGGTTGACGCTTCTAGGCATTTAGGACAGGAGGGCACTTACACATCAGATGTTTATGTTGATGGAAAAAATGGAGTGAGATCATATATTGATACTACTCATTCTGATATGAAAGTAAGCAATTATGCATTTGTGACTGGTGACTATAGCTCAGGGAGGCGCTGTATTTATATCAAGAATCCCAAGACTGTTGGATCAATGCGAGTGCCTGTTTGGTCGGTGTTAGGTGGATTCAATGATATGGTTTGGTATGAAGGATATCATGTTGGAAATAATCTATGGAAAGCCGATGTTTCATTAGATCAGTTTTATAATCCTTGTACGTTTTATGCTGATATTTATATGGGAAATGAATGCATTGCTTCGACGAATTTTTGGGTGATGGCTGATGAAGTGCTTCCATGGCATTACTATATTATGAATAGAACTATTCAAGAGTATGCCAGTAATACCAATTATATCTTGGCTGTTGATACAGAAAATTGTTTTGTCGGTGTTTACACGGGAAGTTATGGGAACTGGACTTGCATATATCGGTTTACCTGTAGTCCTGGCAAGCCAAGTACGCCTACTGTAAAGGGCACCTTTACGGTGGGTTCTAGAGGCTATTCGTTTGGAAGTGGATATACGTGCTATTACTGGACGCAGTTCTATCATGATTATCTGTTCCATTCTATTTTGTATGATCAAGGCACATTTAGGGTTCAAGATGGTAGACTAGGCGAGCAGTTGTCTCACGGCTGTGTTCGTTTGGCATTCGATGATGCTAAGTGGATATATGATACGATTCCTACCGGAACAAGGGTATTGGTCTACTAGTCGTAGATTTTTGCATTTATACAATTCAATTAGGCTTCTATTACAATAGAAGCCTAACTTTGTTTTAGGAGGAATATGAAGGGCATCATTCTTGCGGGCGGAAGCGGAACAAGACTTTATCCGCTCACCACCGTAACTTCTAAGCAACTTTTACCGGTTTACGACAAACCAATGATCTACTATCCGCTCTCTGTTCTTATGCAAGCTCAGATTCGCGATATCCTGATCATATCCACTCCACAAGATCTTCCGAATTTCGAGCGCTTGCTCGGTGACGGCTCTAAGTACGGGATAAATCTTCAGTATGCAGAGCAGCCATCTCCTGATGGACTAGCACAGGCGTTCCTCATCGGGGAAGAGTTTATTGACGGTGATTCTTGCGCGCTTGTACTTGGCGATAATATTTTTTATGGCAATGGTCTTTCGCGCCATCTCAAACGTGCTGTTGAGGACGCAGAGACCAAGGGCGGAGCAACCGTATTCGGTTATTACGTGGACGATCCCGAGCGTTTTGGTGTTGTGGAATTTGATGAGGACTTCAATGCGATATCGATAGAGGAGAAGCCGGAGTATCCTAAGAGCAATTATGCTGTTACAGGGCTTTATTTTTATGACGATCGTGTTTGTGATTTCGCTAAGCAGGTTAAGCCATCTGCTCGCGGTGAGCTCGAGATAACAACTCTCAATCAAATGTATCTTGATGATGGCTCTCTTAATGTTGTCACTCTTGGGCGTGGCTATGCTTGGCTTGATACGGGCACTATGGAAAGCCTTTTTGAGGCATCTGAATTCGTTCGTGCGGTCGAGCGCAGTCAAGGGCTTTCGGTTTCAGTAATTGAGGAGATCGCGTACGACAATGGATGGATCACTCGCGATCAGCTTATGGCTGCTGCTGAAAAATACGGCAAGAGTACATATGGTCAGCACTTGCTGAAAGTTGCTGAAGGTCGCATTGCGCCAAATAAGAAATGGGATTGAGGATGAAGATTTTGATCACAGGAGCCTCCGGTCAGCTTGGAAACGAGCTTCGTAGGTTGCTTGAAACCGGACAGGCAGAGATCGGATTTATACCTGCTGAATATAAGGCTGCAGAAGTGGTCTATACCGATACGCCGCAACTTGATATCACGGATGGTGAAGCGGTGCAGGAATTCGTTTCATCAGGAAATTTTGATCTGGTCATCAATTGCGCAGCAATGACAAACGTTGACGGTTGTGAGAGCAACGAGGAACTTGCGGATCTCGTGAATCGGCAAGGTGCGATCAATGTTGCTCAGGCTTGCGCAAATAAAGGTATTCCCGTTGTCCATGTTTCTACAGATTATGTATTTTCCGGCACTAAGGCCGGAGAGCGAGCGGAGTCAGACGAGACGGCGCCGATAAGTGCTTACGGCCGGACAAAGCTTGCTGGTGAGATCGGTGTTGCTAAGGTAAATCCGAAGCACCATATAATCCGCACTGCATGGCTTTATGGCTACGTGGGTAAGAATTTCGCAAAAACGATGCTTAAGTTTGCCGAGAGTCATGATCATGTAACCGTTGTCGACGATCAGCTTGGGAATCCGACAAATGCCAACGATCTCGCTTACGAAGTTTTGAAGATCGCCTTAACTGACGATTATGGCGTCTGGCATGCTACAAACGAAGGAACGTGCTCTTGGGCGGATTTCGCAGAGGCCGTCCTCGCCGACGCTGATTGCAGAGTTGAGCGCTGCACTTCTGAGGAGTATAAGAATGCACATCCGGACAGTGCTTCACGCCCAGCATTCTCATCATTAAGGAACAAGCGATTGGAAGACACGATCGGAAACGAGATGCGCTCCTGGCAAGATGCACTGAGCGCCTATATGGAAAATCTTCCGAAATATGAAAACCGAGGTGAATAATGGAGAACCGTTTTGAACCCAAGAGCATCATAGTTACCGGTGGCGCTGGTTTTATCGGAAGCAACTTTGCACACTGGGTTATAGATAACCAGCCTGATGTGCACGTTACGGTGCTCGATGCACTCACCTATGCTGGCAATTTGGATAATCTCTCTGGTCTTCCAGAAGATAGGTTCACATTCGTTCATGGCAATATTTGCGATGCGGATCTTCTTGATGAGATAGTTCCGAGCTCGGATGCCATCGTTCATTTTGCGGCAGAGAGCCATAACGATAATTCTATCTCGGACCCGGCTCCCTTTATTCGCACGAATGTGGAAGGAACGTTTCAGCTACTCGAGGCGGCGCGCAAGAATGGAACGCGCTTCCACCACGTTTCTACCGATGAGGTATACGGTGATCTGGCTTTGGATGATCCTGTGAAGTTTACGGAGGATTCACCTTATTTCCCATCGAGTCCTTACAGCTCTTCTAAGGCGGCATCCGACATGCTCGTTAGAGCTTGGAATCGTACGTACGGTCTTGATGTGACCATCTCGAATTGTTCTAACAACTATGGCCCACGTCAACATATCGAGAAGTTTATTCCGCGTCAGATAACGAATATTCTTTGCGGAATTCGTCCCAAGCTCTATGGTGATGGTAAGAATGTGCGCGACTGGATCCATACAGAGGATCATTCGAGCGCTGTTTGGGAGATCCTTACAAAGGGTCGTTCAGGGGAAACGTATCTGATCGGCGCAGATGGCGAGAAGAATAACATTGATGTTTTGCGCGCGATCCTTGATCGCATGGGAAAGCAGTCGGATGATTTCGACTGGGTGCGCGATCGTCCTGGTCACGACAGGCGTTATGCGATCGACTCGACCAAGCTTCAGCGAGAGCTCGGCTGGAGGCCGAAGCATACGGATTTCTCCGAGGGGCTTGACGATACAATCGCATGGTATACCGATAATGAGTCGTGGTGGAAAGATGCTAAAGACGCTGTAGAAGCCAAGTATGCCGCACAAGGTCAGTAAGGATCAGAGGGGGAAATCGTGTCTACAGAAGATTGCATTGTATCTGGAAACTTCACGTTCACGAAGACATCCATCGATGGCGTGGTAATCGTCGACGTGAGATTATTTGGAGATGATCGCGGCTGTTTCATGGAAACATATAAGAAGCCGGATTTTGTCAAGGGTGGCATTGCGGTCGATTTTGTTCAAGACAATCAGTCTTCAAGCACAAAAGGAGTTTTGCGAGGGTTACATTTTCAGATCGAGCATCCACAAAATAAACTGGTGCGTGTTGTGAAGGGCTCTGTTTTTGATGTAGCAGTGGACTTGCGAGAGGGAAGTCCTACTTATGGCAAATGGGAAGGTGTCATTCTTTCTGCTGAAAACCACAGGCAGTTCTTCATTCCGGGTGGATTTGCGCACGGCTTTCTGGTCTTAAGCGATGAGGCTGAGTTTTGTTATAAGTGCGATGATGTTTACCATCCAAATGATGAGGGCGGGCTCATGTGGAATGATCCGGCCATTGGAATCGAATGGCCAGCCATGGAGGGCGACGTCGAATTTGATGCGAGTAAAGTTATTTTGAGCGAAAAAGACAAGGCTCATCCGGCGTTCAAGGTGAAATAGATGCGTTTGATTGCACGACTTAAAGGCCTCGCGGCATGGCTGGGTTTTGGAAAGGATCATGATTTTCCAATTGATGCTTGGACAGATCCGGTATATACCGATTGGTCTGCTCAAAACAAAGCATCAGAAGAAACTCTAGATAATGAGCGAAATTTTCAATACAATTTACAGCCAAAATTTAGTTTTGTAGTGCCTTTGTATAAGACCCCCCTTGATTATTTCAATATGATGGTCAAATCCGTACTTGACCAAACGTACCCTAATTTCGAATTGATATTAGTCAATGGATCTCCTGATCTCGATTATTTGAGCGACGCAATTTCGCTGTGTTGTGAAAGCGATGACCGCGTGATTGAAGTAAGGCTAGAAAATAATCTTGGCATAGCTGAAAACACCCGCGAAGGGGTAGCGGTTTCAGGAGGAGACTTTGTTTGTTTTCTGGATCATGACGATAGCATAGAGCCAAATTTGCTATATGAGTATGTTAAGGACATAAACGAAGACCATTCAATAGATATTATTTATTGCGATGAGGATCTTATGGAAGTCAGGGGAGCCCATGCGGCGTATTTCAACCCTCTATTCAAGCCATCTTATTCTCCTGAATTATTGTTATGTAAAAACTACATTTTGCATTTGTTGTGTATACGCAGATCGGTTCTGGATTTGATGGAGCCTTTGAGTTCGGATTTGGATGGCGCGCAAGATTATCATATGATCACGCAAGGGGCAAAATATGCGCGTAAAATCCATCATGTTCAAAAGGTTCTTTATCATTGGCGAGTCAGTGACACGTCTACTGCAGCTAATCCTGACGCAAAACCCTTTGGTCTATCAGCATACAAGAATGCGATATTAAAGCAGGTGGATGAGCGTTGGAATTCGGCGTCGATCATTTCATCGGGGATTCCGAACATTTTTAATATATGGTTCGAGAGACCACAAAACGAAGATCTTATTTCTGTCATTGTTTCTTGCGATAGCGATCGAGATGTGAAAGATTTTAAGCGTAGATTTGAAGAGATTAATTCTTGGCGTTCTATCGAATTGGTTTTTATAGGTAATGGTCTGTCTGCATCAAAGATTGAAGACGATGATGTTAAAGTTATCGAGTTGGATGCTTTTATAAATGAATATGATCAATTTAATATAGCGGCAAAGCATGCTAGAGGTGAATTTCTTTTATTTATGGATAAAGGCGATGTTTTTGTTACCGCTGAACCTTTGGAGCAGCTGTATGCATTAGCCTCTTCTGAGGGCGTAGGCGTGACTGGCCCAAAGTCGCTTTATTCTGACGGAACAAACAAGTGTTATGGGGTCGCCATAACACCGGAGCGTATTATGCCATTATATCGAGGGTATCCTGATGACTTCCCAGGTTATCAATGCAATTTGCGCGCATTTCAAAATGTTAGCGCCATAAGCAAAGACGGCATGATGATCTCTAAGAGTATTTTTGAAGAAGTCGGCGGCTTCGATCCAGCATATTCTTCTGAAATTGGAGTAGCAGACCTATGTAAAAAGGTCACTGATATTGGATACAGGATCGTGACTACTCCTACCGTCAAGCTCCAAACTAGCGACAAATGTCCGGAAAATCGATATGACAACAAGACTAATGCGCCAGATTTTGCATTTGAAGACCTAGTGCTATTTGATCAAAAATGGCCTAGCGTACGCTTGGCGGGAGACCCGTATTTCAATAAGAATCTCGACCAAGGTTCGAGCTATTTCCAAATTGCTAAATCGGAATAGTTAAGGAAGCTAGAATGATCAAATTCAAATTATGCAATGTTCTTCTTCAGGTTCAGGATCACTTTACATCTTTTCCTGAGCTGCTCTATAGAGCAGAAAGATCTGTGGACTATTTAGAGGCAGAAGATTCTTTGGCTTTCGAAGGCTCAATCGATTTCTTAACCTATTTCAATGCTGTTTCATGTGAAAAATGGCAACGATACACTTCAATAGACAACATCAATCTTCATTTGGAGTTATCTGGCGACCCTTGCGAAGTGACTTTTTCAGGCGTCGATCTGAACGCAGTATCGGAGGGTGACAACCCTTCTATTGATGCGATGAATTCCGAGTCTATTATTACGACCAAAGTTGTTGCTCATCAAGTGGGAGAAGTGACAAAGTTTGCAGGATCACCTTTTTTTAAAGAGATTGATATCTCTTTGCCTCATGCAGGTTTACTGCTAGGGGGTTTTTCTCTCAAAACAGATGGTGCTACGGAGATTCGTAATGCATATTGGTATACAGAGGTGCCCGAGGATCGCATTCGTTCTGTAAAGCTGGCTCTTTCGACCACTACATTTAAAAAAGAGGATTATGTTATTCCCAATATTAAATCTGTAAAAGAGCAGGTTATCGGAAGTAAAGACCCCATAGCAAGATCTTTTCATATGTTCGTTATAGATAATGGACGAACCCTAGATTACGAAGACCTAAGCGATGAGGGCGTTTCTGTTTTACCGAATCCCAATACAGGCGGGTCTGGCGGCTTTGCGCGTGGGATGATCGAGGCGCTTTCGAGTGATGAGGGCTTTACTCATATACTTCTTATGGATGATGATGTTCGTGTTTTCCCGGAGAGTTTTAAGCGCACTTTTAATTTGCTTTCACTTGTAAATGATCAATATAAAGACGCTTGCATTAATGGTGCAATGCTTGAAATGGCGTATCCGAATAGGCAATACGAGGATGTGTCTTTTGTGAGAAGTGATGGCGTTTACGTACGCATCAAAGGGAATCTTCTTATAGACAATCTGGCCGATATCGCAGTAAATGAAAAGATTAATGTTGAGGTGGCAAATGCGTACGGAGCGTGGTGGTATTCGTGTCTTCCTATCTCTAAGGTAGAAGAGTTTGGGCTGCCACTTCCGTTCTTTATACGCTGCGATGATGTGGAATATGGCTTACGTTGTAAATCGACGTATATGTCGATGAATGGAATATGCGTCTGGCATGAGGGGTTTGAGTCGAAGTTTCGCGCACCTGTTGATATTTATCAGTTTATACGCAATTACTTGATTATGACGGCTCTTCATGAGAAGAGCAATGAAACATTGTTTCTTGCGCGATGGGGGAGGACTTTAAGATTATTTTTACGCTCAATGGCCTATGAAACTGCTGATCTTTTGGTTTCTGGGTTCGAAGACTATATCAAAGGGCCGGAATTCCTGATGAGTTCAAATGGGGAAGAGATCACTAAAGCCAACAACGCGCATTCGGAGAAGCTTGTTTCTATAGACGAAGCCATTGGGCAGGCAATCAAAGCCCATCCTGAGCTTGAAGAGTCTTTGAGAAGATTTAGCCCTGATATGCCGCTGATCGAAAAGGAGAGGAAGGCCAGTCTCCCTCTTAAGCTATTAAGAACTCTTCCTTACGATAAGCATTTCCTTCCGAGCTCTTTACTTAAGAAGAGCCCTGCAACTATCTACTATGCAGGTTATTCCACATTTAGTCCTGCTCAGATTGGAACCGAAGTTTATGTGGCATGCGAGCGCGATGGCAAGACAGCGCATGTTCGCGTGATGGATCGCGATAAATACAGCTCAATCAAGAAGCGCTGGAAAAAAGCCCGTAGGTATTATGCAAAACACGGAGACGAGATACGTCAAGCATACAAAGATGCTTTGCCTGAAATGACCAGTGTAGAGTTCTGGTCGGAATACCTTGGTTTGGATAAATAGGTTAAGCCGAGCTCATGTCGAACGAAAAAACTATAGATCCTGAAGTAAATGCTGTCGGATTGCACATAAGAGAAAATAAGTCTGGCATCATAGGAAGATGGCTTGAGAGCTTAGATAAAGGAAATCGCAAGATCTTCTATATATCTTATTGTGTCTTTTTCCTTGTGATGTTTGCTTGTATGTATGCATCATTCTTTCTGGCGGGGCGCACTTTTATTTGGATCGATGATGGTTTGACGCAACAATATACGGTATTCGTTGAATTCGGAGACTGGGTGCGTCAGCTTCTTTCCAATGTCTTTATAACTCATACGTTTGAAATTCCAATGTGGAGCCAAGAACTGGGTTATGGGCAAGATTATCTGATATTGATTTCAAGCTTGTTGGGAAATCCGATCAATTGGATCGCAGTCTTTTCTGATGTGTATAGTGCTGAATTCTTGCTGAATTTGACGGTTCCTGTAACATTATTTTTGGCGGGGTTAGCTTTTACGAGACTTGCTTTCTATCATGGAGACAATCAATTTGCGATCCTGCTAGGAGCGATGATCTATGTTTTTAGTGGATCGACGATCGTCGCTTTTAATCAGATATTTTTGATCTATCCAATGGTTTTGGCGCCGATAGTGTTTCTGGGTGTAGATAAGATAGTTGATTCAAGATCCCCTGTGCTTTTCATTGTGTCGATTGCGCTTGCAGGCTTATATTCTCTTTATAACACTTGGATGATCTGTATCTTGTTGCTCGTGTATTGCGTTATTCGATTTGTCTTCTTGCCGGATAAAAGCTTGAAGCTTTTTGGAAAGCTTTTCATAAAGATATTCTTGTCTTTGCTCCTTGGCACTGCGATGAGCGCGGTTTTATTCATTCCGGTTGCTGAAGGCATCTTATCGCTTGGAAGAGTCGGCTTAGAAAGATCGTGGAACCTATTCTATTCACTATCTTATTATCCAGAAGTGATAAGTGGATTTTTGAAGTTCGCTTATGCTGGGTCCGAGTGTTTTATTGGGGCCTTGTCTCTATCTGTGGTTGCAGTCGTTGCTCTTTTCGTCTCAAAAAGGAACACATACGGAAAAGTCCTTCTAACATTATTCATCGTGTTGACGATCTTTTTGCTCTTGCCGTTCTTCGGAAAGATCATGAACGGATTTGCATATCCGAATAATCGCTGGATCTGGATGTATGCGTTGGTGATGGGCATGATATCAACCTATGTGATCCCAAAGCTTTGCAATCTGAATTTGCAAGATATGAAAAAATGCACGATCGCTCTTACGTTGGCTATGATCTTCTTCATGATCTTTGGAATGTTCTCTGATAAGTTTTATTACATCATTTTGATTCTTTTTGTAGGTACCGCACTTTGCGTGTTGGCACTTAAGGGGAATATGCAGAGAATGAGCATGATCCTGTCTTTGATATTGAGTTGCGGCTTGTTGTTTGGATCATGGGGAAATGCCGCGGCCTCAAGAAATGTGCCAATCGGGCAATCACTCAATATGGCAACTAGCGGGGGCAATGCTGTTGCAATGGAGTTAGAAGGAAGCGATTGGAGATTCGATTCTTTAGGGATTGCTTCATCGTATAGAAATGCAAGTACAGTTACCGATAAGAATGGAACCACTTTCTATAACAGTATGTATAACGGCGCCATTGATGATTATCAGACCGAATTAGGGTTGGCAACCTCGCCATTGAATTTCTCAACAGAATCCATGAATGGCAGAACGATAATGGAGCAATTCGCCGGCGTCAGGTATGTTATGACCAGCGATGCACAAGGTTTTCTGGCACCAGCTATTTATGATGAAATTGTCTTGAAGGATAATGTTAACGGCGTGAATATAGAGGCGCATGAAGCGGATAAAGTTCTGCCTCTAGCGTTTCTTCAGAATAATACGATATCTGAATCCGAGTTCAGAGAGCTTTCTCCTGTAGCTGCGCAAGAAGCATTGCTTCAGGCAGCCGTGATCGCTGATTCGCCAACAACCGTTGATATTCAGCAATACAACAAAGATCTAGAGTTCTCATTTCAAGTTGAGATCATAGAAGAGGATCCAAAGCCGCTAGAAGGCAAGGCGCCGGAATTGGTGACTACTTCTACCGTTGTGGAAGACTCTGCTGCCAGTGAGGTTGAAGGCTATGAATTTACTACTCAAAATAGCGCTAAGTTCCATTTGAATGTGGATATTCCCGCAAATGAGGAAGCATATTTGATCTTAGAAGATGTGGGTTTCGATCCAATGGGTGTGATCACTTCAACCTCCTCTTTTATCGACAGGCAGGCAGTTAGGCTGCAGGGCATTTTTCCTCTGGCGGACAACGGATGTCAGATAGTGGTCTCAACTGAGGATAGAGCTTCGGGCGTATGGCAAACCGGAAAGGATGCGCATCTTTATTCGGGTAAAAGCACGTGGGCTTTTTGCTTAGGTACTGCAGATCATGACAGATCGGGAATCGATGTTGCTTTTTCGAATGCTGGCAATTACAGGATCGGTTCGATGTCGGTTTGCGTAGAGGACGTTGCTACGATAGAAAACGAGATATACAAGCTATGCGATCAGGGCGCGAATGATATCGAATTTTCGGGGAATACGCTCACATGCAGTGTAAATGTGGAGGACCCCGAGGAAACGCTCGTGATCCGTTTGCCATATTCTGCTGGTTGGAGCGCTGTGGTGGATGGGCGATCTGTAGACGTCGAGAATGTCGATATAGGATTCATGGGCATCAAACTTGCATCTGGTATTCATGATGTTAAGTTAACGTATCAAACTCCGGGATTGACCATCGGAGCCGTTGTTTCATTGTTGGGACTGTTGTGCTTCGGTGTGGTTCTGTTCGTTTTAAGGAAACGAAGAAAGCTGCAACCAACCAAAGACGAGACAGAGTAGTCCATACTCATACATAGAGCGGTTTCGCTTTGAATAACGGGTATAGAATGGAATCATCCAAAAGATTGGGAGACTCATGATAAATTTCAACGTGCCACCATATATTCCTACTGCCGCTGATTATATGATGCAGGCTGTAGAGAATCAGAAGATCTGCGGAGATGGTCCTTTCACGAAGAAGTGTAATGCATGGATCGAGGAAAACACCGGTTCGCAGAAGGCTCTTCTGACTACGAGTGGCACAACGGCGCTTGAGATGGCTGCTATTCTGTGTGGCTTGAAGCCGGGCGATGAGGTCATACTCCCAAGCTATACGTTTTCTTCTACCGCAACATCCTTGGTGCTGACCGGAGCTAAATTGGTATTTGTCGATGTTCGGCCTGATACCATGAATATAGACGAGAAGAAGATCGAAGGCGCTATCACCGACAAGACCAAGGCCATCATGGTGGTTCATTATGCAGGTGTGGCAGCTGAGATGGATGTCATTATGGATATCGCAAAGCGCCATGATCTAAAGGTCATAGAGGATGCAGCTCAGGGTGTAATGAGCTTCTATAAGGGAAGGGCTCTTGGTACTATCGGGGATTTTGGCTGTTTCTCATTTCACGAGACGAAGAATTATTCCATGGGTGAAGGCGGCGCACTTCTTATCAATGATCCATCGAATAACGAAGCTGCGGAGATCCTTAGGGAAAAAGGAACCAATCGTTCGAATTTCTTGCGCGGACAAGTTGATAAGTACACATGGGTCGATTACGGATCAAGCTATCTTCCTTCCGATCTGAATGCAGCTTATTTGTATAGCCAGCTTGAAGTGGCTGATGAGATGAATAATGATAGGCTGCGCACTTGGAATAAGTACGATGAGGCTTTTCAGTCTTTAAAGGATGCGGGAAAAGTGGAGCTTCCTGTTATTCCGGACGAGTGTACCCATAATGCTCATATGTATTATCTGAAATGCAAAGATATCGAGGAGCGCACAAGTCTGATCGACCATCTAAAGGAGAACGGGGTCTGGGCCGTCTTCCACTATATCCCGCTTCACTCGGCGCCGGCTGGCGAGAAGTTCGGTAGATTCAACGGGGAAGATGAAGTTACTACCAAGGACAGCGAGCGGCTGGTCCGTCTTCCTATGTATTATGGGATGAGCAATGCAGATTCGGATAAAGTGATAGAAGAAGTGATATCTTTCTACAAAGGCGTTTGATCCGTTTTTAGGTGACATATGAACAATGTTTTAAAATCCAACAAGAGCCTTGCGCCGACTGCTATTGCATGGATCGTCATTGCTTTTGGATATGCTTTTTTGACGTATGTTTTTACCAGCGATATGGCTGGTAATCATAACTCCGATCTATTCGCGCATTCCATTGGGATAATTGACATTTGGGAAGCAGAAGGCTTCGCCTCGTATTTTACTCATATTTCGTATCCCGGCTGGCATTGCGTCGTGCGGTTGTTTATGCTCCTAGGCTTTTCTTTGCAGCAATCTGCCGGTTTAGCTTGTGCTTGTTTCAGTTTTTTAACTGCTCTTCTTGTCTTTTATATCTCGTATATCGTTATCGGCGACGAGAGATCATGGTTGGCAACCGTATCAGGCGTGATACTGCTTTTTATCACGGCTATTTGGGTTCCAATGTACAACCCAAGCATTTACTATGGTCAAGGATCTCCAACAATATGGCACAGTCCAACTTATTTGGCGGTTAAACCTTTTGCCCTATTGTCTTGCCTGCTTTTGTTCAGGATGATCAAAGATAGAGATGCGAATTTGAAGAGATGCATCATTTACTCTTTAATAACGTTGCTTTGTTTGTTCTTGAAGCCCTCATTCTTTCAGGTGCAAGCTCCTGCTATATTCATCTATTTGGTAATCGACTTCATTTTGAACAGGGATCTTCGCTTTGTGCGCAACATCGCCCTGACCTTCATTCCCGCAATAATCAATATGATCATTCAGTTTTGGATAATGTTCTATTCCTCGACCGGGGGTGGAGAAGGTATCGGATTCGGATTTTTTACTGTTTATAAATCCACGAATCCTAGGCTTTTAATATCGATCTTGCTGTTGCTGGCTTTCCCAATCTATTCTGGCATCATTTTGTGGAAAGACCTTATGTCTCGAAAATCTCCTTATCTATTTCTTGTAATAATGGTTGTCATAGGATTTTGCGAGTATTCTTTCCTGTTGGAGAATGGACCTCGCATGTTGCATGGTAACTTTAGTTGGGGCTATATGCTCTCTGTATTTCTATACTGGGCATTTGCGCTTCCATTGTTTTTGAAGCGTTCATTCGTCGATCGCAATCTTTCAAAAGTCTTGGTTGCTGTAGGATGCATTCTGATTCTGCTGCATTTCGGGTCAGGAGTGATCTACTACTGCCAACTAGCATTCGATACTACAGGCAGTATGCTGTTCTAATGGCGTATTGTTGAATAGATTCTTCGGGTGAATATGAGCAAGCGATTAAAAACCTTATTAGTGCTTCATATACTATTGATGTTCTACTCCATTAGTGGAATATTCAGTAAATTAGCGGCTGGATATGATCTTTTAAGTTGGCAATTTGTTCTGCTTTATGCTGGAATTTTGGCGATACTGGGAATTTATGCTATAGGGTGGCAGCAAATCTTGAAGCGTATGCCGCTGACGTCTGCCTTTTCAAACAAAGCAGTTACTATCGTATGGGGGATCATCTGGGGCGCCTTGTTCTTTGCCGAGCCCGTAACTTTGCTCAAAATAATAGGTGCATTATTCATCATCTTCGGCGTTGTTCTTTACTCGCATTCTGATGGTCAAAATGAAGAGGCATCTTCGGAAATGATCGGTGAAGATGTGATCTTATGAATGAAACGATGCTCATCTACTCTTCGCTGCTATTATTCGGAACGTTCATAAGCGCTATATCTCAAGTGCTCCTTAAAAAGGAAGCGGTGAAGGATCATTCATCAAAACTGCAAGAGTATCTGAACTTTCCGGTTATTTTCGCGTATACACTATTCTTTCTTGCAACGCTTTTGAGCATCTTCGCTTATAGGGTCGTACCTCTTTCTTTTGGGCCTGTGTTGGAATCTACGAGTTATATCTATGTGACCATCTTTGGTATTTTGATATTCAAGGAAAAGATCAATGCTAAGAAGATCGTTGCACTTGTCTTGATCCTTATCGGGATCATCATCTACTCTTTGGGGATTCCTTCCTGATTCGATCTCAGATCATTTTTTTCGGGTTTTGGATACAAGGCACATAAAGAGCTCGCGTCCATTCGAATGTATAATGGTTAACTGCTAGATGATCAAGCAAATACTAAAATGCGACTCGTTTTGTTCTATTAAAGAGGATCGGTGCAAAGAATGGAAAAAGTACTCATTTTGAATGGAAGCTTGAGCGAGATTCCTCTGATAGAAAAGGCGAAGCAACTCGGCTATTATGTGGTCACTTCGGGAAATGATCCAACATTGATAGGTCATTCTTATTCTGACGAATACATTGCGGCGGACTATTCGGATAAAGAAGCGATCTTGGATCTGGTTCGATCCAACGACATAGATCGCATAGTGTCGTGTGCGAATGATTTCGGGGTCATTACTTCTTGTTATGTCGCGGAGAAGATGGATTGGCCGGGCCATGATACATATGAAAACGCATTGACCCTCCATCAGAAGGATCGCTTTAAAGAGTTCATACAAGATATAGGAATAAGATGCCCAATTTCCATTGCATTTCAAAATGAAGAGGAAGCATTGGAATATGCGAAAGATGCGGATTATCCCATAATCGTAAAAGCGGTGGATCTTACCGGCGGAAAAGGAATTAGAAAAGCTGAAAACTATGACGAGGCGGTAGAGGCGATCAGCTATTCGTTCGATCGCTCTCGTAATAAGCATATTGTCATCGAACCTTTCATACAAGGGGTTCAGCAGTCGATCGATGCATTTGTTGTTGATAAGAAAGTGATCGCTTCGGTCAGCAATGATACGTATTCGCCGATCAATCCCTACTTGATCCAGTCAGAAACGTTGCCTGCTATAGGAATAGAAGAAATCGAAGACGAGCTTCATGGGTTCATCGAGCGCATCTGTGAAGAACTCGATCTAGTGGATGGCATGTTCACACTCCAATATATTGTGAAAGATGGGAAGCCATACGTTATTGAGATGATGCGTAGGGCTCTGGGTAACCAATTTTTGACCGTCGCAGGCGCTGTTTCTGGTTTTCCTTGGGAAGAGGCTTTGATCAGAGCTGAAACAGGAATGCCTCTTAATGAGCTAGAGTGGTCAGATCCGTTGTCGCCCTTTGTTGGACACCATGGAATAATGGCAACTCGCGAAGGAATAGTGGACGGATATGATATCGATTCAAGTGTCGAGGAGCATATCTTCAAAAAGATCGAGATCCATCATCCGGGAGACAAGATAACCGATCACTTGAATCAAAGAATTGCATATATCTATTATGCTTACAGCGATCGCGATGAAATGATAGATACGGTTTCACGCATTAACGATCTGATCCATATCGATTTTCGTGAGTAGGGATGAGCATGCGGGTAATAGTTACAGGGTCCAACGGTTTTATCGGTCGTCATGTTTGTAGATATCTTATGGATCGCGGCATGGAAGTTGTTGGATTAGGAAGAAGTGAGAAACCGCTTTACGATTGTGATGACTACATCCAGTGCGATATTGGAACGGATGCGGTTTTCGGCATTTTGGACAAATTGGGAAAACCGGTTGATGCTGTAGTTCATCTAGCGGCGGATATGAGGCATGAGCCTTATACAGTTGACGTCGTTGAGACAAATTGTGGCGGAACGCAGCGATTGTTGGAGCTATGCGAAGGAAATGGTATCCCAACCTTTGTTCAGCTGTCGAGCCTTCCTGTCATCGGCACGCCTATCATTCATCCCATCGATGAATCTCATCCATTAAAGCCTCCTACTGTCTATCACGTTACGAAGCACGCTGAAGAGATGCTCGCAGATTATGCGTTTTACACTTTCGGGCTTAGAACTGTCAGCTTCAGGATATGTTCTCCTATAGGAGAAGGTGTCAACCCTCGAACTATATTTCCGGTATTCGTTCGTAGTGCATTAAAAGGTGAAGATATTGTTTTGCTTGGTGATGGAAGTCGAAAGCAGACTTATATCCATGTTGACGACATTTCGCAAGCGATCTATCTTGCTTTGACCGTTGACGTGCAGGGTGTGTATAACTTGGCGAGTGAAAATCTCGTTTCAAATTACGAACTTGCACAAAGGTGCGTTGAATTGCTAGATTCGAAATCGGTGATCTCGTTTGAAGGCGAAGATCTAAACGATGGCGTTGTCTGGGACGTATCGATCGAAAAGATAAAGGATGATATGGGCTTTGAGCCTGTGCGAGATCTGAATTATATGATAGAGGATCTTGCTGATTCATGTCGAAAAGAACTCGGTTAGTAAGGCGTTTCTATGCAAAAGAAATTGTCGTTTGTCATTCCATGCTATCGGTCATCCCAAACAGTTGGAAGCGTGATCGAAAGAATCAAGAAAACTGTGGAAGAAGATGGTCGTTATGATTATGAGATCATTTGCGTGAATGACTATTCTCCCGATAACACATGGGACGTGATCAAGGATATTGCGGACAATGATATCCATGTGAAGGCATTGGGTCTGTCTAGAAATTTTGGTCAGCACTCTGCATTGATGGCGGGATTCAACTATGTTGCAGGTGATATCGTTGTAAGTCTGGATGATGATGGGCAGAATCCTCCCGAAGAAGTCTTTCTATTAATAGATAAGTTGGAAGAGGGCTACGATCTGGTTTCTGCTAGATATTCCAATAAGAAGCATTCCTTGTTCAGAAGGCTTGGGAGTAAGCTCAGCATGGGGATGTCTACTGCCTTAGTCGGTAAACCGAAGGATGTCGATCTAAATAGCTATTGCGTGTTCCGCAGGTTTGTTGCCGATGAGATCGTCAAATATCAAAACGCATACCCTTTTGTACATGGTTTGATGCTGCGAGTCACGCGCAATATCGCCAATGTGGAGATCACTCACAATGAAAGAGAGATCGGCTCTTCGGGATATAGTTTTAGAAAACTCGTATCACTTTGGATGAACGGTTTTACTGCATTTTCGGAAAAACCGCTTCGTTTGGCTTCCATCATGGGCGTAGTGCTTGCGGTCATCGGATTCATTTTCGGAATCGTCATAGTTGTGCGAAAGCTTTTGAATCCGGATGCTGTGTTGGCAGGCTACAGCTCTATGATGGCGATAATGCTATTCCTTGTAGGAATCGTACTATTGTTTTTGGGGTTATTGGGCGAATACATCGGGCGAATCTATATTTGTTTGAACAATGCTCCTCAATATGTGGTCAAAGATGCTGTCAATGTTCCGGACTCCCCTTATAATGAAGATGACCAGTTTTACAGTAAGCATGATCAACCAGTACAAAAATAAGGAGCTAAAAGATGAATCGTACTGAAAGCAAAATGCTTGACATTCTGAAATGCTTGAAAGAGGATCATGGCGTTGTTGCCATCAAAGCGGAATTTGAAGCTGAAGGAAGTAGAACTGACGAGCTGGTAATGCTCAATGAGATCATATTCCGCGCTGATATGAAGCTATATATCAAGATCGGTGGTTGCGAAGCCGTTCGAGACCTCGATCAGTGTAGGCTCCTTGGCGCTTCAGGCATTATGGCTCCTATGATCGAGTCTCCTTTCGCAATGAAGAAGTTCGTGGGGGCAGCAGAGAAGGTCTATGGCGATGAGATCGATATGGTTGAATGGATCATCAATGCTGAGACAGTGACTTGCCACGAGAACTTAGATGCGATCCTCGAGGCTGGTAAAGGCTTCTTATCTACTGTTTCGATCGGTCGAGTGGATATGTCGGCTTCAATGGGTCTTTCAAGGGAATTCATCAATGGCGATGAGGTCTTTGCGGTTACCGAAGACGTAGCACGACGGAGTCGCGATGCTGGGTATATCGTCAACTTTGGGGGCGGGATATCTTTCGATGCCATTCCTTTCATTTGCAAGTTGTACCCTTTGAATAATAGGTTTGAAACTCGTAAAGTCGTTTTTAATGCCACAGATGATGTGGATCGCTTGAGTTCTGGGATTCTTAAAGCAATGGAATTCGAGACATTGTATCTTCAGAATAAATGCGAGTTCTATGATCGCATGGCTAAAGAAGACCAGTCCAGATTGAAGATGATGACAGAGCGCCTAGAGGCTGCAGGCTCAGATATCCTTTAACGCATGCATAAGCTATTGATCTTTGATTGTGACGGGACTCTCGTGGATACACTGCGAGATGTAGCTTTGTGCTTTAACCGAGCACTTAACGAGAACGGTTTTCCGGGACATCCGCTAGAGTCTTACAGTTCTTTTGTGGGAGGAAACCTAGAGCAGATCATTGGGCGCTTGCTTCCAGCGGATTCTGTGAGCGAAGATAGTATTGAAACCGTTAAAGCGACCTACCGATCGCTGTATCAGAATTCTGAAAAGCAAAATACTGTTCCATATTCTGGGATTTGCGAGTCACTGGTTGAGCTTCAGGGGCGAGGTTACTGCATTGCAGTAAATACGAATAAAGGTCAAGATCTTGCTGAAAAGCTGTTGGATCAATTGTTCCCAGATCATCCGTTCGAGATGATAGTAGGGTACCAAGAGGATAGATCTTCTAAGCCTGACCCGTATGGAGTTGAGATGATCTGTAGTAAGCTTGGGTACTCTCATGAGGATGCCGTTTACATAGGAGACGGAAGGTCCGATTTGCTAACCGCAAGAAACGCTGGAATTCCATTCATTTTTGTTGAATGGGGTCAAGGTGAAGCATCTCTTAAGAAAGAAGACGGTGTGAGCGCGATAGCGTCATGTCCACAAGATTTACCAAGCGTCATCGATCACGTGTGTTTTTCTTAAGAACTATCAATAACTGGTTTAACGTTCCTTTAGCTAGTTCGTTGCGATCTCATTCCATAGAGCGAATAGACAGGGTGTCTGAGCGAGGATTCGACTATAATATTGTGAATCTTTTTCAATAGCGTTTCGCCAGTTCGTGGCGCAAATTCAGAATTAGAAGCCAGTTAGGAGCTGATCGTAAGTGAGCACTAGAGCTGACGACGTAAAGCAAGAGGCGCAAGAGGCGCTTAAGAACAAGAAGAAAATCGAGACCTATATGCAAACGCTCTCGGACGGCAGTCGTCGTGAGCGTCAGCAGGCTGCATCGGTCATCGCTGCGATGACAAAGGAAAACCCGGCAAAGATGTCCGAGTTCATCGGTGGCATCCTCGATGCGCTGGATTGCCCTGAGGCGCAGACTCGCTGGGAGGCACTCGATGCTTTGACCGAGCTCGTTCCGGTCGACTCGCGCAACTGTGAAAAGGCCATTGTAGGTGCGGAGAATGCGCTTTTCGACGAGGACTCCGGCCCGCTTCGCCTTGCTGCCATGCGTTTTCTTTGCAAACTTGGCGCCACGACAGAAGCACGCTCTGAGAAGGTTTGGGGACTCATTGATGAAGGCATCCAGTGCTATCACGGCGATTTGGAGTTTCAGGACATGCTTGTCGCTGTCATTGATTTTTCTGCTGGAAAGCTGGCACCCTCTGTTGCGGAGGAGTTGGCCGCTCGCATGAAGTTCGATGCGGAAAACGGTAAGGGCACTCTCAAAAAACGCGCCACCCAGATTGAGGAAAATCTCGCGAAGAAGGCGAAGTAAGGGCTGCTAGGCATTGCGTTTTCTGTCATTCTGAACGCAGTGAAGAATCCTTTTGTGAGCCCGGTTGAAAGAACATGGCATTATCTGAGCGAACGACAAAAAGATTCTTCGGCTTCGCCTCAGAATGACATGGTGGTGTACAAAACAAGGAATACCGGGCGGAATCGAGATCCCGCCCCTACAGGATAGACTGAAACACAAAACAAGGAGCAAATATGGCAAGGCATACAGTAACCCTCATCCCGGGAGACGGAATCGGGGTCGAGACATCCGCCGCTATGCAGCGCGTGGTGGCAGCCAGTGGGGCTGAGATCGATTGGGAAATCGCGGAGGCCGGCGAAGGCGTGATGGACAAATTCGGCACGCCGCTTCCGGATGAGACGATCGAAGCCGTCAAGCGCAACAAGGTTGCCATCAAAGGCCCTGTGACAACTCCTGTTGGCACCGGGTTTCGCAGTGTGAACGTGGCGCTTCGCAAGGAGCTCGATCTCTATGTGAATCTGCGCCCTGTGATCTCTATTCCGGGTGCGGGCGGTCGCTATACCGATGTCGACCTCGTCATCGTGCGTGAGAACACCGAAGATCTCTACGCGGGCATCGAATTTGAGGAGGGCACGCCTGAGGCTGCCGAGCTCATCGAGTTCATCGATTCCCGTGGTCTCGGTTCGATCCGCAAGGATTCAGGCATCTCCATCAAGCCGATCTCGATAACCGCGTCACGCAACATCGTGGAATTCGCTTTCGATTACGCCGCAAAGCAGGGTCGACATCTCGTGACCGCTGCTCACAAGGCCAACATCATGAAGCACTCAGACGGCCTTTTTCTGCACACGGCGCGCGAGGTTGCAAAGGATTACGAAGGTAAGATCGATTTCAACGACAAGATTATCGATGCATTCTGCATGAATATGGTAATGAACCCGTCGCAATTCGACGTGATCGTGTTCCCGAATCTATATGGCGATATCGCAAGTGACTTGGCTGCAGGACTTGTCGGCGGTCTCGGTCTGGCACCGGGCGCCAACATCGGCAAGGAATACGCGGTGTTCGAGGCGGTTCATGGCTCTGCGCCCGACATCGCAGGAAAGAATCTTGCGAATCCGACGGCCGAGATCCTTTCCGCCGCGATGATGCTCGACCATCTGGGTGAGAAGGCTTGTGGAGACAGGATTCGTGATGCGATCCGCGCAGTATACGTTAAGGGCGAGTGCCTCACGGGCGATATTCGTGTTGCTGATCGCAAGGGAGCACCGGCGACTTGCACCGAGTTCACCCAAGCTGTTGTTGATATTCTTGAGTAGAAGTTGATCGATTCGCAACGAAAGGGTTGCTCATGAGCCTGCTTTATGGCACAACTAGGCATCGTAGCGAAAGGCTATGCCTTTCGTTTACTTGTTTTGTGATGCATGACAAAACAAGGTGACGAAGGACATAGTCCTTCGCTACGGTCATCCTGTTGTATGACAGCGAAGCAACACATTGTAGGAGCGGAATGAAATCCCGCCCTATGTAACAACTATAAGATGGAGATGAATATGAACACCTTTCAACATAAGCTGGATGCGGGCGACAAGAACTACACGTACTACCCGATCGCGCAGATTGAGGGCGCGGATCGCCTTCCGTTCTCGCTTCGAGTTCTGCTTGAAAACGTTTTGCGCAACGCCCGCACTGAGGACGAGGCTCGCCGGATGGCCGAGCGTATTGTTGAGGCGGGCACTTCAGGGCAGGTTGGCGAAGAGGTTGAGTTTTGCCCTGCGCGCGTACTCTTCCAAGACTTCACTGGCGTTCCTGTGTTCGTCGATTTTGCCGTTATGCGTGAAGCGGCTGCCCAGCTCGGCGGCGATCCGAAAAAGATCAATCCGCAGATTCCGTGCGACCTCGTGATCGACCATTCCGTGATCGCGGATGCTGCCGGATGCGCGGGGTGTCTCGATGAGAACACGAAGCTGGAGTTCGAGCGCAACCGCGAACGTTATGAGTTTTTGAAGTGGTCGCAGGCGTCGTTTGAGAACGTTCGCATCGTGCCGCCGGGGCAGGGGATCTGTCATCAGCTCAACATCGAGGAGTTCGCAAGCGTTGTTATGACATCTCCGGCGGGGGAGGTGGGTGAAGACGGAAGCCCGGTCGTTTACTTCGACACACTCGTCGGCACCGACTCCCATACGCCCACGGCCAATGGCATCGGTGTTTTGGGCTGGGGCGTTGGCGGCATTGAGGCAGAGGCGGCGGCGCTCGGTCAGCCGATCACCACGCTTGTGCCCAAGGTCATTGGCGTTCGCCTTGAAGGCGAACTCGCAGATGGAGTTACTGCGATGGATGTCGCGCTTACGTTCGCCCGTATGCTGCGCGAGCGTGGTGTTGTGGGTTGCTTTGTCGAATGCTTTGGTCCGGGTGTGCGTGCGCTTTCGGCACAGCAGCGCGCGGCGATATCGAACATGACCCCGGAATATGGTTCCACCTGTACGCTTTTCCCTGTCGATGAGCGTACGATCGAGTTCCTCCGTATGACCGGTAGAACGGACGAGCAGGTTGAGCTCGTTGAGGCTTATGCGAAGGCGCAGGGTTTTTGGAATGCGCATACGAAACCGAAACGTGAATATTCGGATGTCATCCGCTTCGATCTTTCTGATGTGAAACCTTCGATGGCTGGTCCTTCGCGCCCACATGACCGTTTTAATCTTGAAGATGCGGGTTCGCGTTTCGTGGAGATCTGCGATGGGCGCGGTCTTGATAACACGAAAAAGGTTGCAGTTGAGATCGCAGGGCAGACCTACGAGCTTACAAACGGCGCGATCGCAATCGCTGCAGTGACGAGCTGCACCACGGCCACCGATCCTGCCATGATGATCCAAGCGGGATTGATGGCGCGCAATGCTGCAGCACGCGGGCTTACCCCGAAGCCATGGGTGAAGACGATTCTGGCTCCCGGAAGCCATGCCACCGAGCTTCTTCTTGAGCGCGCAGGTCTTTTGCCATCGCTTCAAGAGCTTGGCTTTTACACATGCGGATTCGGCTGCATGAGCTGCATCGGTAACTCAGGTCCGTTGATGGATGCGATGCATGATATTGCGGATGAGATCGAGCTTGCAAGTGTGCTTTCCGGAAATCGCAACTTCGAGGGTCGAATCTCTCCAGATGTTTCACAGAACTATCTGACCACGCCTTCGCACGTGATCGCGTACTCGCTTGTGGGCACGATGGATTTCGTCCCCGGCACTGATGCGATCGGCGAGGATGCGGATGGTACTCCGGTTTATTTGCGCGATATCGAGCCTGATCAGGTAGAAGTTGATGCGCTGGTTGCTCAATTCGTAACGGCTGATCTTTATGCGGCCGGAACGGTTGGGTTGTATGATGGCGATGCTTCGTGGCAGTCGCTTGCGGCTGATCCAAGTGATGTATTTAGTTGGGATGAGGAGTCGACCTACGTCCGTCGTCCGACTTACTTTGACGGCATGACGATGGAGGTCGAGGGTGCGCCTTCTATTGAGGATGCGGTGGTTCTCGCGCTTCTGGGTGACTTCATCACGACCGATCATATCTCGCCTGCCGGCGCGATCGCGCTCGATTCGCCTGCTGCGCAGTATTTGCGTGATCATGGAATTGAGGATGCGGCATTTAACACCTATGGAAGTCGCCGTGGCAACCATGAGGTTATGATGCGCGGCACGTTTGCGAATGTGAAGCTGACAAATGAACTTGCTGAGGGGCGTAAGGGCGGCTGGACGCGCGATCATCTAAGCGGGGATATCGATACGATTTTTGCAGCATCCGAGCATTATGGAGATGAGGGTGCGCCTGCGATCGTGCTTGCTGGCAAGATGTATGGAAGTGGCTCCTCGCGTGACTGGGCGGCGAAAGGCCCTGCTCTTCTTGGGCTTCGTGCGGCCATTGCCGAGAGCTTTGAGCGCATCCATCGTTCGAATCTGATTGGAATGGGAATCTTGCCTTTGCAGTTCAAGGAGGGCGAGAACGCCGCAACTCTGGGACTTGACGGCACCGAGCGTTATACGGTTGAACAGGTGAGCTTCACCGACGGTGTGCCTGATTCGAAGGTTGTCGTCATTCGCGCCGAACGTGCGGATGGGAACACGGTTGAGTTCGAGGCGATCGTGCGCATCGACACGCCGACCGAAGGCAAGTATTACGAAAATGGCGGAATTCTTCAGTATGTTCTGAGGGATCTAGCGAAGTAGTATCTCGGTTTCATTGTTTACAAGAACGGGGAAAGGGTGCATGCTCAAACAGTCCTCACTTCGTGAAAATATCTTTTGATATTTTCACTTGCTGCGGAACTGCGCGTGCTACCCTTTCCCCATTCAAGACGATGCTGTTTTCTCCATGGCATCGATTTTCAAGCGATATGGCAAGCCTTCGGCCTACGCATATCGCTTGAACCGCTTTCGCGAACCAATTTCAAGACCTTAAAGTTATAGGGGTGGGAGTTCATCCTCGTTCCTCTATTGCTTCGTTCTCCCGTGATGAACAAGAAGGGTTGCGCTGTAACTGCTCTAACATGAAACGCAATCGTTGACGTTTGTGGACGAATGCACAATCCTGCTCCTGTATAATTCACTGATACGCAAAAACGGCTTGTGAATTTACGGAACATAAGGAGAAATATGGCATCTGGATTAGACTCTCTGCTCGAGGCTCTTCGCAATTCGGGTATGGACGCAGGCAATATCGGCAGCTCTGGCGGCTCTGGAGCGGGGAGCGCAAATACTTCCGGCGCTTCGGAATCGGGCGCATCTAAAGCAGGCGGATCGGCGAAGCGCACATCCGGCGGCGGCAAAGGCGGCGGCTTTGGCGATGTCAGCTTCGACCTTTCGTTCCTCGATAACTTTCATGGTCCTAAGCACAAGGCAAGTTGGGTCATTATCGTAATCATCGCACTTTTGGTGATTGCAGCGTTGTATTGGTGGTTCCATCCGCCGATCTCGATTAACTCGACCGATCTGTGGATGATCGTCGTGGTGGTCTGCGCTATTGCGATTGCGGTGCTTGCGCATTTCCGTCATAACTATAAAGTTGGCGGCGGCAAGTACGAAAAAAGCCCGAAGAAGCAGAAGAAATTTTCCATCCTGCTGGTTATTCCGGCTGCGCTGATTGCGTTCTGCGCTTTGGGTGCGCTGTTCTCAAATGCAATCATTCCAGGTAACGCCGAGAAGTACTCAAACATCCTTCAGACGGATACGCTTGATTTCGCGCAGGATATCCAAGAGGTGAACTACAACGAGATTCCAGTCATCGACCGTGATTCGGCGGCGCTCATTGGCGATCGCGAGATGGGCTCCATTCCGGAATACGTCAGCCAGTTCGAGATTTCGCCGCTCTACAGCCAGATCAACTATCAGGGAACTCCGGTTCGCGTGAGCCCGCTTGGCTATGAGGATCTGTTCAAGTGGTTTACCAATCGCGAGGCTGGTATTCCGGCATATTCGCTCGTGAATATGACAACCCAGGATGCCGAGATCGTGCGCCTGGGAGACAACCCTATCTACTACTCTCAGAGCGAGCCGCTGGCAAGAAATATTTATCGTCATGTTCAGCTGAGCTTCCCGTTCTATATCTTTGACGAGTTCTCATTTGAGATCGACGAAGAAGGTAAGCCTTGGTGGATTTGTCCGGTTCGCTCGTTCACGATTGGCTTGTTTGGTGGATATACGATCGATCGTGTGATTCTTTGCAATGCCACTACCGGCGAGTGCCAGGAAATGGCGGTTGCGGATGTTCCGCAGTGGGTCGATCGCGTTTTCCCGGCCGAGCTGCTGATCGAGCAATATAACTGGTATGGTTCATATCATAACGGTTGGCTGAATTCCTTCCTTGGTCAAGAGGGAGTGGTGCGCACGACGCCGGGAACCGATGGTGCGCTGGGCTACAACTACATTGCCAAGGATGATGACGTGTGGGTCTACACGGGTGTCACCTCTGCCACGGCGGATAATTCCATCATCGGATTTGTGCTCGTGAACCAACGTACGCAGGATGCGCACTTCTATAGCGTTGCAGGTGCGACGGAAGACTCGGCGATGAACTCTGCGGAAGGTCAGGTTCAAAACCTTCGTTACACAGCTACATTCCCGTTGCTGATCAACGTGGCAAATCAGCCGACTTACTTCATGGCACTCAAAGATGGCAGTGGATTGCCGAAGAAGTTTGCCATGATTGATATCCAGCGCTACCAGAATGTAGCGGTGGGTGATACTGTTGCGGAGACGCAGACGGCTTATGAGGCGTTGCTTGCTACCAACGGTGTGCTGTCGAATGAGACCGATCTTACCGATGTGGAAGAAAAGACGGGCACCATCACCGCCGTTGCGCAGGCGGTCATCGATGGCAACTCGCACTTCTACGCGGTGATTGATGGCGAGGACACTCTCTATGACTTTGCACTTCCGGGATTGCTGAACATTCTGAAGTACAACGTGGGAGACACTATTACTTTCACTTATCTGAAGACCGAAGGCATGAATACGGTTTACTCGATCATTGGTGCGGATGGGGAGAAGCAGACGGTTTCGGTCGAAACAGATAGCGGTGAAGATAATGCCGCTGAGGAGGCTGTGGATCAGGAGGCTGCCGAAGCGGCATAGCGACAACCGACAGAAAATGCTTTGTAAAGGCGGGGTTTCGATCCCGCCTTTGCTTTTTGATGAACACTTAACCCGTCCCCTGTTCACCATCTGTTCATCAAGAAAGGAGGTTGACACGACATTTTGTAGCGGTAGAATATACGGGCTGTGCTTTTTAGCCAGCAAATGAAATAGTAGTTCCGCTGCTTAAGACAGCAGGTACCAGCGGGCGATATCGAAAGTGTAGCGCCCAAGGTTTAATCGCGAAAGCGGCCCGCCGAGGTGGTTGTCAGATGTGAATTGGCTGACCCCTGTCGTCTTATGTGCGGCAGGGGTCGTTTCTTTGCAAGCGGCGCCAGCCCTGAAGGGCGGAACGTGAAGCTTGTAAAGGAGGTGTAACTGAATGCCGAACGCACAGAATCAAGAAATGCTCACCAACATCAAGGCTGATCTTGAAGGCGCATCTGCTGTTTGGGTTGTTGACTATCGCGGTCTTACCGTGAAGGAGATCCAGGCACTTCGTCGCTCTATCCGCGAGGCGGATGCTCAAATGAAGGTGTACAAGAACACTCTTGTTCATCTAGCACTCGAGCAATGCGACATGCCTTCGATCGACGATCTGTTGGCGGGACCTAACGCATTTGTCTTCTCGGGAAGCGATGTTGCTGCATCCGCTAAAGCCGTGAAGAACTTCGCAAAGGATAATGAGAACCTTGAGATCAAGGGCGGAATCATGGACGGAGCAGTTGTCTGCGCCGCCGAGGTCGAAGCAATCGCTTCCCTGCCTTCTCGCGAGGAGCTCATCGCATCCATTGCTGGTGCGATCTCTGGTGTTGCTCGTGGACTTGCAACAGCAATCAACGGCGTGCCAAGAGGCTTGGCTCAGGTCACAAAGGCTGTGGCCGACCAAAAAGAAGCGGCTTAGCCGCATAGGCTGCATACAGGCGGCTGCTTGAACTAAGAAGAATTCGTCAAGCTTCAAAAGGAGGCTTGGCACAAACGAAAGGACCATACCATGGCACTTACAAATGAGGAGATCATTGAGGCTTTAAAGGAAATGCCGCTTCTTCAGGCATCTGAGCTCGTTAAGGCAATCGAAGAGGAGTTTGGCGTAAGCGCTGCTGCTCCTGTTGCTGTTGCTGCTGTCGGTGGCGCTGCTGGTGGCGACGCTGCTGGTGCTGGCGATGCTAAGTCTGACTTCGACGTTGTTCTCGAGGGCTTCGGCGACAACAAGATCGCTGTCATCAAGGTTGTCCGTGAGATCACTGGTCTTGGCCTGAAAGAGGCTAAGGAGGCTGTTGAGGGCGTTCCGACTCCGATCGCTGAGGGCGTCAACCAGGAGAAGGCCGACGAGATCAAGGCTAAGCTCGAAGAGGCAGGCGCTGCTGTTACCCTTAAGTAATTTAGTTCCGGCGGCTTAGAACAGCCGCCGGAATGAATTGACGCTGCGGAGCTCTGACGCATTTCATCTAGCACCTTGTTTTGACCACAGCGTGACACGAAGGTCACTTGGGTCAAAGGCGGCGCTATCTGAAATGCGGCAGAGCTCCTCGCTTTCTTTATAGGGAAGCGATAGGGCAATAGAATTGTGCGGAATCTGCGCGCGAGCCCCCATCTTCGTTTTGTCTGAAAAGATCCGGCGTGTTTAGCGCCGGATCTTTTTTGGGACAACGGGGACGGGTGATGTTGTCCCACAAAGCGTGTGGGACAACATCACCCGTCCCCGTTGTCCCGTGCGGACTCTTTATTCTTCGGAGCCTTTGACGGCGGTGAAAAGGAGACTAACAAATCCGCAAAGCATGCCGCCGATCGGCCATGCGAGCCAGAAATACCATTGTTGGGGGCCTGGAACAAACAGCATAACAAGCCCAGCTATCGTTGCGATGAGCATTATCATTCCGCATATTGCACCTTTACGCTTGTCCCGCTTATGCGTGCTTAAAAGCTCATTTTTCCGCTCAGTTGGTATATCGAGCGACTTGATCTCAGATGCACTGAGCGCTTCGCCTGCCGCCATGTTGTAGTTGGTAAGATTTGTCTTGCTCAAAATCATCGATCCGTGAACGATGAAGAAGACACCGATCGCTATGAATAGCATCATAACGGGAACACCGATGACGGTCTCCAGTGAGGTTTCGGCGAAAAGGATGACGAATACGACACCTGAAAGGACGCTTAGAATGCCGAATACCAGGTGGTAGGTGAAGGATTGTCGTGCGCGCGTCTTTTGCTCTGTGCTGTAGAAATCCTCGATGTATGGATGCGTTCTTACGAACTCGGAGTGCGCGAGTCCGGCCGAGATGACCTGTATCAAGCAGAGCACTATTCCTATCGCGATGAATAGCATGCCGAGCGCGCCACCGACGTTTTCCGTCAGAGGAGGATTTGTAAATCCTGAGCCAGTAGGATCTCCCAGCGAAAAGAAGATGATCGCGATCGCGCTACCGATCAATGGACATGCGGCACCCGTTGATATTTTGGTGGCAAAGCGATTCATGTGCTCGTCGTATCCGAAGATATCGCTTGGTCGAGTGGTCGTTGCGATCTGCGTTTTGGCGGGCGCCTCTCGATTTGTCAGGTCGCCCTGCACAAGGTCATCAAGCGTGCAGTCAAACAGTTGACACATCTTTATGAGTTTGTCCATCTCCGGATATGACTTCTCGGATTCCCACTTGGTCACAGATTGTCTGGAGACGCCAAGGAGCATCGCTAATTGCTCTTGCGTCATATTATTCTCAGCTCGAAGATGGATAAGGTTATCTCTGAAACTCATTATCGATTCGCCTTTCATTTTGAGTGCTTTCATTATAGTGTGTAAGTCTCTCGAGTAATTCTCGTGAGCAACTCTCGCATAGAGCAATATCCCCCCATGCTTTGCGCGCAAGCCTGAAATTGCAATGGCATTATGCCTTTAAGTTAACCAACAAAATGCAGTTGCTCTACCAACTTTCAGCAGCAATTTTGCATTTTTCGATGCACCCAACGGTTGCAATTCCCAGCTAGAGGACCATTTTGCTCAAAGTCGAGATTCACAGTGAAGATTGCGATAGACTGAAGCGCAGTGAAACAATACGGGAGGAAAAGCAATGGACGACGCTAAATCACGGTTGCGAAGAATCGTCGGTGATGAGGGGATTGCGCGCCTTGATGCGGCTCGGATTGCTGTATTCGGGCTTGGGGGCGTGGGGTCCTCCTGTGCCGAGGCGCTCGTGCGCGGCGGCGTTGGGAATGTTCTTCTTATAGATAAAGATGCGGTGGAGCCAAGCAATATCAATCGCCAGGCGATAGCGTTTGTGAGCACGATTGGCCGCCGCAAGGTTGACGTCATGCGCGATATGGCGCTCGATATCAATCCAGATGTGCGCGTTGAGGTGCTGGATGCATTCGTGAACGCTGAGAATCTGGACGAGTTGATGTCTGAATATGAGAAGCCTGACATCATTGTTGACGCGATCGATACGCTCACAGTGAAAGTGGCGCTTGCAAAATACGCTCAAACCCAAGGGATTCCCATCATCTCCGCTATGGGTGGAGCGAACAAGATGGATCCGACGAAACTGGAATTCTCTCGCCTGACTAAAACACATGTGTGTCCGCTTTGCCGCGAGATGAGAAAGATCGCCCGTACGAACGGTCTCGAGGATTTAGACGTGCTCTTTTCTGCAGAGCAGCCAGTGAAGATTGCTGCAGAATCGCGGCCTGATCGCAGAGAACGCTCTGAGTTGGGCACGATGTCGTATATGCCCCCTATAATGGGACAGATGCTTGCCTCGTGGGTGATCAACCACTTGTTAGAAGGCCTGAAAGAGCGATGATGGGGGTATAAACTGGACGCATGTGCCCACCCGCACGTCGGCCGCTTAGCTGCCGCTTTTTAGTCCAAATATATTTCACGAAGTGCGGCCTGTTTGTCGGGGCCGAAATCTAAGATTTTCTCAAGGTAGTTATCGATCGAACCGAACGTGGCGTTTATGACGCTGAGCGTGGTGTCGAAGTAGCGCTGGTTGGCGTAGGCATAGGCCTCAAGGTCGGCATCGATTCCGCGTGCAAACGATTTACCCTTGAGCAACTTGCTCACTTTCTCTATCCATCCTTTGACGAACAGATTTGTGGCCAGATAGTCGCGATTGATGTCCTTCATCGAAACGCCGAGGCAGTACTCGACCAATATGGCTGCGATGCCGGTGCGGTCCTTTCCTTGTGTGCAGTGCCAAAGCGTGGCGCCTTCGGTGTTTTGCAGCAGCGTATGAAGGAATTCCTTGTAGGCGTTCATTCCGATCTCGCCGAGAATGGCCTTCGTATAAAGGCCGGATATGACTTCGAACGGGTGCCCAGTGAACTCTTTTGCGAGCTTAGCATCGCCGGTCATATGCCCTTTTGCGATGGAAACGATCGCATTTTGCGGAAGTGCAGGTGTGTGTTTGTACTCGATACCATGAAGAAGAGGCATCGGATCAGGTTCGGCTTCGATCTCTAGGTTGCTGCGGAAATCGATGATGCATTCCATATCATGCATGTTTATGAGCTGACTGATGTCCTCGGCGGTGGCATCGTGAAGATCGCCCGAGCGCAAGAGCTTGCGCTTTTTGATGCGTCTACCATTGTGTGCCGGAAGGCCACCCAGATCGCGCGAATTCAAGACGCCTTGAAGCTTGAAGAAACCGAAGTCAGGAAAGCCGACTATCGGCTCAGGCTCGCTAGGTTGGCAGAAGCGTCCCTGTTCGGTGCTCTCCTGTTTTCCATCGATGTCTACTTTGTCGTTTTCAGTATCGGTCAAAGTGAAGAAGGCGAACATGATCATTCCGTATCTATCAGGGGGCTAGGGGTCGAACGCGATCCGCTTTTGTCGGCGGCAAGCTTTTCACCATGCGATCTTTTCGACCTCATAGCTCCACTATCGCCGTTTGTTTCGCGGATCATATAAAACCTTAATTGTGCCCGCTCGATGTGATGGCGATATATCCGAATTGGGGTCTAAGCGTCAACTTCCGAATATCTTGGCGTAAATGATGTTGACAGGATTGAATGAATATATATACTTATGAATAAATGTTCATATGTTTCAGGATGAATAAATGCAACGAGTCAGTGTTGAGAGGAAACGGTATGACCGAGAATCCGAATGCTAGCAGGAAAGACGCAGCTTCTGCAGAGGCGCTGGTCAAGGAAGCTGAGGGAATAGTCGGCGGATGCACGCAGCTGCCTGATTGTCCTTGCGGATGCCAAGATGGGGTCGAGGATTGCATGTTCGATTCGATGCCCGATGAGGAGTTGCTCTACGATCTGGCCGACCTGTTCAAGGTATTCGCTGATACTACCCGCATAAAGATTCTGTATGCACTCATGGGTCAGGATCGCTGCGTGGCGGATATTTCCGAGATCATAAATGCAACGCAAAGCGCGGTTTCGCATCAGCTGCGAATTTTGAAGCAGGCGCACCTAGTGAAGTTCAAGCGCGACGGAAAAAACGTTATCTATTCGCTTGCTGATGACCATGTATACACGATGCTCGCGCAGGGCCTGACGCATATTTGCGAGTAGGTTTTGCTGTTTTTGCCGACGGGTGCCAGTACTTTCAACAAACGGTTCATACATTAAAGAAAGGATCCCAAGATGAAAAGATCATTCAAACTCAAGGACTTGGATTGCGCGAACTGTGCATCGAAGATGGAGTGCGATATCAACAAGCTGGATGAGGTGAACAAGGCGAACATCTCGTTCATGACCAGCAAACTCGTGATCGACTCGGATGCCGAGGATTTCGATGCGGTGTTGGACAAGGCTCAGCTGATCTGCAGCAAGTATGAGCCGGACTGCAAAATTGTCCGGTAATGATTGAGAAGTGGGCGAAGTTATGAATGCAAAACAGAAGCGCTGGCGCAATAGGATTCTCGTTGCAATTGTATGTTTTGTTGCAATCTATGCCGCAGAGCTTACCGGCTTGCTCGATCAAACATTTGGTGAGCGTGCGCTGTATGTCGAGTTCGTCTTGTTCCTTATTCCGTTTGTGCTTGCGGGCTACGACGTGCTTATCAAAGCGGCGAAGAATATCGCGCATGGACACGGGCTAGATGAGAACTTCCTTATGACCGTTGCCACGCTTGGCGCGTTTGCGCTCGTGTTCTTTCCCGATTCAGAGCCGCATATGGCTGAAGGCGCAGCGGTGATGCTGTTCTATCAGGTCGGTGAGCTTTTCCAAAGCTACGCTGTCGGAAAATCGCGCAAATCGATCTCCGACATGATGGACATCGTGCCGGAATTCGCAAACGTGATGCGCGACGGGAAACTGGAAAAAGTGGATCCGTATGAGGTGTCGATCGGCGATGAGATAGTCGTGAAGCCCGGCGAGCGTATCGCTCTTGACGGTATCGTCGTGGATGGAAAGTCCCAGATCGACACGTCCGCGCTGACAGGCGAGTCGGTTCCGCGTAGCGCTGGGGCGGGCGATGAGGTCATATCTGGGTGCGTGAACATGACCGGAAGCCTTACCGTTCGCGTCATTAAGGAATATGAGGACTCAACCGTCAATCGCATTCTTGAGCTTGTTGAGAATGCAGCCGATAAGAAGGCAAAGACGGAGAACTTTATCACGCGATTTGCGCGCTACTATACGCCGATCGTGGTCGGATTGGCGGTGCTCATCGCTTTCGTGCCGCCGCTGCTGTTTGCAGGCGTCTGGGCCGATTGGGTTTTGCGCGGATTGACGTTCTTGGTTGTGTCGTGCCCGTGTGCGCTAGTGATCTCGGTTCCGCTTTCGTTCTTCGGCGGCATCGGCGGTGCGTCTAAGGCCGGCATTCTCGTCAAGGGGTCGAACTATCTTGAGGCGCTCTCGAAGGTCGATACTGTTGTGTTCGACAAGACAGGCACACTGACATCTGGAACGTTTGAGGTGACCGATGTCGTGCCTTCAGGAACTTTCACAAAAGGCGAGATCCTTGAGTTTGCAGCGCATGCAGAAGCGCTTTCGAATCACCCGATCGCGCTTTCCATCCAGCGTGCTTATGAGGGCCGTTTGGATATGAAGCGGGTCGCGCAAGGCGAAGAGATCAGCGGACATGGCGCAAAGGCCGAGGTCGACGGCAAGATCGTGCTTGCTGGCAATGATAAGCTGATGTATATGCACGGTATCGATTATGAGACGGCTGATCTGGTGGGCACGCAGGTGCACGTGGCTGTTGACGGACACTATGTTGGCTCTGTGCTCATCGGCGACACCGTTAAGGCGGATTCAGCGCAGGCTATCGTGGATCTTCACAATGTGGGAGTGAAGAAGACGGTCATGCTCACCGGCGACAGGAAAGAGGTTGCAGAGGCTGTTGCGGATTCCCTTGGTGTGGATGAGGTCAGAAGCGAGCTTCTTCCGGAAGATAAGGTTGATGCGGTGGAGAAGCTGCTAGGCGCAAAGGAGACAAATGGCGCGAGTGGTGGCCTTGCTTTCGTGGGTGATGGCATAAACGATGCGCCTGTGCTCATGAGAGCCGATGTAGGGATTGCTATGGGTGCGATGGGTTCCGATGCTGCGATAGAGGCCGCAGACATCGTTTTGATGGACGACAGGCCCACTCAGATCGCCAGCGCAATTCGAGTGTCGAAAAAGACTATGAGGATCGTTTGGCAGAACATCATTTTCGCTTTGGGCGTGAAGTTCGCCGTGCTTGTTTTGGCTGCGTTTGGAGTGGCCAACATGTGGATGGCGGTGTTCGCCGATGTGGGTGTTGCGGTGATAGCGATACTGAATGCTATGAGAGCGTTGCGAATCAATTCAAAGAATTGATTCGCCTGACACTGGGGTGTCGCTCACTATCTTTATAAACGACCTGATTTTCTTATATACGCAAAAATAAAGGACCGCTCAGATAGAGCAGTCCTTTTCATATATATTTGATTCGCTAAGACTTAAGCAAGAGCCTTCTTGAGGTTCTCTATCTGCTTAGAGCCAAGACCCTGAATGCGACGAGTCTCGGGAATGCCGAGCTCCTCCATGAGCTTCTCGGTCTTAACCTTGCCATAACCCGGAAGGGCGTTGATGAAGGTCTTGACCTTCATACGACCGATAACAGGATCGCCAGCCTTGCCAAGGACTTCGTCGGCAGACATGATGCCCATGGAAAGCTTGTTGGTGATCTCGGAACGCTGCTGACGGACGATACGAGCCTTCTCGAGTGCAGCTGCGCGTTGTTCCGGTGTCATTTGAGGTGTTGGCATGTTTATCTCTTTCTCCTAATGCAGAGCGCAAGTTGCACTCCGCGGCCTATTCGTGGGTCGCTCGCTAGAGTGGGTTTTTAGTAGGATTGCGTGCGTCCAAAAAGCAAGTAGACAAGATATTAAGACAAAAACGGCTCAAATGCACGAGAATCTTAAAAAAAGTTCGTTAAGGGCAATGTAGAATGGTGATTAAATGGTCGAAATTACACGATCGAAGCGCCGATTATAGGCCATAAACCGGAGGTTGAAATGAGCGATAGCAAGTCGCTTAATGATATCAGACTCGGAATCCACAGGGATGCCCGGATGGTTAAGAACCTTGAGGGCCCTCCGCCTGAGATCTCAGTTCCGCCTGTAAACCATACGTTGTCGAGCCACGATGTCGAGACGCTATCGATCCTTGAACATGCCGCACAGGATGTTCTGCAGAAGTACTATGCGGCGATGCGGCAGATGGAGACACGCCTTGAGACGCTTGATCAAGACTTGAAGCTCAAACGAAGTCGCAATCCGATCCATCACATCGAATCGCGCATGAAATCCGTTCCTTCCATTTTCGAGAAACTTGAGCGATACGGGCAGGCCACTACGATCGAGGCCATGGAGCAATACATCATGGATATTGCTGGGCTTCGTGTGATCGTGTCTTATGTAGAGGACGCCTACGACATTCTGGATTATCTGGAGCATCAGGACGATCTTGAGATGGTTACGGTGAAGGATTACATAAAAGAGCCCAAGCTCAACGGCTACAGGAGCCTGCACTTCATCGTGAAGATACCGGTGTTCTTTCTGGAGGGCAGGAAAAATATTCCGGTGGAGATTCAGATACGTACGATCGCGATGGATTTTTGGGCAAGTCTTGAGCACGATCTGAAGTATAAGTCAGTGCACAGCATTGAAGGCATCGATGTGGGCTCGGAGCTGAAGGAGTGCTCCGAGATCATCGAAGGTGTTGAGAAGCGTATGCAGGTATTGGCAAGAGCGCTTTCTGCTAGATAATAATATTATTATCTAGCAGTTGACGCTGCGCGATACCTTAGGTCGCTCTCGTAGGTGCGCATGCGCTCTTCATGCGCACAATTGCAGGTTTGGATGGAAATGATTGCTGAGATACTTAGTCGCTCAAACAGTCCTCGGCTTACGCCTGCGGAACTCGCTTTGTAAGCACCTCGGCAATCATTTCTGATGCCGAAAGGATCTGCTAGCGAACTTCGTAGGTGCGCATGCGCTCTTCATGCGCACGTTTTGTACGCACACTCGATCGATCTTTCTGTAAGGTTTCGCCCTAGGCTTTTGAGGCATAAGCTTCTTTGAGGGCCTTGAAGGCCGGCATAGAGCGCTCGATGGTATCGCGCTCGATGCAGTAGGTCAGACGCACCCAGCCCTGGCTGCCGAAGCTGTTCGAAGGAACAAGTAGAAGCTCGAACTCCTTCGCTTTCTCGGAGAAAGCCTCCGCATCTGGCTCGAGTGCCTTCACCCAAAGATAGAATGCGCCTTCCGGCTCTACGAACTCATAGCCAAGCTCACGTAGGCCAGCAGTGAGAATCGCGCGATTTTCCTCGTAGGCACGCACGTCGGAGGGGACATCGATGCACTTTGCAATCACGCGCTGCAACACCACTGGCGCGCAGATATATCCAAGCGCGCGGCCAGCGCCGCAAACGGCTGTGAATACGTCTGCGCAATTGTCTATCACGTCGTTCACGTAGATATAGCCGATGCGCTCGCCGGGAAGCGAGAGCGATTTCGAGTATGTGTAGCATGTGATCGTATTCGTGTAGAACTGCGGAATACAGGCGATGTGCGCGCCGTATGCGATCTCGCGATAGGCGTCGTCGCTGATGATGTAGATGTCGCGTCCGAACTCTTTCTGCTTGCGCTCGAGCATGGCGGCTAGCTCACGCAGGCTCTCTTCCGGATAGACCGAGCCTACAGGATTGTTCGGGCTGTTTATGATGATAGCGCTGGTGTGTTCGTTCACGGCTGATTCTATGGCGCTCAGATCGAGCTGAAAGCTCGGCTCGGCGGCTGCAACCTCTATGAGCTTCGCGCCCGCTGTATGGGTCCAAGTTTTGTACTCGGGGAAGTACGGAGAGATGGTGATGACCTCATCGCCCTCGTTGCAGATGGCGGCAAGGCTGATAGCGATCGCAGAGGATGCGCCTGATGTCACATAGACGTTGCCGGCTGTGGCTCCGAGGTCGAAGCGATCGTTCAGGTTCTTGGCGATCGCAGCGCGCACGGCTGGATCTCCCGGAGATGGGGTGTATTCATGAAGCGCGACAGGATCCATCTCGAGCAGCTCTAAGAATGCTTGGCGAACCTCATCAGGTGCCGGGATGCTTGGATTTCCGATGCTGTAGTCAAAGACATTGCGCGCACCTATCTCGGCTTTGCGCTCCATTCCGTATGCGAAAAGTTCGCGGATCTTGTTGGGCGCAGCGCCCAAATCGTACATTGATCGGTTAATCATCGGGACTCCTCATGATGTGATTAGTTGTGGGTTGTAGGTGCTCAGCGCCTGTTTTCGCGCCGATTCATCTATTATACTTAGACGTTGATGAATTGAATTGCGTTTACGTTAAACATGCATTTGAGCTTCGCGAGAGGGGATGGGAAGATGGCGATGAAGGTAATGCTGGTGAACGGCTCGCCGCACAAGAACGGTTGCACGAACCGCGCGCTTGATGAAATAGAGGGTACGCTTGCGGCTGAGGGCATCGAGGTCGGACGTTTTTGGGTGGGAACGAAACCCATCGCGGGATGTATCGGCTGCGCGTATTGTCGTGACCATGGCGGTCAGTGCGTATTCAATGATATCGTCAATCGTTTCAACGAGATCGCAGGCGACTACGATGGCTTTATCTTCGGGTCACCTGTTCACTATGCAGCTGCAACTGGCGCCATCACGTCATTTATGGATCGTTCCTTCTATTCGCAGGCGATGGGTGGCGTGAACATCTACCCTCATAAGCCCGCCGCATGCGTTGTTTCCGCGCGTCGTGCTGGCAACACATCCACGTTTGATCAGCTGAATAAGTACTTCTCGATCGTGCAGATGCCGATAGTTACCTCAAGCTACTGGAACATGGTCTACGGAACCACGCCTGAGGAGGTTGAGCAGGATGCCGAGGGTCTGCGCACGATGCGTGTGCTTGCTCACAACATGGCATACATGCTGCGTTGCAAGGAGGCTGCGGACAATATCGGTATCCCAATGCCGCCTGTGGAGCCGCCTGAGCGCACGAGCTTCATTCGCTAGGACCGCGAACCCTTCGCTGCGTTCGCCGCGTTTTAGCCCGCATTCGATTTGGTGACGTGAAGTGTGGCGTGTGCAACGTGCCGTGTGCAACGTGCGCATGGAGGACGCATGCGCACCTACGCTCAACCTGCATCATTGCCATCGTAGGCGCGCATTCTCGATTGACTGGCAAGATTGCCAGCGTATGATCAGTGGCTCAAGATTTATAAGGCTCGAGCCAAGTAAGCCATCGATCTGCGTCTTCTTGCGTAACGTCGAAGAGCACGGTCGAGGTTCCGCCGATGCCGGCTGCGGTGACGGCGCATATGGTCGCTGTTTTTGCGGCACGCTGGAACGGATTCGTGCGGGTATAGCCGAATTGGATCTTCTGACGCGGGAAGCTTACTGTGTTTACGGAAAGTCCTCCGTTTTTCACTGTCATGAAACGTTTGTTGTATGCAAAGCCTGACCCGCGCGCCCAAAACACCGTGCCCACAATATCGATCGCAAAGATGACGATCGCCAGAAGATACAGGATGTTCACGAACGGCAGTACGGCGAGCAAAGCCATCAATGTTTCGAAGTCCATGAAAGGCTCCAGTGCGGTGAGCGTCAATTGACACAGAGCCACGAACACCGCTAGCCAGAATCCGCCACCTTGGAGGATGCATCGACGGATTATGCCTCGACGCAGTGCCACCTTAGAGACCTTCGTGAGCTCAACGGGCACATCCGCGTATTCGGGGATGATGCCGGAGAGTATCTCGTTTATGCGAGCCACCTTCACGAATGGGTGGATTATCATGCCCTGCTGAGCGTTATTCGCCGCCTGTTCGGAGTTGTTCGAGCCGTCCATCGCGTCGATCTTTCCGAGGCTTATCTCGCAATAGCCGAAGATACGGCGGATGAATGTCTGCTTGATGGAAACCGATTGCACGCGATCAATGCTCACGCTTTGCGATTGATGCTGCAAAAGCCCGCGTTCCACCTCGATGCGGCTGCCGCGCCGGCGCGCGTGGAAGCCGCCATATTGCAGACATGCGCCTATGCTGGAGAGGATCCAAACCACGAATACGATCGCTATGAAGGCGAATGTGAGCACAGCTGAAACCTGCATGACGCCGTAGTGTACGGCTGAGGTGGCGATGCTGTCGAAGACGAACTCGCCGCTTTCGGGTGCGATGTCGAGCACGAAAGAGAATGCCTGCGCCAAAAATGCGATCACGACAGCAACGATGAGAATGAAGCTCGAGTTGTTTGAAAGTCCTGTAAGTATGAGTTCTTTGTTGGACAGTCCGTATTCGTAGGTAACGGGCTCTAGCGCGACCTCGCCGCTTGCGAATACGCCGCCGATCTGCGTCCAAGCTTGTTCGCCAGCATCGAGGATATTGTCTGCAGGTTGTGTGGTCGATACACCTGTAGGCGCCGCGGTCGTTGCTTGGCCGTTTTGCGTAGCGGCCAAAGGTTGTACGGCTGCCGCGTCAGGTGTAAGAGGCGTATCGGGAGCGTATCCTGCCTGTGCAAGGGCCTTTCTCGCGTAAAGTTCCGATTTGAGCGCGCTTGCGGCCTGCTTTGTGAGATAGGGGATGAGGATCGCCTTGTTTGCAGCGCCGCCTGCGGTGTCTATCGATACGTTGCATACTCCAAAAAGCCTCTGCAAGATCGATGCTTTCTGGTCGACCGATTGAATGCGCTGATAGGGAACGTGAACTTTTTTCTTGCTTAAAATTCCCGAGTACAAGCTGAATTCATTCGGCCCGACCTCGTAGTAGAGGTGTTTGTAGGACAAAGCGGTGAAGCCAGCGAACAGTCCAAAAACCGCAAGGATGGCAAGGATGCCTAGCCCGAGAATGAGAGCAAGTCCCATCGCGTTTGCAGCTCCGTTGTAGGTTGCCTCTCTCAGAAGGGTGGCAAGCGATGCGATGTTTCCAACGATCAGGACGATCACAAGGACTCCGATCGCACGTAGGCTTCCGAGCCATATATAGCTGTGATGCACGTGCTGTTTTCCCTGCAGGGCGCCTTGCGCTTGCGGCTGCGGCTGTGCGACAGGCTGAGGTTGAGGCTGCGGTTGAGGTTGTGTGGCAGGCTGCGGCTGCGTGACAGGTTGCGCTTGCGTGGCAGGCTGCGGTTGCGATCGGTAGTGCTGCTGGTAGGTGTCGCTTACCTGATTGGCGTTTTGATCGGCATTGTGTTCGACAGACATCAGACATCCTCTCTTGCGATGCGCGCAAGTTCCGCTGCACGATCTCTGAGCTGTTCGGCGGATTCATTATCAAGGCCAGGAATGGAATGCGATCCTGCGGCGGTCGATACTGTAACGCTTGATAGCCCGAACATCCGCAAGACCGGACCTTGTTGGGTGTCTGTGTTCTGCACGCGGATAAATGGGATGATGAAGCGCTTTCGCCATACGATCCCAAGAGAGATGTCGATGAAATCTTCGCTTAGTTCATAGCGCCACCTTGCATATCTGATGGGTGGCAAAATGAATACGCAAAGGATGAATATAGCTAGGAAAGACACAGCCTCGATGGCTGCAACGATAAGCGCCCAAGATTCGCTGGGCTCGGCGATGCCGATGAAGACGAACGGAAGTGTGCAACATAGAAAAACGATGATGATCCAAATAGCGCTGCTCAAGCGCCAAACGGATTTGATCTTTGGGTTTAGTTGATTGGATGGAAGCTGTCTCATTTCCTCGCCTATCTGTATCGATTTGTAAAACCTAGCCATATTATAGGGTTTCGACGAATATTCCCTGTCTTCGTCAGATAAAAATACGTTCGTGTAATGTAAGATTGTCTTATCTTGAAAAAGCTATTCCGATGCTACGCCATCGCCTATAGATTCTTAGATCCGAAAGGGATTTTCAAATGGTAAAAGACATCATCAAGGACGATTCGATTCTTTCCCAAAAATGCGAGAAGGCTACAGAGGCTGATACGGATGTGATCCAAGATCTTTTGGATACGATCGGTTCGTTGGAAGAGGCGGCTTGTTTGGCTGCCAATCAGATAGGCGTCACGAAGGCGATTGGCGTTTATCGCGACGAAAACGACGAGGTCCATGTGGTGATGAATCCCGTCATTCGCAAGGCGCTCTATCCGATGCGTACATACGAGGAGTGCTTTTCGCACGATGAGGACTCGAAAGTGACCCGCTATGGGTGGTGCCAGATCGAGATGGACGAGATTGTCGATGGTAAGCTCGTTCACCGTCGTCGCGAATTCGAGGCCCGCGATGCACAGGTCGTACAGCATCTGATCGATCACTGCAAAGGTAAGTTGGTCTAGTTGGCAAACGCTTCCCTTATTCCAATGCCGGTGCTCTTGATCATCGTCATCGTTTTGCTGGTGGCGGTAGTCTTTCTGATCGTGCGCACCGCGTCTCTTGGGAAGCGTCTTCAAAAGCTCACGCAGGCGTTCGTGAATGAGCGTCATAAGGTTTCCCAGATCGTGCGTTATCTGGATGGTGAGGCCGGCGCCTTGGACGGGGTCGGCGGCGAACAAGGTCCTCAGCTTCGGCAGCCTGTTTCCAATGCGCGATTGGGCATATCAGGTGCCGGTGGTGCGCCGAGGCAGTTTCAGTCGGCGGAGCATCCCGATCGTATCGGAGCGCAGGGTGCACAGGCGGCACAAGGTTTACGACCGGAGCGTCAGGATTCACAAGGGGCAATGTTGCGCGATGCCCAAAGTCAGCCCGCGGCGTTCCAAGGTCAGGATAGAGCGGTGGCCGATCAGGCGAATCGCGTGAATCCTGTAGGTCCTGCACGCATGGGCGGTGCTCCGACTCGCGCCGCAGTGAATGCGGTACGCCCGATCGGTTCTGCTGCCGGCGATACGGGAGGGCGTCAGCTTCAGCGCAATTCCTATCACGAAGAGCGCGAGAAGCGCAGCAAAAAGGGATTCGGTCGTCGCAACAAGCCTGTGATTCCGTTCGGTGCGGATAGGACGAACGAGCAGAGGGCGGCTCGTGCGGCGGCTGCGATGATAGATGAAGCGCCAGCGCTTTCCATGGATCTTAGCGAGCCGGCCGCTATCTTACGGCAGCAGGAGATGGCTGGGCGACGCTCGGCTGCGGGCGCTCCTGTACAGGGATCGGTGACAGGTGATGCAAGCCGCGCGCGTGCGGGAGCAGGTTCTTCTGCGTATCCGGAGCGCGAGCCACTACGGCGTAACATGGCCGGACAGCCGCAGGATAGGCGCAGGTTTGACGATGCGCAAAGGGCGGCTAGATTTTCAGGAGCACAGCCCCAAGTAACAACCGGTTTCGATAATGACGCTAGGCCTGCAAATGGTGCGAAAGCCTCTATGGATGCGCGTCCTTCCAATATGCAGGAGCGTCGCCGTTTTGTAGGCGAGTCTGGCGGAATGGGTGATAGAGCTGGCGTAAGGAAGGATGCCTCTGCGCAGCAACGCTCAGATATGCAAGGTCGCGGCATGGAGTCGATGGCTCAGAGAAGGCCGATGCCGGATGCTGGACAGCGGATGGTCGATCAAGAGCCGCGGCAGCCTCAAGGTGCGAGGCTTATGCAGGAAAATTCGCGTTTTTCCGGACAGGATAGAGGAGCGAGGCGGCAGGAAGAGCAGCCAGCCCGGCGAGTGGAGGAGGATCCTCGTATAGCGCAGGAGAAGGCTGCAGTGAGTGCTGTATGGATCGCTGAGGAAGAGCGACGTATGGCGGAGCGTCAAGCGAGGGCGGCTGCACAGGCGAAGCGTGCTGAGAAGCGGGAGCAGGCGCAGTTGCGTCGTCAAGCGGAGGCGATTGTTCAGGAGCATCATCGTCAGACGCAGTCTGCCCGTACGAATGACACGATGCGTTTCGGGTGATAGGCGCAAGCAGATCGCATGACGCAATAAGGCATCATGGCCTCTACCAATAACAAAAACATCTTTATCGAAACATTGCGGCAGGGCACACATGCCCTACGCGCAAGGTTTCGAGCGTCCTTGCAGGCGCAAGGACGCGATGGTGCGGGCGAAAGTCTTAGCTCATGTCAAGTCATCACGAAGAATCGCTTAATGCGATTCTTCGCTTCAGATCGCTTCGCGATACCTTGACATTCGCTGTTGCGGTGCAATCAAATAGATTAGCACCGCAATGAACCTTCGGTTCTGCGCCCCTGCTTCGCAGGTATTCGCCCTTCATCCGAATACGCAAACAGCCACCTTATGGTGGCTGTTTTCAATTCGGATGGTGCGGGCTGCGGACTTCGCTCGCGTAAAGGCCAAGCCGCTTCGCGGTTGGGCTTCAGCCCAAGCCTTGACTCTCGCGGCAGCCATGCTTGTCGCTTACGCTAGCATGGCAGTGAACCTTACAGGTCCGCGTCCTTTGCCGGCAACACAAAAAACAAAAGACCGCTAGAAGCGGTCTGTCTGTTTTTTATGGTGCGGGCGAAAGGACTTGAACCTTCATGAGCCGAAGCTCACATGGACCTGAACCATGCGCGTCTGCCAATTCCGCCACGCCCGCATTTTTGAAGCGCTAACGATAATACCTGAGCCGGTCCTTTCGCGCAAGGATGCAATTCGCAATAGCTGCATGATGATGTCATGTGCTCGATACTGTGGTAGGATTAGCATTCGAAAAAAGCCTTCAATACAGCATAAACCATGAGCGGATACCAGTTGTCGTAGCAAGGCATCTTGGGCGGCCGCAGAGCAACAAACGTAGCAACAACACACCACGGAGGGCACCACACGCGTGATCGAGCAGCGTCTCATATTGGATAGGTACCGGCTTATCGGAAAAGCTGGCGCGGGCGGCTATGCCACGGTCCAACACGCTTTTGATACTCGTCTTAAGCGCGATGTGGCAATAAAGTGCATCCCACTTTCACATACGGATGTTCTTAAGGTTAAAACAAGCGATGCTGCTAAGCGTGCGCAAAGTGAGGCTTACGCCAAAAAATACGATGCCCCATATGAATATGATGACAATGATGCACTCGGCGATGACTATGAACTTCCAGCAGAACCGTCGTTTCTGAACAAGCGTGACGAGCACGCTGCAAAGCGCGCCGAGCGAAACCGCGCTCGCCGCGGCAAGACGACCCGTTTCCAAACGTCCAAGTTTTCGCGCGTCTCTCCGGTGCGTCCTCTTCGTGATTCCAAGGGAAGCTATGCCACCAACACGGCCGACATTGCCAAGTTGGCAGGTGAGTTGCCGGGCGTGATCTCCGGCGCGGGTCATACAAAGATTGCCTCTATTGATGATGCGGTTGACATAGACGAGAATCTCATAGGACATCATGACGATGATGGCTTACTTGATCGCAGCGAGAAGCATGAAGAACTCGAGCGCTTCATGCCGACCCATACCCAAGCTCTTCCGAAGCGTCAAGCGCCCCGTCTTCGGGATCCTGATTTCATCCAAAAGCACGCTCAGGCTGCTGCCCGCGCGCAATCCATGGAGACTGATTCGCACATCGCGGCAATCTCGCCAGCGGAGGATACTGATAATATTCCAGGTCTTGAAGAGGCTAGAACGGCCGCGCATCTAAACGATGCAAACATCGTTACGGTCTATGACTGCGTGGTCGACGGGCAGATGGCCTACGTCATTATGGAATATGTTGAGGGAAAGACGCTCGCGCGTGTGATGCGTGAGTTGGACAACGATATCACCCTTGACATGGTCACGAGCGTTTTTCAGTCTGTGGCACATGCGCTTGAGGTGGCTCACAAAGCCGGTGTGCTGCATCTTGATATCAAGCCGGAAAACGTGGTCATAAATCGCGACGGCGTTGTGAAGGTGACCGACTTCGGCCTGTCCACGCTGATGGATGCGAGCGGGCAGGGTACAACTGGAGGCGGCACTATCGGCTACATGCCGCTTGAGCAGATGCGCCAAGAGCCGCTCGATGTGAGAACGGACGAATGGGCGCTTGCGAGCCTGACATACGAGATGCTATCCGGCGTTAATCCGTTTCGCGCGCGTACGCTTGATGGTGCGGAGTCTGCGATCCTCAACGCCGAGCTCGTGCTTCCTTCGCTTTGTTGGGACATCGACGAATCGGTTGACGACATAATGTTCATCGCGCTCGATCCCGATCTTGATCAGCGATATCCCAATGTTTCGGATTTCGCGGAAGACCTTTCTCCGTTTTTGGGGGATGCCAAAGACGGAAAGAAGCAGCTAGCCGAGGTCGTGGTGGCATCTCCTGCACTCGATGCGCGCGAGGCTGACTCTGCGGACCGGCGCGCTGCTGGCGCATCTTCGCCAACTTCCCGTGAGCGATCATCAAGAGCATCGAAACCAAAGATCGCCATTATGGATCGCATCGGTGATAAGGGAATCGACATCATCACGCGGGTGGTTGCAGCGCTATCCGCCTGTATGATCGCGGTTGTTTCGCTCATGAATTTTCGCTTTGGGTTCGCTGTTGGCGCTTCAGGTGCTGGTGCGGGTGGCTCGTCAGCTTCTGCAGGTGCCTCCTCATCTTCGCTCGCCGGCTTGCTCGGTTCACAAGGTGGTGCCGATGCGGGTGGTGCCGATAGTGCGATATCTGCTTTGATAGGCGAAGATGCTGGGCGCTTTGCGCAGCTGGGACAGACAGACCAGCTGGAGGTGCTCTCTGTTTTGCAATCGCGCGGACATATAGATGTAACTGACCCCGACGCGGTGACGACGGCGCTGAGTACGATTTCCGGGCAGAATGTGAACATAAGCTCGATAACGGATGCGCTTGCGAGCCTCAAGAATAGCGGAATCAATCTGGGCGATCTTTCCGAGTATGCGGCGAATGCGGCCGCCGATGCTGCCACGAACGCCGCGACCGGCGCCGCGCAGGCGGCAGGAGATGCCTTTACTTCATCTTACTCGACAACTTACGGCGACGATTCGCTGTTCGGATTGTTCAGCATGGCGCCTATTGTGGCTTGGGTTCTCTTAGCCGTCTTCACCATAGCCGCATTCCTGCGCCCAAGATGGGCGATGCCTGCGGTATACGGGCTGTTCTTTGTGACGCTGCTGTTCAATCAGGCGTGGATCCCGGCGTTTTTGCTGCTTGCGGGATGCGGCGCGTGGTGGTGGTTCTTCGGAAGAAGCAGCAACGAGGAGTGTGCTGTTGCTATGAGTCAGCCGCTGTTCGGCGCTATAGGGTTTGCGAGCATCGTGCCTGTTCTTGCGGGTGTAGCGCTCGACCTCAAGCAGGCGATCGGAGCGTGCGTCATGGCTGCCATCTCGGCGATCGTGTTTGCATCGCTTGGTTCGGCGGATGTTATGAACTGGGAGGTCTACTCCAATTTCGTCGTGGCTGTGAACCCGTCGATCGCGGGCGCCTCGATCACGGATGGCTTTATGCGAACGGTCTCGAATCCGTTTGTGTGGTGTGTGATCATTAGCTGGATCGCGGGTGGTGCCTTGTATTCGCTGTTCTGCTGGAAAGGAACGCGCACGTTCGATATATTGGGCTCGCTCGCATGCGCTGCATGTATCATCGCTGGCGTGCTGTTCATGCCGCTCGTTGTCGGCGTGACGCAGCCGCTTGCGCCTTTGCAGATCGCCGGTTCGATCGTGCCTGCGCTGATCGGTGTTGTGCTTGCGCTCGCGAATGTGCCCGACCGCATTCGGACCGATTATTCGTCGGAGGAAGACGATTAGCCGGACTCACGCTTCGCGCATTTGCGCTTTTCGCGCTCGTATCGAAGATGCAGCGAACATGTTGACGCTATTCACCAAATAAAAACCCAACGATGTGATTCTTTACCCTTTCGCCTTTTATCACAAGGGATATAATCGTTGAATCTAATTGCCGTTTAGAGGAACACAGTGAGGGTGAGCAATGGAAATCAACGACGTGGCTGATCTTTATCACTTCCTTTTCGAGACATATGCCGGCATTGGGATACTGGTCGGCGCAGGTATCGTCATCAGTTTGGTCCTTTGTGTAATCTTTGAGGTCAAGACCAGAAAGCTGTATCACAACCACGAGCCACAAGAAGATGACGAGTGGTCGCTGTTTGATGATGTCGAAGAGGGAATGGAAGAACAGGAAGAGAAGGATAGTAAAAGATGACAGATAAGAGCGAGTTTATCGAGATTGATCTGGCGGATCAGGCCATTCATGGCGATCCTGATCCGAATTTTCTTTACGAGCGCAAGGATTCATATATTCCACGAATAGCGGCTGTACATGACCTTTGCGGTTATGGAAAGTGCTCGCTTTCCGTTGCGATCCCTGTTCTTTCCGCAGCCGGTTGCGATGTCTGCTCTGTGCCGACAGGACTTTTCTCATCGCATACCGGATATGCCAACTTTTATATGCATGATACGACCGAAATGTTGCGCGGGTATTTGGATGCTTGGAAGAGCATCGGTGTTGGAATAGATGCTGTGTACTCGGGTTTTCTCGGCGCTCCGGAGCAAGTAAACATCATCCGCGAGCTTTATTCGCTCTATCCGGGTGCTATTCGCATGGTTGATCCGGTGATGGCCGATCATGGCAAGATCTATCCGACTTACACGCCTGAGCTTTGCGAGGCTATGGTTGATCTTGCTAAGGATGCTGATGTTCTTACGCCGAATTTGACCGAAGCCGCAATAATCCTAGGCGAGCCGATCGGGGACGATTGGCAGGGTTGCGACATTACGGATGAGGTGGCCCAAGATAAGGTGCGCAGGTTGTTGGACCTCGGTGCGAAAAGCGTGGTGCTGAAGGGTATTCAGCGTGCTGGCGAGAATGTCATCCGCAATTTCGTCGGCAGCAGGAACATGGACGAGATCATCGAGGTGAAGAACAACTACATCCCGTATATGCTGCATGGAACAGGCGACGTATATGCCTCTTGCGTGCTGGCTGCGATCATGGCTGGCCGATCGGTCGTCGAGGGCGTGGCGTTTGCGGGAAGCTTTATCGAAGAGGCCATGGTGCTCTCCACCAAGCAGCCCGACTTCGAGCAACGCGGTGTAAGCTTCGAGTTGTTGTTAGGGCGCGTGGCGCAGCTGCTAAACCCGACAGTTTAGAACGTCCATCAAAACGAATAGATACACTACGGTCAGCATCCTCTCCATTACGATTTATGTTCCGATAAGTGCTAAACTTGATTCCACATTTCCAAGGAGTCTAAACCAACAGATCTAAGGAGCTCTTCTATGCTCGATGTGAAATACGTCAGGGATAATATCGACAAGGTAGCCGAGGCGATGAAGAACCGCAATGCGGCCTTCGATGCCGAAGCGTTTCAAGCGCTAGATACGAAGCGTCGCGAGGCTATCGCGCATGAAGAGGAGCTTCAAGCCGAGCGCAATTCCCAGTCCAAAGCCATCGGGGCCATGATGTCGCAGGGCAAGGTCGATGAGGCCGAGGCCGCAAAGGATCGCGTGCGCGCCATCAACGAAGAGCTCGAGGCTGCCGCTAAGGTCCGCGAGCAGGTCGATGGTGAGCTTCGTGACCTTTTGATGCACGTTCCGAATATGCCGGATCCATCCACGCCGATCGGCAAGGACGAAAATGACAACCCCGAGGTTCGCCGCTGGGGCACTCCTACCGAGTTCGATTTCGAGCAGAAGGCGCACTGGGATTTGGGCGCTGATCTTGGGATTATCGATTCGGAGCGCGGAGTGAAGCTCGCGGAGAGCCGTTTTTACGTGCTTGGCGGAGCAGGTGCGCGTCTTGAGCGTGCACTCATCTCTTTCATGCTTGATGAACACACATCTCGCGGCTATAAAGAATGGTGGGTGCCGGCGCTTGCGAATGCGACGACGCTCACAGGCACAGCCCAGCTTCCGAAGTTCGAGGAGGATCTCTACAAGACGACCGAAGGTCTCTATCTCATCCCGACGGCCGAGGTGCAGCTCACGAATCTGCATGCTCAGGAGATCTTGGATGTCGATCAGCTTCCGCTTCGTTACTGTGCATTCACACCGTGCTTCCGCGAAGAGGCAGGAAGTGCTGGCCGTGACACGCGTGGCATCATCCGCGTGCATCAGTTCAGCAAGGTCGAGATGGTGAAATATGCCACCCCGGAACAAGCTTTTGATGAGCTCGAGTCGATGGTGTTAGATGCGGAGAATATCCTTCAAAAACTCGAGTTGCCATATCGCGTTATCTCGCTGTGCACAGGAGATATCGGATTCTCCTCTGCAAAGACTTACGATGTAGAGGTCTGGATGCCGAGCTATGACGGCTACAAGGAGATATCGAGTTGCTCGTGCTGCACCGATTTCCAAGCGCGCCGTGCGAATATTCGCTACAGAGACCCAGAGAACTTCAAGGGCACGCGCCTTGCCTACACGCTCAACGGCAGCGGTCTTGCTGTGGGTAGATGTATGGCGGCGATCATCGAGAATTACCAGAACGCGGATGGAACCATCACGGTTCCTGAGGTCTTGGTTCCCTATATGGGTGGCCTTCGCGTGATCGCGCCGGAGGACGCGAAGTAAGCCGCATCCGGAAGGTCTTGGGATCGCGCCTGTAGATGAGCATCGCTATGGCTTCCATAAACAACCCACGCAAAAGAAAAGAACTTGAGAATGCTAAAGAGTCGAACGTCGGCTCTTTAGTTTCTGTATCCTCTTCGGGCGATGTAGACGATCGCGCCTCTGCTGGCGACGGATCATCTTATGCGGCTTCGTCGGGATCGAAAGTCGGCAAAGATTCGGATGCTTCACTTTCTGGAAAGTCGGAGGGCGAATCGCAGACGCGGACAGGCCGTCCGCAACGGCGCGGCGATAAGCAGCCGACATCGAATCGCCCGAAGGTCAAGTCGAACAGGAAGGTACGCGCAGGGCAGTCCGGATCGCTTTCAGGAAGTTTGAGCCTTGTAGGGAGCAAGCCCGCATCGACGGCGGATTCCGGCAAGATCGCATCCGCATCCGTTTCTGGCTCTATAGATTTCAGGGGCTTTCAGGAAAGGTACGGGGATGTTGAAGAGGCCGATTCGCTTAGTGCAGGCGCGGCCGCAGCGCAGGAATTTCTTCAGGAAAAGCAGGATGAGCGCGAGCTGCTAAAGGAGCGTGAGCGCAAACGCAGGAAGCGAAATCGTATCATCAAATGGACGGTCGGTACGATCTTTCTCCTTCTTGTGGCTGCCGTTGTGGCCATCGTCGTGATGTTCTCGGTATTCCGCTGGCAGACCTTTGACGATCACGCCGATATGCAGGGCATCTGGAAGGTCGCGGGCACCGATGCGCAGCTCACCATCACCGAGGACGAGATCGAGCTTACAGAAGATGTCGCCTATAAGTATGTGATCGACCCGGATTCGAAGACGATCCAATTCACGTTTGGAAACCTTGTGGGCAAAGGACACTATCGGTTCTCGCTCGATCGCAGCATGCTGTCGATCATGGATGGTGAATACGAGTGGGGCGATACGCTTTTCGATGACGCGATGTGGACGCTCGATGCGCTGTTGGATCAAACGCTCAACGACGAGCAGAAGAATCCGTCGGGTGAGGAGAATATAACCGAGCTCACGAAGATCGCCGATATCGCCACTGAGGAGCAGGAAGCGGGACAGCAAGCGCAGCCGGAAGCAGAGCCGGGCGCCGAACAGGGCGCGGAGCAGACAACAACAGGTTAGGAAGCGACCATATCGGCAATAGCGGTCCATGGAATCCGGTTTCCTTATGCAAAGGGCGTCCTCGTCTTCCCCTTGCAAATATGCGCACGAAGCCCATGTCATCCGTGCGACAGAATGAGAAAACTGTTCGGTCCCCATCGGCTTGTTCTCCCTGTTATCCGGTTTCGTGTTCGGGTAAAATCTCTCTGAATAATGGATGTGATCGGCTTTAAGACTTTAAGGATCAAGATGCGATTCGATACCATAGATACTGCGCTCGAAGCGCTTGCACGCGGCGAGATCATCATGTGCATAGATGACCCGGACCGCGAGAACGAGGGCGATCTGATATGTGCCGGACAGTTCGCCACGACCGAGAATGTGAATTTTATGGCAACGCACGCCAAGGGGCTCATCTGCATGCCGATGAGCATCGAGCTGTGCCGGCGCTTGCAGTTTCCCCAAATGGTTGTCGATAACACAGATAATCACGAGACTGCCTTTACAGTGTCTGTCGATCATGTGGATACGACGACGGGGATATCTGCCGCCGAGCGTTCGATCACCGCCATCAAGTGCGCCGATCCCTCATCCGAGCCGCAGGATTTCCGTCGCCCGGGACATATGTTTCCGCTCATGGCGAAGAAAAACGGCGTTCTCGAGCGAAACGGACACACGGAGGCCACGGTTGATCTGTGTCGGCTGGCGGGGCTTGCGGAGTGCGGGCTTTGCTGCGAGATCATGCGTGATGACGGAACCATGATGCGCACCGAGGAACTGCTCGAGATGGCGCGCGAGTTTGATATGCCTGTGATCACCATCAAGGATCTGCAGGGCTACCGAAAAAAGCACGAGCGTTTCGTCGACGAGGTGGCTGTAACAAAGATGCCTACGAAATACGGCATTTTCGAGGCGCATGCGTTCGTGAACAGGCTCAACGGCGAGCATCATGTCGCGCTCGTGAAAGGAGACATCGCCGATGGCAAGGATGTGCTCGTGCGGGTTCACTCCGAGTGCCTTACAGGCGATGCATTCGGTTCCCTTCGATGCGACTGTGGAGAGCAGCTGGCATCTGCGATGTGCCAAGTCGAGCAAGAGGGGCGCGGCATCATCTTATATATGCGCCAAGAAGGTCGAGGTATCGGACTTGTGAACAAGCTTCGCGCCTATGAGTTGCAAGATGAGGGCATGGACACCCTTGAGGCAAATCTGGCGCTCGGCTTCGAGGGCGATGAGCGCGAGTACTATATCGGTGCGCAGATTCTTTCGGCGCTCGGAGTGAAGACGATGCGGCTTCTTACGAACAATCCAGATAAGGTCTACCAGCTTGAAGACTTCGGGCTGGAGATCACAGAGCGCGTTCCTATTCAGATGGCCGCTACGGCCCATGATTTGTTCTACCTGCAGACAAAAGCGGAAAAAATGGGACACATGCTTGATGTTTAGTTATTGATGTTCGCAACAATATTGATGGATGAAACAAGGATTGGCGCAATAAAGCAATCGGCTTTCGAATGAGAGCAACGATTGTATTCGAACAAAACGTAGCTTTGCCTCCTAACGTTTCGATACGCATAACTCGTCTCATAGCGCACATAAACGGCTACAATATAGATAGCTATGCGAATAGCTGGAAATCTGCTGTCGAAGGACAAGGAAATAGATGAATCCGGTTGTCATAATCCCGACCTTCATCTCCGCCAAGCGCAGGCGCAACGAGGTTAAGGGGATCGTGAGCAATTACGATCACATGACGAATATCAACGAAGAGGGAAACCTCGATCGATGCCTTAGCTCGCTTGAGGGCAAAGAAGGCGTCGGATTGATCATGGTGATGGTGGCGGCTGATCGAAGTATTGATCTCGAGGCTGTCAAGAAGGTGCGCGATATCACGAAAAGGCATCCGGATCTGAACATCATCGTGATCGGACCCTCAGAGCTTTCCATCGTGCGAGAACGAATGGAGGAGCTGAGCATCGAGCAGGTCACGCAGCAAATCTGCCTGCGCGGCTATGGCGCCATCCGCAATCTGAGCCTTATAATCTCGGGCGCGATGGGATTTGATGCGGTCGTGTTCTTAGACGAGAACGAGATCGTGGACGATCCGGAATTCATGCGAAAGGCTCTTTACGGTCTTGGAAAGCTTACGAAGCAAGGCATCCCGATCCTTGCGAAGACGGGCTACTACATAAACGACCAAGGTTCGTACTTCTCCAAGTGGGAGGACAAATGGTACAACCGCTTTTGGCAGCAGGGCAAGGCGTTTAACGCCTGGATCGGCGCAGCCATGAACGGCCCCAGACTTTCACGATCCAACCACGTCTGCGGGGGATGTTTAGCCATCCATAAAGAGGCGTTCAAGCGTCTCGCGTTCGATCCGTGGATACCGCGTGGCGAGGATCTGGACTACATGCTCGATCTTCGCATGTACGGAAGCGATATCTGGTTCGACAACAAATGGCAGCTTCGCAAGCTTCCGCCGCCAAGCAGGCATGAAGGCACGCGTTTTCGCCAAGACATCTTCCGCTGGCTATACGAATACAACAAGCTGGAATACAGCCACTCGCTCATCGACCTTCAAAAGGTCACAGCTGCCTCGCTCGAGCCTTATCCCGGGCCGCTGTTGCAGCGCGGGTTGCGTCGTCGCATCATGATAACGGCGTTTCTGCGAAGCCTTGTGCGTCCGGATAAGAAGGCGTATAGGCGCGCAGCGAAAGAGGCGCGTGGTGAGGCGACGAAATATGCGCAGGACAACTGCGTGAACTATTTCGAGTTCCAACAGGTATGGCCCCAGATCATGGATAGGATGGAATCGGACAGCGCGCTTGCGACAGCTCTTGTGCAATCGGCGCTGATCGACGGTTAATTCGCGATGGCGCGCTTTTTCCTGAACATCCTAAGCATATTCAAGCGGCCTGCCAAAGAAACCGGCAGGACCGATCGGCCGCATATAAAGCAGACCTTTTACGGGATGTCGCTCGTATTGTTGTCGATGGTGTGTTTCATCTTCATCCTTTGGGTGATCATGACGATAGTCCGCTTGTTCTCGGGTTTTGCAGGATAGCGAAGGCAGCGAATAGGCATGTGGCAGCGATTCACACTTTATGATCTGCGTGTCATTGGGCACTATTTGGGTACGCTTGTCATGTACTCGACGCTTCTTATGGTGTTACCGCTTTTGGTTGCCATTGTGTTCGGTGAATGGGAGCCGGCCTGCAGGTATCTCTTCTCGATCGGCATCACGCTGTTTTCCGGATCGATTTTGAGGTTTTGCTACATCAACCCGAGCCGACTGAACGCACAACAGGCGGTAGCTGTGGTCGGACTGGCGTGGATCGTGCTCGGTCTGTTTTGCTCCATTCCGCTGTATTTCTCGGGCCACTATCTGAGCTTTATCGATGCCGTGTTCGATGGCGTGTCGGGACTAACCACTACGGGTGCATCGCTAATTCTTGATCTGGATCATCTGTCGTATGCGGATAATACATTCCGCTTCATGATGCATCTGCTCGGAGGCTTGGGGCTTATCGTCGTGGCGCTCTCCCTTGGCATCTTCGGGAAGCGAAGCGGCGCGTCGCTGTATCGCTCTGAGGGCAGGAGCGAGCATGTGGTTCCCAATGTCGTACACACCACGCGTTTTATCGCGAAGGTGACAGCGATTCTCATCGTCATGTCGACCGTGCTCGTGATGATTGTCATGCTGATCTCGGGGATCGAGCCTGCTCGTGCGGCGCTGCAGGCGTTCTGGGTGTCGATCTCAGGGTTTGTCACCGGCGGTTTTACGCCGATGCAGCAATCGATACTGTATTACCACTCGATGCCGCTCGAGTTCATATTGATGGTGCTCATGGTGATGGGCTCGATCAGTTTTGTGATCTATTCGGCTATCTGGAAGGGCAACGTTCAGCCGTTCTTCAAAGATATCGAGACGCGCACGACGCTGCTTTGGATCGGCCTTATGGTGGTTGTGTTCACCGCATCGATGGCGGCCTCGAATCTCTTTTCTGACCTGCCGACATTACTGCGTCGCGGCACCTTCATGATCATCTCGTCTTTCACCACCACAGGCTTTTCCGTAATCAGCGTGAATCAGCTTCTGACGGTGCTCACCTCCGGGGCGTTCTTCTCGCTAGCTCTCGTGATGGCGGTCGGCGGCGGAACTGGATCGACTGCTGGTGGCATTAAAGTCTATCGTGTCGGTATCATCGCGAAGTCGATCGTGTCAACGGTAAAGCAAGCTGTGGCGCCGAACTCCGCGCGCGTCGTCGTTTCATACAACCACATGGGCAGGCGAATTCTCAGCCCCGTTGTGGTGAAAGAGGCGATGACGGTGTTCATCCTTTATGTGATCACATATGTGATAGGCGCTCTTATTGGTATCGCGCACGGATACGATGCCACGCAAGCGATCTTCGAATCGGTGGCTATGACATCTAACGGCGGCATCATCACGGGGATAGCTGCTCCGGGAATGCCTGTTACGCTCGAGTTGTTCTACATTCTGCAGATGTGGGCCGGGCGTTTGGAGTTCATCACCTTGCTGGCCCTGTTTGCACAGGTGATCGCAAGTGTTGTTCCGCGTAAGAGCCGTTTTCATATGAATAACGGGGCCGATCACGGCAAAGGCCGCCCACGTAGTCGTGAGCGTCATCTTGGTGGCACTACCATGGCGGTGCTGCTTGCGCTTGTGCTAGTGGGCGCCCCGCTGCTTTCGAGCTGCGCCCCTACGCATGTTCTTAGCGACGATGCTGTTGTCGCCGATGCGGTATCGGGCGAGCAGGATGCGCAGGCGGGTCAAGATACTTCTGCTTCGGATGCTTCTGTTTCGGATGCTTCTGCGGAAGGGGCGATGCTGGACGATTCGCCGGCTTCGGAGGCAAATGTTTCAGAAGGCGGCGAAGGCATTGAGGGCGCTGCAGAGCAGACGCCGGATGTCGTTCATGCTGAGAGCGAGCATGAACCGACGGATGTGACCGGACAGTCTGCGGACGGGAGCGACCCGTCTGAGCAGCTTCAAGATGTTGATACTGGCATCGATGAAGCGGGTATTGTGGCTGATGAGGTTCCGAAGGATAACCGCGTCAACACATCGCAGCTTCCGGACAGTTCGTTCATCTACGACGCGTCGATCGCCGATCTTGAGACGGCAGATCCTTATATGAACGAGCAGACTGTTCAAGTGGTTGGAGAAGTGGTTGGCGACAGGATCGATTCGGAATTCATCGGCGATGATTGCTGGATCCTCTTGCAGGCGACCGATAAGTCCTACTCCGAAGTTAGCGTTATCATGCCCTATTCGATGTCGAGCGTTATCGACAGATACGGCTCTTATGGCAATATCGGTACAAAGATCCAAGTCCGAGGGACCTTCCATCTTGCTTGTAAGGATCACGAGGGACTTTCCGATCTTCACGCCGAGCACGTGACGCTCGTATCGCCCGGGGCTGAGATGTCATCGCCTGTCAATTCGGGCAATCTGATATGGGGGATCGTGCTTTTGGTCTTGAGCCTTGTGAGCATCTTTAGCTACAACTACCTGCGTGAGAGGCAGCGCTAAATGCAGCTGATCGGCGAGGTTATCAAACTCGATCGCGGTTTTCCGCTCGTGGAGATAAAAGACGGAAGGCGATTTCGCTGTGAGCATGCCACTAATCTTGTAAAGAACGGCACCCTGCGTGCGGTCATCGGGGATAAGGTCGAGGTGTCACTGCCTGATGGGCATGATGTCGGTGTCATTGAAAAGATTTGCGATCGCACGAGCACCTTCGTTCGCCGCGATCCTGTTGAGCGCGCTATACCACAGACGCTCGCAGCTAATTTCGACCAGGTGATCATCGCGCAGCCCGTGTCGCAGCTCAATCTGCGAAGGCTTGAGCGAGAGTTGGTGCTGGCCCATCAATGCAACACGAAGGTGGCCGTGGTGCTCACAAAGGCAGACCTTGCAAAGGGCGGCATTGAGCAGCTTGAAGAGGCGAAAGATAGAGTGTGTACGCTTGCAGGTGATGATGTTGATGTCCTTTGGATGTCGAGCGACGATGCAGATTCGATCAGTCGTGCGCGCGCTTTGATCGCACCCGGTACGACGTCTATCCTTATCGGCAAGTCCGGTGTGGGGAAATCCACATTGATAAACATCCTGTCGGGTACGGATTCGCGGGCCACAGGCGAGGTGCGGCTATCCGATGGCAAAGGGCGTCATACGACCGTTTCACGTGAGGTTGTGAGCATTCCGGGCGGCGGGCGTGTTGTGGACATGCCGGGCGTTCGAGGGCTTGGACTTTGGGATGCTGAAGCCGGCATTGAGGCGGCGTTTGGCGACATCGAAACGCTTGCATGCGACTGCAGATTCCGCGATTGCAGTCACACGAATGAACCGGGTTGCGCGGTCAGGGCGGCTCACGAGCGAGGGGAGATCTCAAGCGAACGGCTGGATTCATATCTGTCGCTGAAAAGCGAGCTTGAGGCCACCAATGATAGACGCCGGAAGGCGAAGTGGAAGAATCGTTGATGCTGCATGAGCTGTGATTGGTAGGAAACGCTCTTGCAGGCACGCTTCCGATCATGATGCGCACGTTTTGCACCCGAGGGAAACGTTACTGGTCGACCGTAGGTGCGCATGCGTTCTTCATGCGCACATATGCAGGTTCGGATGGAAATGATTACCGAAATACTTAGTCGCTCAAACAGTCCTCGTCGCTTCGCTCCTGCGGAACTCGCTCTGTAAGCACCTCGGTAATCATTTCTCGTAACAAAGAAAGGTACGGACGGTCTTCGTAGATGCGTATCTGGGGTCAATGCGCGCGTTTGTCTATCGGATAGGAGCAATTTGGTTTTTGTCGGAGCACAACGGGTCAACCGCCGCATGTAAATCTTATGAATATTGCGTCTATGCTGGCGAAACTCCCTAAACAAATCGTTGCCGAATTGTTATAGTTAATCAGCTAAGCATTTATCATCCGGCAGACGTATGCCCTGATGCGGTATCGTTTGAGTTAAGGGTCAGTGTTATGGGAAACCGAAAATGGAAAAACAGGGCGAGGGGGCTCATCGGTTGTGTCTCGTCGTTTGCTTTGGCGTTCTCGCTGTTTGCGATGCCAGCCATGGCTGTAGCCCAGCCGCAATCTGATGAAAAGCAAGCTCAAAATGATCAAAGCGGTGGCTTTGATCATCCGGGCGTTGCAAACGCTTTCCCTGCGTCGAATTCTGCTGAGGACAACGGTGTTAATATTGGCGATCCCTCTGCCGAAGCCGGTCAGCTCGGTGGGGATGTTGTTTTGGATATCGGCTCTCCTGATTCCACTGACGATGCTGATTCTCCTTCTGAAAGCCTTGACGACCAGACGGACGAGCCATCCATCTTCGATTCGTTGTTCCAGTTCTTCTCGGATATCTCCCCATTTTCTGTCACTCCTGAAAATATGCAGGATGCATCCATCCGCGTGACGCTCAATACGCTTGTCGCACGCGCGGCGCAAGCTGCCGGTAACGATCTTACGCTCACGCTTCGCGGCACCACTGGTGGCGGCAATCACGAGGCTCACTTCCAGCCGCGGCCAACAAGCTATTCCAACTTCATCACCGATGCACACAGCGGTTCCGGTGATGCGCAGGTTCGTGCCACGGCCAATACCGAGTTCATAGCCGAAATCCACAACATCCCGGCCGGAACATACGGCATCGAGGTTACAGGCGCGAAATATGGGAAGTATACCCATGGTGCCACCGTTACGCTCAATGATGGCGATCTGGCTGATTTTTCGCTTGTCGACAGCCTCTACGGCGATCCGATTCCTGCTGACAATAAGCGTATCGGGCTCGTTCCGTACGGTGATTTCAACGATGACGGCAGAGTCGATGATGGCGACTCGGCTAAGATCGCGCAGGCTGTTCACGAAAGTTCCACTGATGCGATCTTTGACCTTACAGGTGATGGCAAGGTGGATCTGGCCGATGTGCAGCATTTTGCTCATACGGTGAATAAGTCGCATCCCGCTGCCGAGGTTCACATCATGAAGGATGTTTCCCAGATGGACTCGTCGTTCAACGAAGGAACGTCTGCTGGATTGAAGCCTGGCGGTACGGGCTCTGTTATCGAGGATCCGACGCAGGCGGCAGATGACCTGCTCTATGAAGACGGCAATACGATCGTGCTTCGCCATGAAACTGGCGCGAACATCACCGATAAGTCGCCTGTCGGCTTCACGGTTGACTCGAAAGGCGTGGGAATAGGTGCGTTCGTCATCCAGTTCCCTCGTGATGAGAACAACAAGCCCTACAACATGGGCGGCACCGGTCGCATCAACCTTAAGCTTGATGATCCGATTCCGAGCGACGAGGAGAGCGACAAGATATACGATCTTTATGCGGATATCCAAGAAGCCACGGGCAACATTGAAGATCTTGTGCCGCCGGACAATCCTGACAAAGAGGAGCATCCGTATGACTTCATGTACCAGCGCCTGCGGGCATACCTCTTTACAGAGACCGGACAGCTGGTGATAGTGTTCTCCGACAAGATCACTCCTGTTAAGCTACGCAGTGTCGAGGTTATTTTCACCTCTACCACCGATCCGACGAATAAGACCATCGAGATCAGCCATGCCGGATTCGTTGACAGTGTTGATGATCTAAACCTGCCTGTGTTCCCGGATGCGCCGGAGGTTACCGGCGTTGAGACCGGCGATGAGCAGGTGTCGCTCATGTGGCTCGAGCAGGACGACGCGATCTCCTATGATGTGGAGATTGGAATCGATAACAAGACAGATGTCTATTCCACATCAGCGCCATCGATCACGATCGATTCGCATTCGACGAACGGCAACCTGCAAAACGATATCGCCTACAGCCTGCGTGTGCGCTCTGTTGGCCTTAACGGCAACAGCGCTTGGAGCTCACCTGTGAGCGCGGTACCCGAGGACAGAACCGCCCCGAGCAACATCGCCGCGCCGACGCTTTCTGCCGGCTACAGCCAGATCACTGCGTCTTGGGAGCCGGTAGACAACGCGGATTCCTACATCCTGTATTTCAAGAAGAAGGACGATGCTACGTTCTCATCTGCAGAGCTTGCCGCTACTTCCTATACCGTAAAGAATCTTGAAAGCTACACGGAATACGAGTTCTATCTTGCCGCAGAAAACGAATACGGTCTGTCCGAGGCTTCCGCCACGGTGTCTGCAACTACAACATCTGCGGGCGGCAAGATTCCGTGGTTTAACCTGATCAACCGTGCGTCGCAAAATGCTGATCTCTTCCCGAGCGTCAACAGCTTCTCCGCTGTTGCGGTAGATGGTTTGGATGATGAGGCTGCAGCAGCTATTGTGGATGGAAATTTCGACACCTATGCGAACCTCGGAGATGCAAGTGAGGACAAAGGCGGCACGAACGCCACGGCATCTGTGACGCTTAAAGAGCCGCAGGATTTGCAGAATATCGCTTTCACTACCTATATGGGTGAAGGTTATGCAGACGGCATCGAGAATGTTTACGTGCGCGTGTTGGGCAGGAATCGCGATGGCATCCAGACCGAAAGCGAACTTTTCACACTTGATAACGGTCTTTCGATCCGTAGCGTTCCCGTTGAGGGTGGCGCTGAGGCCACATCGGTGAACACTGTCTATGTTGAGCTTCCTTACACGATCGCTGGTGCTGAGACTGTGCGCATCAGCTTCACTCACACAGGTGGACTGCCAGCAACGATTTCCGAACTTGCGCTCTATTCCCCGAGTGGTCTTGAGGGCGAGATTGCAGGCATCTGGGCCGACGAGACGCATATCTCGCTCAGCAAGGAGATGGATGAAGACGCGTTCGACAGCCTTGCAAAGAAGATTGAGCAACGCGATGAGGCGTCATCAGCCAACGGGCACCAAGCAGAGATGCATCCGCTCGCGTCCGAGTTCGCCGCAGAAGTAGCCAACGCGCGCCAAATGCTCAACTTCGACGATCCGATTACCGTCGGGGTGAACACACAGATCACCACTGCAAATGCTGCCATCGGGGGCATGAACGCTTGGCAGCCGCTCGGAATCTCGGCGAAGGCCGGCGATACCCTCAAGGTTTATGTGAGCACGCCATCTAATGCCACTGGCGAGGCCACCAAGCTTCGCCTTATCGCTTCGCAATATATGGGAGGCAGAGATTCGCAGTTCACTCCTGTGGGCTATCTGCTTTCAGGCATGAACGAGATCACGATCCCGGAGATCGGTGAGTTGCCTGAAGGCGTGAATGTTGAGCGTGGCGGCGCGCTTTACCTCGAATACACAGGTGATTCAGCAGCAGATGCATATAACGTGAGCGTGCTTGGAGGCACAAGGATTCCGACGCTTGACTTGAGCGGGCTTTCTGAGGATGCTGATCGGCTTCGCAGCGAGCGTATCATGCAATACGCGATGACGCTTGAGGAGTACGTGAATACGCTGTCTTCCGCACACAGCACTGCAGGCCATGTGGGTACGGGCTTTTTCGAGATGTTTGTCGATAGCGATTGCTCGGCGAACCTGACGGAGATCGTAACGGATCGCGCGGTTCTAACGCTTCCGGCAACTCGTGTCGTACTTGAGCTTGGAAGTACCGACAGGAGCGAAGTGGCCGACAAGATCGCCGAGATAGTCGATGGCGTTGATGAGATGATCGAGGTCGCCTACCAGCACAAGGGGCTTTTCGACGTTTCTGAGAATCCGAATCTCACAAGAATGTACGGAGCGAGCAACGATATTCCGGGCGCGCGGCACAACATTCGTTGCATGAGTCTCGGTGAGGGCGAGGGCGTTTGTTCCACCAACAACTATATAGGTATCACCTGGGATGGCGTTACAAACGTTTTGAATATCAGGCCGATCGAGTCGGCTACGGATGGTACCTACGATTCCGGCGAATACCTCGGATTTGAGATCGCCCACGCGCTTGGACATCAACTGACGGATAATGCAGCGGCCATTCCCGAGGTAACAGCCAACTATTTCACGCAGCTGCTCACTTCAAACGATACTGATGATAGTGCGGTGTTTAACTGGGATGATGTGTATTCGCGGGTTGCTTCAAATGCGTCAGGAGAGCTTGACGCGAGGCTTGGTGCGGCATGTTTATGGCAGCTTCATCTGGCCTATGATGAAGGATTCTCGCACGCATTTTATGCCGATCCTGATGATGAGATGGCGAATTTGATCTTTGCTCGCATGAACGCATATGCGCGCAATGTCGATCGGGCACCGTATGGCTTAACGCTTGATGGTGCGGATGCGCAGAACAAGCTGATGCGTCTGGCTTTCGCGGCCGCAGATCGCAACCTCATAGGATTTTTCAAGGCTTGGGGCATGGAGCCTGACAGCACAACGTTTGCTTACGCTTCAAACTTCGCGAAGGAGAGGCGCGCAATTCAGTATCTGACAGATGATCTCAACAGGGAAGCTGCGGTCGGCGTAGGTGTTGGCGTTGATGATGTCGACGTTTCGGCCGAAATTCGTTTTGATTATGATGCGCAAAACGTGGTCATCGACAAGATTGCATCCGAGGGAATGTTGGCGAGAAATGTCCATGCCTATGAGATCCTTCGTAAGGCGGAAGATAACTATATCCCGGTCGGGATCGTGAGCGGCAAGGACGCATCGTTTGTGGAATCGGCTGTTTCGCTTGAGCAAAATGATGTGGAATATCGTGTTCGCGCGATCGACAATGCCTGCAATGTGTCCGAGATGACCGATGTGCTCACAGTCCGTGTGGAGCATGCGGCGACAGAAGGCGGCGTTGCCAACTTCACGATGGTCACCGATAAGAGCAAGTGGAACATCACTTCGAATATGGTGTCGACCGATGGCGCGACATCTGTTGATGATGCATTCGCCACAATGGGCTGCGCGAGCGCTGCCGGCACCGATCTTTCGGCGGCAGCTGACGGCGATACGGCTACGGCTTTCACCGGAAACGTTTTGGATGCGGGTGCGAAGCATCAGATTACGATAGCGATGAACGATACCATTGATGTGAGCGGTATTCGCTACTATCCGTCTTCGAAGGAGAGTTCGTTCAAGGGTATCGACATAGAGGTGTCCAAAAACGGCAAGGATTGGACGCTTGTCAACACATCGATGCTGTATTTCCCGGGCGGATTCTAGCGATCATTGCACACATTGGAAGGATGTGGTGCAATGTCTAGATATTCCATAGATGATTGGACGGCGGTCAAAGAGAGGCTTCGACTGGGAGACTCGATAAGGGAATGCGCAAAAAGCACTGGAGT
>CAJUSF010000023.1 GCA_910588945.1 uncultured Eggerthellaceae bacterium | reverse complement strand
TAGCGAAACCAAGCAGACCTCCATAGCGGTATCCGTCCGGTATTTCTATACCCTTGCGAACAGTCGACCACGAATGCGTACTATCGATCAGAACATCGCCGGTCACTTCAAGCTGTATAGATTGCGCTTGCGATTGAGAATATCAAGCAACTAAAGATAGCTCGCTATTCGGGATGGGCATAAGCGATATGCCCTTGTAGATATCATCGCACGTCTTACCGAGAATCGATCGTGCCACCTTTCGCTGAACCCTTCGGATCGTGGAGATCATCAAGCGATAGTAACGGTCATAGTTTATCTGGATGTTGGAGTGCCCCATCATGGCGGAAACTTCAGCGATAGGATTATTTCGCGCGGCGATCGTGCCCCATGTGTGACGCAGGTTTTTCATGCCAACCCATGGGAGGCGGTTGTCTTTTACCCATCGTTTTATAGTGCGATATACCTTTGATGGTTTCGCGTCGCCGATAATGCGCCCTTTTGGCCGGCCGAGATCTATCCAGATCTGGTGAAGCCTATCGAGTGCCCATGGCGGAAAGTATGCATCTCGATCTCCCTTCGCGGTTTTCGTGAGCGATTCATACAGTTCGCCCGGCAGTTCATGAAGTGACTTATTGATCCGAACTATGCCGGTTCGCCAGTTGATTTGCTCCCACCTAAGGGCGTAGTTCTCTGACGGTCTGCATCCGAGAGCGCATTGGATTATTCCGGTCGCTTCGTATTCACATCCCACAAGACCGCGTATGAGGCGTTTTAAGCGGCGCTGCGTCAACACAGGCGGCTTGTATGCAGGTTTGCGTTCAAACTCAATGCCGCGCGTTACTTCTGGGATGAACAAGCTCCACTTATCCATAGCCCAGCGAATGATCTGACGTAAGCACTTATATGCCTTTTGAGCGCCACCTATCCCGGCGCTCTTGCATAACTCGTCAACCCAGTCTTGAACCGCATCATGCGAGATTTCTTTGATCGTCATTTCACCCCAACGGGGGAGGACGTGGAGGTTGATAGACGACTCATAGCCATACACCGTGTCAGGTTGGCGGCGCTTTTTCTTCTCGGGCAAGTAGTGGTCAAGCGCGATCGTTTCGATAGTCAGCTCCATTGCTTCTGTGGCGGTAAGTTTCATGATTCGTCCTTTCGAAAGGAGGTGATACAGATGGATGATGTCAAAGATTTAATCATGCTTGGTATCCCTTGGGGAGCAGTGATTTTCGCATCACTTCTAATCATGATTGATTACTTTGTGGGCGTTGTTGTTCACGCCATTAAAAAGGATTTAACTTCGTCAAAGATGAGAGACGGCTTGCTTCGCAAGCTTCTTTTATTTTTGGCGCTCATCATGGGTGTGCTACTCAAAGGGTTTTTCTTGTTTGCCGACCTGCCTCATACGGTGACAGACATCTTCGGACTGGGTCAGTTGATGGCATGGTTTGAGGTCGATACGGTCAACGAGATGCCAGTGTGCCTCTTTGTCTGCACAGCAGTGTGCCTCATGGAGGTTTTCTCAATTCTTGAAAACATAGCTCAAGTCAATAACAGAGCAGCAAAACTGCTCGCACATTTTCAAACTAAATCAAAGGAGTAGATATGCCAAACATCAAAACATGGGCGAAAGCAGCTGGAGTGCGCGCCCTTAAAACAGCAGCACAAACCGCCGTTGCAACCGTACCAACGTCGGCTGTAGTCATCGGAGAGGTTGATTGGGTAATGATTGCAGGCGCGTCTGTTCTTGCAGGTGCGTTGTCGTTGCTCACATCTGTCGCTGGTATTCCCGAAGTGGATAACGGCGAGAATGTAGCCGCGCTCGCGAAGCATGCCAAGACCGATGAGTAAGAAGGACGCAGCAACGCTCATCGTATGCGCACTCATTCTTGTGCTTGCCTGCATCTGGTCTCATTCGCGCTCTCTGCGCTCGGTGCCGACAGACACGCCAAATCAGATACAGCTCGACATACCACTAAATGATGGAATGAGCGGAGAAACAGTTATCTATAGCATCGATTCGGAGGTTGAATAATGACTGCACAAGATATTGCTAACCGCATGCGTTATTGGTGCACGGTCGCAAACCTTGGATATGACCAAAGCAATAGATGGGATATCCGAGATGGCGGAGAAGCTGATTGTTCCTCGCTTTATCTATATGTACTTTGGGAATGTGGATACTTTCCTGAAAAGCCCACGTGGGGTAATACCGACTCTTTGCGCTCACAGCTAGAGCCACTTGGCTTTAGATTCGTTTCTGCAAACAACTCGAAAACCGCACCAGCAGGCGTTGGGTTGCTCCGTAATGGCCATGTGGCTGTATCAATGGGAGATGGCACAGTGGCTCAAGCCTCGATCGATGAGAGAGGAAAGATCAGCGGAGGGCAAGCAGGAGATCAGACTGGACTTGAGACAAAGGTCTCTAAAGACCCGCGCAACTGGCTCTGGTGGATATACCCACCTGATTCACCAGTGAACTCATCTCAGCCATCCACGCCATCGAAAGGAGAAAAGGTGTACTACTTCGGCCACGTTCAGAAAGGCAAGACTGGAACCGCCGTCAAGATGCTCCAGTCAGCTCTCAATATCCGCGCTAATGCAGGACTTGCGATCGATGGCTCATGTGGTCCTGCAACCGTAAAAGCTATCAAGAGCTGGCAGTCCTCACATGGGCTTACAGTGGATGGCTCTTGTGGGCCTGCAACTTGGACAAGCATCCTCGCTGCGTAGGGTCTACTCTACTTTACTATGCTTTGCTCTACAATCACCCTCCCTTCGGGGAGGGTTTATTGTGTTGGATACCTATATGTATAAGGTATCTCTGCCTTGTCCAGCAGCTGTCCTACAAGGCGCATGCGCGCGTTGTAATAGCCAACAGGCTCATCGATGCCGCTTTCAAGCTGTACCGCGTCTAAGTCTTCTTGCTTGCGGAAGTAGTCAAGCTGTAGATCCTGCGGCTTTTCAATGGTAGAAAGGCTCTCTATGATCTGATCCGCGATCTCGCGCGCATCTTGGTACATCGCGCCGCGCGCTTGGAGCAGGAACTGCCATACATCATCAGGTGGGATTCTTCCCGGATATTCTGGATTCTCCCAGCGTTTAACAGCGAGAATATTGACTCCAGCTTCGTCGGCTATATCCTGCTGGGATAGTCCGCACTCTTCACGCAGCGCCTTGAGCGCCGCTTTTGTCTTTTTCATAATCACTCCCTAAAGGAAAGCCCCTCCGAGGAGGGGCAGTAGACCATTACAGGTTTGCCACGCGCTTGATGTTCGAGAACAAGAACTCATCCATCTCTTTGCTTGAGTAGTCGTCTATGATCGTTTTCATAAGGGTTTCTTTGATCGTCTGATAAGAAACACGGTCGTACTCTTTGCAATCTTTTTGCTGAGTGAAGAATGCCGCCACTCCGTTGATGTTTCCATCTTTTGCGAAGTTTTCAGCTTGCTTGAGTGTGATGTTTTCCATAATTTGCCTCCCTTAGGCTCGGTGTCCGGGATGCCCTTTGCTTCCCTGTTGACATTAACTATATTAGGATACCTTTGGTATCCTGTCAAACGCTCCACTAGAGGTGTAGAGAATTCCACCACTAATTCCACCACTAAAAATCCAAAAAACGAACAAAAGTATGCAAAATCATACACTTTTATTTTTCTCTCAAAATGGGGTATATCCGTGTATAATGCATATACCGTTGTGGATAATTTTACAAAATAAGTTCTTCACACGGCGGGGGTCACAGGTTCAAATCCTGTAGCGACCACCATGAACTTTCAAGACCAGAGACTCGTTGTTCTCTGGTCTTTTTGATACGGGGTATTTTCGGCTCTTACCGATATGCCCATCAATGCGAAACGGAACGAATCGGAAAATAAGGATCGAATTGATCTTACAGCTAGAAAAACTCTCCAAATCATACGGCGGACGTGAGCTATTCCATGATGTGAACCTGCGTTTGGAAGCAAATGACCGTCTTGCACTGGTCGGCCCCAACGGTGCGGGCAAGACAACGCTTTTAAACATCATCTCAGGTGAAGATGATGCCGATGAGGGGCGTGTGGTCTTCGCAAAAGGAGCCACACTGGGATATCTTGAGCAGGAAGCCATCGAGATGGATGATCGAGCCATTCTCGAAGAAGTCCTTGCATCCCAATCTGAGATCCTCGAAGCTGAAAAGCGTCTCGCCAAGCTCGAATCGATGCTCAGCCAAGAATCATCGCAAGAAGAGATCGATGCTGTCGGAAAAGCACGTGAGACATATGAGCTCTTAGGCGGATACACACTCGAATCGAAGGTTCGAGGCATAATGTTCGGTCTCGGATTCAAAGAGGAAGACCTAATCCGCTTGACGAGCGAATTCTCTGGTGGGTGGCAAATGAGAATAGCGCTTGCCAAGCTCCTTGTTAAGAACCCCGATGTTCTTCTGCTTGACGAGCCGACAAACCATCTGGATCTTGAGTCCGTGAAATGGCTTGAAGGCTTTCTTCGCACCTACACAGGCGCCGTCATCGTCGTCAGCCACGATCGCGCCTTCATGGACAACATGGTCGATCGTGTAGCTGAAGTGGCGTCCGGCGAGATCATCTTATATAAGGGAAACTATACGGCATACCTCAAAGCGCGTGAGCTCAGACTTGAGCAGCTACGGGCCAAGCGCGCCTCTCAACTTGAAGAGATCGACAAACTGAACTCCTTCGTCGAGAGGTTTCGTTACAAGGCTACAAAGGCGAAACAAGCCCAAGACAGACTTCGTCGCATGGAAAAGCTCAAAGAGGAGCTTGTCGATATCCCCGATGAAAGACGAGCTATACACTTCAACTTCGTGCAACCACCAAGAACTGGAGATATGGTCGTCAAGGCTTGTGCTCTTAAGAAGTCATATGATGGCAAAACGGTCTATGACGGTGTAGATTTCTCGATGTATCGCGGCGATAAGGTGGCGCTTGTCGGACCGAACGGTGCCGGCAAATCCACGCTGCTCAAGATGGTCGCCGGGATAATCGAGCCAGATGCTGGGCAGATCGAATACGGTGAGCACGTCAGTCTCATGTATTATGCACAACACCAACTCGACGAGCTTGATATCAACAAGACTGTATTCCAAGAGCTTGATAGCGCTGCGCCGGGCTGGTCGATATCGCAGGTCCGATCGCTTTTGGGTGCGTTTTTGTTCAAGGATGACGATGTCGAGAAGAAAGTCGGGGTGCTATCGGGTGGCGAGAAGAGCAGGCTTGCGCTCGCAAAGATGCTCGTATCACCGAATCCGCTACTATGCCTTGACGAGCCGACCAACCATTTGGATATATCAAGCGCTGATGTGCTCGAACAGGCTCTATCGCAATTTGAGGGAACAATCCTACTCATCACTCACGACAGGCACCTGATAAGAAGCATCGCCAACCGTATCGTCGAGGTGAAAGACGGCAAGATAACCAATTATGATGGCGATTATGACTACTATCTCGAAAAATCAGGGCAGCTTGGCGGATCTGAGCCGAGTGCACCTTCGATCATAGATGACATATTCACAGAAGATGAAAACGATGCGTCTGCTAAAGACGGTGCGAAAACGAAGATCACCGTGAACAGGATCGACAGAAGCGCACAAAGCACCAAGAAGCCGACCGCCTCACAAAAGCAAAGCGCTCCGAAGACCAAAGAGCAAAAACGTGCGGAGGCTGAAGCGCGCAACAAACTTCATGCGGCAACGAAGCATCTCAGAGAAAGGATCGCTAAGCTCGACGAAGAACTTGCAAGAGACAACGCACGTATGGACGAGATCCTCGCTCTTATGAGCGACCCGGATTTCTACATCAGGGAATCGGATGCCACCGATGTGATATCCGAGCATGCGAAACTAAAGGCACGCATCGAGGCGAACGAAGAGGAATGGTTCTCATTGAACGAGAAGCTTGAACTCGAGGCTTCAAAATGCCTCTGATCAAAAAGGATTAGAAGGATATGGATATAGATACTATCGCATATTACATCTGCTCGATATTGAGCTTCATACCAGCGATTGTCGTGCATGAGGTGGCACACGGGTTTGCGGCATATAAACTGGGTGACCCGACAGCCAAAGCTGCAGGCAGGCTCTCTCTAAACCCGATAAAACATATCGATCCATTCGGTACTGTCATCTTGCCGCTTTTGCTCATGATCCTTCACTGGCCGATCTTCGGATACGCGAAACCCGTCCCGTATAACCCTACCTATTTCAAAGATCCAAGACGCGGCGATGCGATCACAGGACTTGCTGGACCGCTTGCGAACCTTTGCATGGCTGTAATCGGTGCCATCATAATGCATATCCTTCACGCATTGTTCTCGCCGATGGTGTTGTTCGGCTCTGCGATGTATTACCTATATGCAATGTTCCTTCCGATATTCATCCTTGTGAATCTATACCTAATGTTTTTCAATCTGCTTCCGATACCGCCGCTTGACGGCTCATCGATCATCGCGCTATTCATCCCGGAGAAGAGCCTTGCAAAATGGTACTCTATCCAGCACTACGCTTTTCCGATCTTCATGATCTGCATCATCGTGGTCCCATACATCATAGGGGTCAATCCTTTCTCGTGGTACCTAGATGCAACAGCTGGAAACCTTGCGGATCTGATGATGCCTAGCGGCTGGTAGAGCTGTCTTTTTAAGATAAGGACCGATATTGGCATATAAGGTAAAAATTGAGAGCTTCGAGGGACCGTTCGATCTTTTGCTGTATCTTGTCAGCAAGAAGCGAGTGGATATCGGGGCTATTTCCATATCTGAGATAACTGACCAGTATCTGGCTGAGGTCTCCAAGATGAACATCCTCGATCTTGATGTTGCCTCTGATTTCTTACTGGTGGCAGCAACTCTTCTCGAGATCAAGGCGCAGGCGCTCATACCGAAGCCCACAGACGAGATATCAGATGAGATCGCCGAGCTCGCACCGAGTGAAGCGCGCGATATCCTCGTAGAGAAGTTATATCGTTACAAGCAGTATAAGAATGCATCCGAAGAGCTCGGACAGAGATATGAGACAACAGGCAGGATGCATTCGCGACCATTCGGGCCTGATGCAAAGTTCTTGCAAGCGATGCCAGACTTCCTTGACGGCGTGAGCATCGATTCGCTTGGCTATCTTGCGGCAAACGCCATGGCGCGCCGCGAGATATTTTTGCTCGAGTCCGAGCATATCGCCGCTAAGCCGATCCCGGTGGAGGTACATGTGCGGGCGATCCATCAAAGGATAACATCGCGCAAACACCTCAAATTCAGCGAACTTGTAGCTAATGACAGATCTCCACAGCTTGTTGTTGTGTCGTTCCTTGCGATCCTTGAACTATACAAGCGCAAGATGGTCATGCTTGAGCAGACCGAGTGCTTCGGAGACATCAGTATCTCCTACATAGAAGGCTCAGGGGAATTGATACTTGATGAGGACAGTGATGATTCTGCGAATGACCGACATGAATAATTCGACGATATATCTTTCAGAGTCGACCGACAGATAAGAAACAGGAGCTTTTGATGATAGAAGGATTGGGTGAGGAATATCTGCGAGGCGCATTGGAGGCGATGCTGTTCGTTACCGATGAGCCGGTGAATGTGCTGTCGCTGTCGCAGATGCTCGAGGCGGATGCCAAAGATATCGAAGATGCGCTTCATGAGCTGCAAAAAAGCTATGAGGATAGCGACTCCGGCATCCAGCTTCGCGAGATAGCAGGCGGTTGGAGGCTGTTCACGCACCCAAGATATCATGAGCTCATAGAGCGATATGTGCTGTCGTGGGATACGCGCAAACTTTCTGCTGCCGCGCTTGAGACGCTTGCGATAGTGGCCTACACGCAACCTGTAACGCGCGCGCAGATCTCATCCATCCGCGGCGTTAGTTCTGACAGTTCGATCAATTCGCTCATCGAAAAGGGCTTGGTTCGCGAAGCGGGCACAGCTGATGCTCCCGGAAACCCCACGTTATATGCAACAACAAAGGCGTTTCTTGAGAAGTTCGGGTTGAACTCCGTCAAAGATCTCACAGATATCTCGGAATTTGCACCGGATGACGAGACGAGGCGTCTCATTTCTGAGAGGCTATCCACTACACGGGATGAGATCCTTATAACAGATGAGCAGGCTGCGATGCTTGCAGAGGGCATGATCGATGGAGAGACGATCGATATCTCAACCGTGCAAGCATCGTCTAAGGATACAGCTGCGCATAAAGATGAGTCGCCAAAAAATGGCGATGAGCGCGATACGGATATGACTAAGAGCGAAGATGCTGAGATGTCCGCAATGTTCAGAGACGCCATCGCATCCACGCTCGGTATCGTCGACAAGATCGACTTTGACGAACTTAACTTCGACCTTTCCGACGAGTAGCAACATGGCAGATGCCACACAAGCAACACATGATGAAGGCCCCATGCGCCTGCAGCGTTTCCTAGCCAGATGTGGAGTGGCATCTAGACGCGCAAGTGAAAAGCTCATCGTTGAGGGGCGTGTAAGCGTAAACGGAAACACGATTTGCGAGTTGGGAGCGAAGGTGGATTCAAAGCGCGATCGGGTTGCTGTTGATGGGAATGTCGTATCCATTCCGCAGACCGATCGAACCTTCAAGCTCTACAAACCTACCGGATATCTCACATCCATGAGCGATCCACATCATGACAGATGCGTGTCTGATCTGGTTCCGATCGACGAGCATCCATCCCTATATCCGATAGGAAGACTTGACCTTGACACATCTGGGCTGCTTCTATTCACCACCAATGGCGCGCTCGGACACGACTTGATGCATCCGAGCAAGCATGTCAATAAGACATACATCGCACTTGTGGACGGCGCTGTCAAGGAAAGTGAGCTTGACCGGCTTCGCGAAGGCATCGCGATCGATGATGATATCTTTGCTCCTGCAAAGTGCGACATCATTAAGATAATGAGCGACCGATCGCGGGTATCGATTGTGATTCATGAGGGAAAGAACCGCCAAGTTCGCAGAATGTTCAAAGCGATAGGTCATGAGGTCATCGAACTTGAGCGAGTGACATTCGGGCCGATAACGCTTAGCGGCATGCGACCAGGCCAATGCATTGAGCTAACAAAAGCCGAATATGAAGCATTGGATGAAGTCCGTTCACGCTTGCAACGTTTAGAATAGAATCCGGCAAAAACAAGGCATACGGGAAAACCGCATTAGATAAGCAACAAGGAAACGAAGAGGAATGAGATGTCCCAAACGGATACATGCAACAAATCGGCGTTCAACAATATCGTAATCATCGGACTTGGCCTCATAGGGGCATCGCTTGCAGGTGCGCTCGGTAAACACTATCCGGGCATCGATATCGTCGGCGTGGACAGCAATTCCAGAACACGCGTTGTTGCCATGGATAACAAATGGGTCAGCACGGCCTTTGGGGCAGATGATCCAAAACTTGAGGAATACATCAAGGAAAAGGCTGATCTCGTGGTGCTAGCCACCCCTGTGTCTGCGGTTGATCACTATCTTGAGCTTCTGAAAGAGGTCGGATATGACGGCGTCATAACTGATACGATCTCCACGAAGGCGCATATTCTCGAGATCTCCGATGGACTCATCGAGCATGCAGGCAACTACATTCCGGGACACCCTATGGCCGGATCGGAAGTAAATGGCATAGACGGGGCAAGAAGCGACCTTTTCGAGGGTGCGAACTGGATATTATGTCCAGATGAACGCACTGATCCCGAACATTTCAAAGATCTCCATGAACTCATATGTGGAATGGACGCACGTGTTGTTTCGATCCCTAGGCAAGACCACGACCGTGCTGTGGCCATTGTGTCACACGTGCCGCATATGATAGCCTCATCGCTTGTTGAGCTCGCGCACAGGCATTCGGATGACTCGCAGGCCTTGATGCGGCTTGCCGCAGGCGGCTTCAAAGATACTACGCGTATTGCCGCAGGTTCTCCTGAGCTTTGGTGCGGCATTGCTTTTGATAACGCGAATGCGCTGAGATCCGGCCTTATCGAGATGCAGCAGATCATAGGGGATTTCGCCGATGCGCTCGATGAGCGTGACCGCACCAGATTCACTGGACTTCTCGCGTCAGCAGCAGACATCAGACGCTCACTTCCAAGCGCGTGGGTACCGGGAAGCGATAAACTTCTCGAGGTTCGCATACCTATGATCAATAGAAAAGGTGTCGTTGCTGAGGTGACCACTATTGCAAGTTCGGTGGGTTGCAATATACAATCTATCGAGATAGATCACGTATCGGAGGGAAACGCTGTTCTCGTCTTGATCCTCACAGATGAAGGCGATGTCGGCCAGTTGTCCTTCCAGTTGATAAATGCCGGCTACACTGTATCGTTCAGTCCTATAAACACCTAAAGGGGAGCGAGATTATGGCAAACGAACAATATACGACGATCAAGCCACTGACTTCGCCGCTTGAGGGCACAGTCAAAGTCCCCGGCGACAAATCCATCTCACACAGGGCGGTTTTGCTATCCGCGATGGCTGAGGGCGTATCAAACCTTGAAGGCGTTCTCGATTCTGAGGACGTGAGATCCTCGATCACCGCAGTAGAGGCACTCGGTGCCAAAGTAGAGCTATCCGTTGCGGAGGACGGGTCGCTTGAGGGCAGCATCGAAGGCTGGGGCAATGCTGGACCAAGCCAGCCTGATCACGAGATCGATTGCGGCAATTCCGGCACCACAGCAAGGCTGCTCATGGGCATCATCGCTCCTTGGGACATTGAAGTGACGCTCACAGGCGACGATTCGCTGAAGCGCCGTCCGATGAGGAGGAACACAGCGCCGCTCATGAAGATGGGTGCACGCTTCAAGCCTGCAGAAGCCGACCATCTTCCTATCACCGAGATCGGAAACCGCGCTTTGCGCGCCATAACATATGACGCACCGATGGCATCCGCACAGCTCAAGACAGCTGTTCTTCTAGCGGGTGTTTTCGCTAACGGAACCACAACGCTCAACGAGCCGGCACCTTCCAGAAATCACACAGAGCTGATGCTTCCCGAGTTCGGTGTGCCGACCACGGCTGGCACACGTGTAGCATCGGTGAGCGGTCTGACGCAGATGCACGCATCGGACATCAAAGTACCTGGTGATCCATCAAGCGCAGCCTTCATAGCCGTTGCTGCAATATTGAAGCGCGGAAGCGATGTGACGATAGAAAACGTGTCGCTAAACCCAGCGCGCATCGGATTTGTGCGCACGCTCGAGCGCATGGGAGCAAGCATCGAAGAGAGGCGCACAGGGGCAGAGGGCAAAGAGCCGAGCGGGACCATACATGTCTCATATTCGCCGAGCCTTCACGGATGCGAGGTTCCATCACAGCATTTCGCATCGATCATAGATGAGGTGCCCGTCTTAGCGCTCGTTGCAGCACATGCGAAGGGTGTCACCGTATTTCGCGGCGTAGCTGAGCTTCGCGCGAAGGAGTCCGATCGTCTACAGGCGATCATCGACGGACTTGAAATTCTTGGCATAGATGCCTGGGAGGAGGGAGACAACCTCTTCGTCGAAGGCGACCCGAACCTTGTCGTGAATAGCGGATTGAGATTCGAATCCCACGGAGACCATCGACTTGCTATGACATGGTCGCTTGTCGGGCTTTGTGGTTGCGCACCTGTAGAGGTGGCTGATTTTGAAAGTGTGTCGGTGAGCTATCCGAACTTCCTCTCTGACATCGAAGGGCTGGCGAATTAGATGATAGTTGCTATAGATGGACCATCCGGGGCCGGGAAATCAACGGTCGCGAAAGCAGTGGCGAAAAAGCTGGGATTTTCCTGCTTGGATACAGGAGCGATGTATCGCTCGATCGCTTGGCTCGCGTGTGAGCGTGGTATCGATCTTCATGACGATGAGACTCTCGGACAGATCGCACGCCAGGCTGATATTGTCTTTGGACATGTGGATGGCGATCCCATCCCAAAGCAGGTGTTCATCGACGGGCACGATGTGACCGATGCCATTCGCACAAAAGAGATCGACAAGGCTGTAAGCCCGACATCGGCCTCTCCAAGCGTGCGTGCGGCAATGCTCGATCAACAGCGTCGCATCGCGCTTTCAGGCGATTACGTTATCGAAGGGCGCGATATAGGCACAGTTGTGTTTCCAGATGCAGATGTGAAGGTGTTCCTCACAGCAAGTGATGAAGAAAGAGCTCACAGACGTCTTCGTCAAAACGTTGACAGAGGCGTAGGCTCGATCGATTATGAGGAGATCCTCGCCGACCTGAAAAGACGAGACGAATACGATTCATCTCGTGAGGTTGCGCCGCTTGTTGCAGCAGACGATGCGGTGGTTATGGATTCGACGGATCTATACATCGAGGATGTCATCGAAAAGATCTGCAATCTTGCAAAGGATGCCCAGTGAGCATATTCCTTCCTTATGAAAAGATGTGGGACATGCCCCTTGGCGGCACATCGACAGACAAGCAAATCCCACATTGGTTCGGCAATCTCGCTTTTTGCGTTGTCGGCGGCATCACCAAGTTGTTGTTCCGTTATAAAGTGATAGGACGCGATAAGCTTCGTGAGTTCAAGGACAAGACCGGCGTTGTCGTTGTTTGCAACCATACATCGTTTCTCGATGTCGCCTTCATATATCTAGCAGGACGTCCAAGCCAATGGGTGAGGCTCATCGGTCGCGATTCACTGTTTGATAATGCAAAAGGGCTTGTCGGACAGATATTGTCGCGAGTGGGCGCGATACCTATCAAACGCGATTCCGCCGACAGAGTAGCTATCAAGCGCGCATCGAAGGCACTCAAGAACAAGGAACTCATCGGCATCCTTCCTGAGGGAACTCGTAGATATAAGGGCTCGAAGACCCCTGAGCTGCATTCAGGTGCGGCCTTCATCGCCAAAATGGGAGGCTCTGTGCCCATCCTTCCGATGACGGTGCGAAACGCAGAATTGGTCAAACAGAAAGGCGAGCGCTTCCACTTCCCGAAGATCTATATTGAATACGGTGATCCCATCCTTCTTGACGATTTTGATTTCCTTCCGAAAGAAGACAGACTGGAAGGATGCACTTGGTATGCGATGCGCGAGTGCTTCGCGATGTTCGAGCAAATCGCCGCCGAGGATGTGGATATGGTCGAACTCTTCCCTAAAACGAAAGATTATTCTGCCATCTTCGCTGAACACCCTATCCCCAAGCACACCTCTAAAGAGATCGTGGAGTCGCTGGATCGGGAAACGGAATAGCAATGCAAGTATTAAGGGCGGAAAAAGCCGGCGCATGTTACGGAGTTCAGCGCGCGCTCGATATCGCAAAGAACACGCTTGCTGAAAAGGGCGAGACCTCTACACTCGGATCTTTGATCCACAACCCTAAAGTCATCTCCGAACTTGAATCGATGGGGATGCACAAAGCCGAGAGCATCGATGAAATATCCACAGACAGCGTCGTTATCAGAAGTCATGGCATCACGCCGGAGATCAGAGGGCAGCTCAACGCGTTCGATCTTGACCTGATAGATGCAACATGCCCGCATGTGTTGCGCGCCCAAAAGGCCGCAAGCGAATTGGCGCGCGAAGGGCTTGTTGTGATAGTGGTAGGCGAAGACGGGCATCCCGAGGTCGAAGGGCTTACAGGTTGCGCACGTGAGCAACAGGCAAGTGTGTATGTAGTCTCTGAGCCGGAAGATCTGCCGACAGATCTTCCGGACAAGGTCGGGATAGTCGTTCAGACAACGCAGACAAGAGCATCTCTTGAGCGCATCGTCGATGCACTCAGCGCCCGCGGGATCTCCTTCGTATTGAAAGACACCATCTGTTCGGCCACAAAAAAGCGCCAAGATGCGGCGGCTGCACTTGCAAAACGCGTGGATGCGATGGTGGTTATCGGCGGCAGGAATTCCTCTAACACAACAAGGCTCGCTGAGATCTGCATGGATATATGCCCGAGGACCATCCATATTGAGGACATCTCCGAGATCAACATCAACAATCTATCTGATGTCGATATTGTCGGCGTGAGCGCAGGGGCATCAACTCCAGAAAACCAGATCGAGGAAGTAGTCGACTTCCTGAGATCCCTTTGAGGCCAAAGGATCACTTGGTCATGACACGGGCGCTCATAAAGAATGTAGAGGTCGACTCTCCGGCCTATGAGGCGGGATTCACCCGGGGATGCTATATCACGAGCATCAACGGCGAGCCTCTTCGCGATATCATCGACTGGAGATGGCACGCATGCGAAGATAACGTTTCTCTTGGCTACATAGACACAGATGGCGATGAAGGTGTTGTCGAGCTTGAGAGACTGGATGAGCAGGATTGGGGCATCGAGTTTGATGATGTGATCTTCGACGAGGTCAAACTCTGCAAAAACGCATGCAAGTTCTGCTTCATGGCGCAACTCCCAAAAGGCATGAGGGGCTCTCTTTCGCTTCGTGATGACGATTTTCGTCTGAGTTTTCTGACAGGCACGTTCGTCACGCTCACCAATCTTGAAGATGACGAGATCAAACGTATCATCGAGCAGAGAATATCCCCTTTGAGAGTGTCTTTGCATGCGATATCCGATGACGTAAGAAGATCACTTATCGGCAAGAACCATGCAAGGGGAATTCAGGCACTTGAGGCCCTGTTAGAGGGCGGGATCGAATTCGATGCGCAGATAGTGCTCTGTCCTAGCATCAACGACGGCGATGAGCTCGTAAACACGCTTGAGTGGGCGTATGCCCAACAAGGCATCAAGACCGTCGGGATCGTACCGCTCGGATTCACATCCCACCAAAGTCGATTCTGCAAATCATTTGATGAGGCGGCGGATGCCAAGGCTGTGATAGATGCCATCACGCCTTATCAAAGGCGCTCCATTGCCGAGCGCGATTGTTGCTGGGTACATGCAGCCGACGAATTCTATCGAAATGCATTTCCAGACGACTTGGATGCCAACCTTCCGGATGCTTCCATGTACGGGGATTTCTCGATGTTTGAAGACGGCATCGGGATTATAAGAAGTTCGATCGACGAGCTCAAAGAAGCATATACGACCCCTGATGCGCAAAGGCTTTCCGTGTCTCTTCGCGAATCCGACACTCATCTTCATCTGATAGCAGGCAAGGCGATGTCGCCCTACGCGGCGCAGATACTTGACGAAAGCGCGATGGGTACCACGATGGACCTTCTTTTCGTGAAAAACACCTTTTTCGGCGGTAACGTGAATGTCACAGGGCTTCTCACGGGCGCGGACATCACACGCGCGATCATAGCTCATAAAAAGATGTATGCATCTGATGACACTGAAGCGGCGAAAAGCTCGCACATCTATCTTCTGCCCGATGTTATATTCAACGTAGATGATGTAACGCTCGACGGCATGTCGGCAAAGCAGATCTCGACCGATTCTGGCGCCGATGTCCTCATTGTGCCAAGCAATCCGCTAGACTGTATACATCGACTTATTTCACAATTTTGAACAATAAAGGAAATCTGATGGCATTACCTTTGGTCGCAATAGTCGGCAGACCTAACGTCGGCAAATCTACGCTCGTGAACAGGATAGCGCAGACAAACGACGCTATCGTCCACGAGATGCGCGGTGTCACCCGCGATCGCAGCTATCACAAGGGCGACTGGAACGGTGTGGATTTCATGCTCGTCGATACAGGTGGCATCGAGGCTGCAAGCGATGACGACTTCCAGATGTCCATTCGCAATCAAGCTCTCGAGGCGGCTGCTAACTCCGACCTGATCATATTGCTCGTAGATGGCAAAGTCGGACTTCAGGCTGATGATGAAGAGGTCGCTCGCATTCTCCAAAAAAGCGATGTGCCCGTGCTTCTCGGTGTGAACAAGCTCGACAATATCGAATCGGAAGCCGATCTGTGGGAGTACTTTCAGCTTGGTCTGGGTCAGCCATGGCCGATCTCGGCGACACACGGGCATGGCACGGGCGATATCCTTGATGAGGTTGTGCGCATCCTCAAAGATACGGGCAAGACGGAAGAATATATCGAGCAGAGCGCGATCAACGTCGCAATCATCGGACGCCCAAATGCTGGCAAATCTTCGCTAACCAACAAGCTCACCCGCGATGAGCGCTCCATCGTAAGCCCTATCGCAGGAACCACGCGCGATGCGATCGACACGATCGTTGAGCATGAGGGAAAAACATATCGCATCGTCGACACCGCAGGACTACGCCGCAAAAGCCAGATAGACGAATCTGTCGAATATTACGGATTCGTTAGAGCCATGCGCGCGATCGACAGGGCCGATGTTGCGCTTCTCGTGATAGATGGCACGCTCGGGCTCACAAACGAGGATCAGCGCGTTGCGAACTACGCATCTGAGCGCGGATGCGCTTTAGCCCTCGTACTCAATAAATGGGATGTGGTAGAAACGCCCGAGGAAAAGGAAAAGATCCGCGAGGATGTGCAAGACGAGATGCAATTTGTAAGCTACGCTCCGATCGTGGCTATCTCAGCCTTGACCGGCAAAGGCGTGAATCGAGTCTGGCAAGCAATCGATACATGCTACGCTAATTACTCAAAGACGCTTTCCACGAGCAAGTTGAATTCTTGGCTCGCGCAAATTCACGAGAGCGGGCATACCGTCACAAAGGGAAAGACCGTTTTACGCATCAAATACATCACACAGACCGCAACAGAGCCGCCTCAGTTCACGTTCTTCTGCAACAGACCTGATGTCGTAACGGACAACTATGGGCGATTCTTGGAGAACAGGATGCGAAAAGCATTCGATCTGACCGGCACGCCGATACGCTTTAAGTTCAAGAAGAAGGATTGATTAGCCAGATGTTCCCACTACCCACATCCACAGTTCACGCACTTACACCGACGATCAAATTTGCACCCGATGCGGCTGTCTGGGTGCTGCCCGTCCTTTTCGTTATAACGTTTCTTCTCGGGTCCATCCCTTGGGGCGTCATAATCTCGAAGTGTGTCTATAAAAAGGACATCCGCAAAGAGGGCTCGGGCAACATCGGCACCACGAACGCGATGCGATCGCTTGGTGCCAAAGGCGGCATCATCGTCTTCCTGCTAGATTTCAGCAAAGGCCTTCTAGCGGGATGGCTCGGCCTTCTTGTTTCTAACAATGTCATCGCGCTTGCCGACTGGCTTGCCGGAGCGCCTTTAGGTGTGGCGTTTATTGGATGCGTCTGGGGGCATATCTTCAGCCCGTGGCTTGAATTCAAGGGGGGCAAAGGGATCGCTGTTGCTGTAGGCGCGATAGTCTTCGTATTCGGACCTGTTGGGCTTCTCATAGAGATCGCAGTCTTTATCATCCTTGTCATCATCACCAAATACGTCTCCGTAGGCTCGATCGCCGCAGCTGTGATCTGCCCGTTTCTTGCACTTTGGCTCCATTTCGGACAATGGGCGCTCATCATCATGTGCGCTATCGCAGCTATAACGGTAATCTGGGCGCACAGGGCCAACATCAAAAGGTTGCTCAGCGGCACTGAGAATAGAATAGGCAAGAAGGAAGTCGCATAGATGAAGATAGCTGTTATAGGAGCCGGATCATGGGGAACCGCACTGGCTCAGGTACTTAGCGATGCCGGTAGCGATGTTGTCATCTGGGCGAGAAGACAAGAGGTGGCAGACGGCATAAACAACCATCACGCCAACCCTGACTTCTTGAGCAAATTCGAGCTTTCATCTTCCATCACATCGACGACGTCGATATCAGATGCCCTTGATGGCGCAACAGCCGCAGTTATCGTCGTGCCATCAAAATACCTGCGTCAGACCGCGCAAAACCTGGCTCCTTATGTCGACAGTTCGCTCAAGATCGTTATCTGCTCGAAGGGCGTCGAGAGTCAAACAGGACTTTTGCCGGAGCAGATCTTCGAGCAAGAGCTTGGTAATAACGAAAGACTTGCAACCCTTTCGGGCCCTACGCATGCCGAGGAGGTCATAGCCAAGATCGCATCTGGCGCGGTCATAGCGTCAATCGAGTTGCAGTGCGCCCATTTTTTCAGGGATCTTTTCGCCACCGAATATTTTCGAACCTACACATCCGATGATGTCATCGGCGTAGAACTTTGCGCGGCTTTCAAAAACGTGATAGCGATAGCGGTCGGCATCTCTTACGGGCTCGGATACGGGGATGATACCGCCGCCATGCTGATAACGCGCGGCCTTGCCGAGATGAGCCGCATGGTGCTCGCATCGGGCGGCAAAGAGATGACATGCATGGGGCTTGCAGGCGCAGGTGACATGATCGTTACCTGCATGTCGAGACATTCAAGGAACCGCAGATTCGGTCAGGACTACATCGCTTGCGGAAAGAACCTTGAGGATTTCGAGGGTGACACGCATATGGTCGTCGAAGGCGCTATCGCATGCAAAACTCTCGATGTTCTAAGCGAAAAGCATGATGTCGAACTTCCGCTCACCGATGCAATCAGAAGGATCGTTTGGCAAGGTGAGTCGGCCCGCGATATAGCCAAAGAGCTGATCGAGCGTCCGTTGAAAGACGAATTCCACACCGCTTGATCAAGCGGTCGAGTTTAAGCCATTATACCTACAGAGGCGCTTTGGTGGCGCTATAGCCCGCTGTGTTTGCTCTCCAATTCGCGAAAGGCTGCCCGTAGCTTTGCAGAGTCATCCTTCTTGCTCACATAGCCGCTCGATAGAACCACCCTATGCGCTGGAATGAGGATGGCGATAGGATTGTCCTTCACGGCGGTGCCAACCGCACGATACGACCCAGGCTTTCCAATCGAGCGCGCAACATCTTGCGGAGTGGACGTCTGCCCGTAGGGAATAAGTCCGCATGCCCTCCAGACCTGTTTTTGGAAATCGGTCCCTTGTTCGAAGAGCTTCAGGTCAAAAACACTCCTTTTGCCTGAGAAATACTCGAGAAGTTCAGTGGCGCATCTGTTCATCACAGATGTCGGCTCATCTATGCCCTCAAGTCGAACCGCGCCCAAGCGCACTTGCGTTATCGCATCGGCGATACATCCGATCGTTATCGGACCGAATGGCGTGTTGTAGGTATGATGATATTCGCATCGCATAGGCAAGGACCTCTGCTGTCATTGAGATCGCAACAAGACCGCCGAATCCATCAAGGCATTGCCGCCGATCTCTAATAATTTGACTTAGCTGAATGATATCAAGTTTTTCCGTACTAGAATGGGTTCGAACACGAATTCGGGACACGAATTCAGATGCGCAATTTGCGTATCGTTTCGCGAACGCACAGAGCGGAGGGTCCATGTACGATAAAATCAGGATCGCGCCTTCGATCCTTTCGGGCGATTTCATGGATATGGCGCAGTCCATCGATCAGATCGAAGCGGCAGGCGCGCAGTGGGTCCACATCGATGTGATGGACGGGCATTTCGTGCCGAATCTGACAATGGGAGTACCCTTTGTTGCACAGGCGAGAAAGATCACCGATCTTCCGCTTGATGTGCACTTGATGATAACGAACCCGCTCGTACAGATACCTTGGTTCATCGAGGCTGGAGCCGATATCATCACATTCCATCTTGAAGCTACAACAGGCGATGAGGCCCATCGCGCGATAGAGATGATCCATGAGACAAACATCAAAGCCGCTATCGCGATAAAGCCAAAGACCGATGCCTGTGCGCTTGCGCCGTATATCAACGATATAGACATGGCTCTTGTCATGAGTGTCGAGCCCGGATTCTCAGGGCAGAGCTTCATCGAAGGCAGCGATCTCAAGGTTGCACGGATTGCAGAGATGGCCACGAATAGTAACGCGCATCCCTTGATACAGGTCGATGGGGGAATATCGATCGAAACAGCGCCTTTGGTATGCTCGATGGGAGCCGATGTGCTCGTTTGCGGCAATGCGTTTTTCAAAGCAGACGACAAGCCTGCAATGGTAAAACAGATCATTGAAAAGGCGAGTGCGTCGCAGATGCCGCAAGACGCATAGATAAAGGACCATCCACAGTAGAGAGATATGATGAACAGCATTCCTGAAAATTACGTTTACCTAGATTACGCAGCTAGCGCCCCTCTTTGCAAGGAAGCATCTGAAGCGTTATCGAAATACCTCATCGGCGGCCGCGACAACATCCGCTCGGGCACGAATGCCAATTCGCTTTCGAAGCCTGGACGTTTGGCGTTTAAGGACATGCAATCCCTGAGAAAGAAGATCGCATCCATCCTTTGCTGCAGAGCCGATGAGCTTATCTTCACATCAGGAGCCACAGAGGCCGACAATGCTGCGATCTGCGGAATATCAAAAGGAGCTTTCGCTTGTCGTGAGCGCTCGATGAAAGGAAGCTTTACCCCAAACGTCATAACAACGCAGATCGAGCACGACGCCGTTTTGGCTCCAGTGCGAGAACTTGAGCGGGAGGGCTTCGAGTGTAGGTTCTTGAAGCCGGATAGATCCGGAAGGATAACCCCTGAGCGCCTCGAGAACCTCATCGACGGTAACACGGTGCTCGTATCAATCCAGATGGCAAACTCCGAGATAGGCACCATCCAAGACATTCGTGCTCTTGCAGAGATCGCACACCGCTTTGGGGCCATCTTTCATACAGATGCAACACAGGCACTAGGAAAGGTGCATATCGATCTTGGGGATCTAGGCGTTGATGCAGCGTCTTTTTCTGCACACAAGATAGGTGGACCAAAAGGGGTGGGCGCGCTGTTTTTGAAGGCGCGTACCCCGTTTCTAGCGCAGATGCTCGGTGGTGGGCAGGAGAGCGGATACCGCAGCGGAACACAGAACGTCATGGGAATCGCTGGTTTCTGCGCTGCTTTAGAAGCCACCACGGCTGATATCGAGGGCGAACGCAACAGGCTCTGTCAGCTTCGCGATAGGCTCTATGATAAATACCGCGAGATCGACGGGGTTATCCCTACGGTAGAGATCGAAGCTGGCTCCACGGATTTTCTTCCCAACATCGTATCAGCCATATTCTCGGATATCGAGAGCGAGACGCTCATACTGAGATTCGACTCCCTCGGGTTTGCCGTATCCGGTGGAAGCGCCTGCTCATCGATGTCGCTCGACCCAAGCCACGTTCTCACCTCAATCGGCATCAATGCTGATGATGCGCTTTGCGCCCTTCGTGTTTCCATGGGCAGATACACCACGACCGAAGACATAGATGCATTCATAGATGCACTGGCTAAGGTGATAGACTGGTAAGCATCCACATCGAGAATTCTGGCATTTTCGATGCTCGATACGAACTGTAGAGTAAACCCAAGATCACAAGAAAGTCCTATATGGAACTCATAAACACACATTGCCACTCCAAATACTGCGGACATGGGCAAGGCGAGATTTCTCAATACGTCAAGCGTGCGATCGAAGCGGGGATCACCACACTCGCGTTCACGGAACACTACCCGCTCACAGCATCATTCGATCCCGATCATTACCTGTCTGTCTTGCCTGAAAACAAACAGGCATATATAGATGCGGTCCAAATGGCAAGAGAGGAAAACCCCGACATCGAGATACTCCTTGGATGGGAGATGGACCATCTTGGCAACGACGAGGACCGAACTATCAACATTGACGAACTCAAAGGCTGCGACATCTTGCTTGGCTCGGTTCATTTCGTTGACCGCTGGCCATTTGATGATCCTGCCCAACGCGATGTTTGGAAGAAAGAGGGCATGGTCGATAAGATCTGGAGACGCTACACCGATATCTGGTGTGATGCCGCTGCTGACCGCTCGCTTCCATATGATGTAATGTCGCATCCCGACCTTGCGAAGAAATTTGCGTATTATCCGAGCTTTGATCTCGCGCCGATATATGCACAGATGGCTGAGGCCGCCCGCGCGGGTGAGCGACTTATCGAGCTCAACACATCTGGGGCCTATTATGCATGCGAAGAGCCATTTCCCGCGCCTGATCTTCTAAAGGAGTTCTGCCGTGCCGGAGTAGGTGCAACACTCGGGACCGATGCGCATGATCCGGCAAATGTTGCACGCGATATCGAGATCGGCTACAGATTGCTCTACGACGCAGGTTATAGGGAATTGACGGTTCCTACACGAAGTGGAGACAGACGCAAGATCGCCATCGAATTCGACTAATATCCAATATGAAACAATATGAATACGGTTATCGGATCAACGATCGCTATATGAATTTGAGCATTTTGGAGGTCTAAAATGGCTAGGCGAGGCAAGAGCAATGCTGATGAGTCCACACAAGATGAAACGGGCAAGACAAAGCTCGGCGCAAAGGGCGTCAAGCCCACAGAGGCTATAGCCAAGCGCGCGAGCCAAATGCTTGCAAAGCCTGCAAAGTCTCTTCGCGTCAAAGATCTTGAAGATTATCTTCTCAAGCGGTTTCCTGCAGACGATGCGCAGGATTGGGATCGCACTGGTATGTTGGTCGGAGAAGGAGCCCTTACGATCAACAAGGTAGCGATCGCGTTAGATCCCACTGTCCAAGCTATTTCTGAGGCAGCACGCATCGGCGCCGATGTTCTTGTCACGCACCATCCGCTTTTCCTTGAAGCGCCAGATACGTTTCGACCCGAAAGCTCTCCTGCGCTCGCAAGCGGAGCAGGTGTTTGGGCCGCCATCCAAAACCATATCTCAGTGATGAGCTTTCACACTGCGTTGGATGTATCGCGTCAAGCCCAGCTTCTTCTTCCTAATATGCTGGGCTTCTCATATAAAAGACCGCTGTCAGCTATCGGTGGATCCAAGAGCAAAGGATTCGGACAGATATGCAAGGTCGAGCCTATCGATGGCAAGCCACAGAGCTTAGCTCAGATCAGCGCAAAGTGCACGTCAGTGTTCGGACGGGCTCCGAGAGTTTGGGGAGATGCTGACAAGGACATCGAATGCGTCATAACATTTGGCGGAAGCGCTGGGTCGTTTGTAGCAGAGGCGCTCGCATCGGATGCCGATGCCATCATATGCGGAGAGATGGGATACCACAAAGCGCTCGATCTCAAAGAGGCAGGAATGGCCGTTATTGAGCTTGGGCATGATGCCAGCGAGCTTCCGCTTCTTGCTGTTCTAGCAAGATCGATCTCAGATGCAGGCATCGATGAGAAGGATATCATCGTTTTAGACCAAAGCTCCAACTGGTGGTATCCGGAAAGCATCCGTTTATGATCAAATATGAGCGTGTCGATCGTCTTCTATCGTCATCCGATCGACACGCTCAGGAGAACAAGACCGCGAAGATAGGCATATTGCTGTTATATTGATAGACAGAACTTTTGTAAAGCGAGCGGGAGGTTAGAATGCAGGCAACAAAACTCGATATCGAACTTCTTGAAAGACTGCAAAAGATCGACCTTGAGATCTCGCGGTTGGAAAAACAACTCGAGGAGCTCCCGCAGAGAAAGACCATCTTAGAGGCAAGATCCAAGATAGCCTCCCTTGAAACAAAGCAAGCTCAGATCTTAAGTCTGATGAAGGATGTGAAGAAGAAGCTCACCCGTATCAACGATGAGGATGCCTCGCTCGCTAAGAAAGAAAAAGGTGTTCAGGCCGCCATCGAAGCCGCCAGTGGTGATTTTCGCGGCGTCGAGGCCAGAACGAAGGAGCTTGATGGAATCTTCAAGAGAAGATCAACGCTCGCAGAAGATCTGAAAGGCGTTCAGGCCGAGCTCGCAAAAATCGAGATGCTCGATACACAAGTAAAAGACGCGCTTGAGAGCACATCGAAGATCGAACAGACCGAGATCGCATCGTTTCAGTCACAAGGTGGTGCCATCAAGACCGATCTGATGAAGCTGCAAAAAGAGCGTGAGTCTGCAAAAGATAAGCTTAACGACGATATCGCCGATGCCTATACAAAGACTTCATCCCACGTCGGAAGCGTCACTGTTGGAGAGCTTTCCGGAAACAGATGCGGAGTATGCCGTGCTGTGATAGAGAGCGGGCATCTGATCTCATTGAGAAACGAAGCGCCGCTTGGAGTATGCCCGTCATGCGGAAGGTTGCTCATAATCTCCGACTAAGCTCGGCATCGCAGATCTTCTTGGGTCATTTTCTTGCCACTTGAAAAGGGAAGTTGCACTCATCGTCTTGCGAGCTCAAAGGCAAAACAACCGACATCACTTTCGGATTCAAACAAAAAAAGACCCCTCATTGAGGGGTCTTTTTGATATTGCGGTGATGAGGTCTATGCTTTTGTGACCTTACCAGCCTTCAGGCAGCTGGTGCAAACCCTAGCCTTACGAACGTGACCTTTGTTATCACGAATCGTAACCTTCTGAACATTAGGACGAAACGTCCTGTTGCTAACCCTGTGAGAGTGGCTGATGCTACGGCCGGCAACCGGGTGCTTTCCGCATACTTCGCAAATCTGTGACATATGATTCTCCTATACTTGCTCGGTCGCTTTTGACCGCTACTGACAACAGCGCTTAACTATAACACAAGCACTTAAGGCATTTCAAGATAAAACATTCTAATCAAGGATACTATGGTCAACATTACCCCCTAAACGCGATCGATCGAATCGAGTGCATCCATAGATAACGTTCGGATGTTAAATTTAAGAGCAAGTCTCACCCGACGGTGCCAGCACTATCGTTTCGGTTATACTTGATATGAACGATATCTTGCGAATAGAGAATCGGTATATCCGATATGCATACATCCTGTGGAAGGAGAATCGTGTCCAATAAGATTGAAGGAACGCTTCACGTTTCCAATGACGTTCTATCCGATATCGTCGGATACACTGCCATGGAATGCTATGGTGTTGTCGGCGTGGCCGCACCGAATGCTGTTGATGGCATCGCAAAGCTACTGCCTAAATCAAGGCTGCGTCGCGGAATAATACTAAAACCGGGCGAGGAGGGGCTGCATATTGAGCTCTACGTCGTCATAGAATACGGCACCAGCATCCAGACTGTTTCTCAAAACTTAATAGATCAGGTCACCTTCGCTTTAACTGAGTACGCGCAGGTGCAGATCGCCTCGATCGAGGTCCACGTGCAAGACGTGAAGGTAAGAAGATAATCAGGCAGCCTCTAACTAGGAGATACTTCAAACAATGTCAGAGAGCTATTCAATCAACAAGGTCTTAGGCGCCATCGCTTTCGCATCAAGCGCTTTGACCGAACGAAAAGAAGAGGTCAACAGGCTCAACGTCTTTCCGGTACCTGATGGGGATACCGGAACCAATATGTCACTGACGATCGAGTCTGTGGTGAAAAATCTATCAGAGCTTGCACCAACAAGCTCTGAGGCGGACAAGAAAAAGGCTATCACCACAGGTGCGCTCATGGGCGCGCGCGGTAATTCCGGTGTCATCACATCACAAATCCTCCGCGGTTTTTGCGAAGGCTGGGGAGACGCTGATAGGCTCACGTGCCAGCTTTTAGGGACTATCTTTGCCAAAGCGAAGGAAGTCGCATTCCAAGCGGTTAGAAAGCCAGTTGAAGGTACCATTCTCACAGTTCTCAAGGATTGCGCTGAGGCTGCAGCAAAAGCGGTTGATGAGAACCTTTCTGTCGATGACGCACTTCGCGCCATCTCAAAAGAAGCGTATGAATCCGTCGAGCGTACACCTGAGTATCTTGCCGTCCTGAAAGAAAACGGTGTAGTCGACGCCGGCGGTTTTGGCCTTGCCATCCTTATCAACGCATTCACGGCATGCATCACAGGCGAGGAGCTTTCCTCGACGGATATGCGCTTTGCCGCATCTGGGAAGCCGAAGGTCGAGATCGAGCAGATCAACGACTGGGAAGATGCAAATTTCAGATACTGCAATGAATTCCTCGTTGACTCGGATACGCTTGATCCCGAAGAGGCTCTGAACTTCCTAGCAAGCATGGGAGACTGTGAGCTTTGCGTAGGGTCGACTCCTAAGTTCAAGGTGCATGTACACTCAAACACGCCCGATCAGGTACTCAAGTACTTCTTGGACAAGGGTCAGATCTCAGAAGTGCATATCCACAACATGGACCTTCAGTCGCAGGAGCGCGTAAAGAAGCTTCAAGATTCGCAGACGCAAAATGAAGACTCCACGCACACCAAAGAGGTCGGCTTTGTCGCCGTAGCACCGGGTGAGGGCAATGCTGATATCCTTAAAAGCCTCGGTGTCGATATAGTAGTATCGGGCGGACAGACCATGAACCCGTCCACAAAAGACCTCCTAGATGCCATAGAAAGGGTCAATGCCGCATCTGTCATCGTTCTTCCGAGCAATTCCAACATCATCATGGCTGCTAACTCGGCGTGCGAACACTCTGATAAGACATGCGCGGTCGTCGCCTCGAAGAGCGTCCCGCAATCATTCTCAGCCATGTTCGCTTTCAATGAGAACGCGAGTTTCGATGAGAATTTTGAGGCCATGGCAGAGGCTATCAGTGAGGTAAAGACCGGCGAAGTGACGCGCGCCATCAAGGAATCTAAAGACGCGCACGGCAACCCGATTCACGAAGGGGATGTGATAGGCATCGCCGATGGGTCCATCGAGGCGGTTGGGAACAACATAACAGATGTGGTGATCGATCTGCTCTCAGCCATGGACGCTGACGAGTTTGACAATCTGACCCTGTTAGCCGGAGAAGACCTATCGGATGAAGAGCTCGAATCTCTCGAGGAGACGATCGAAGCGAAATTCGATGAACTGGAGATCGACCCGCATCGCGGAGGGCAGCCGCTCTATCCTCTCGTCTTCTCACTGGAATAATTGATGCGAGCCTAACAGGTCTTTCGGTCGAACGAATATAGATGAGCAGCGTGGATAGGATAGGCGCAACCTTATCGCTTGACAAGGATATCGTATCGCTTCGAGGAGTAAGCACGGCCAGAAGGTCGTCTTTGAAAAAACTCGGCATCGATTCGGTGCGCGACCTTCTCACGCATTTCCCGCGCAGATATATAGATCTGACCAACATCGTGGATGTGGCGCATGCTAAGATCGGCGAGGTTTGCACCATCCAAGGTAAGATCTGCGACATCAAGGTCAAAAGACCGCGTCGTAACCTTTCCATAATCGAGATGGGCATCCATGATGGCACAGGCCTTCTGATGGTCACCATCTTCAACCAGATTTGGCTTGCGAAGAAGTACAAGATAGATGAGGAGATCGCTGTATCTGGCAAAGTCATCTTCGATTATGGCTTCAAGAAGATGAACAACCCCTATATCGAGATCACAGAGGGAATGCCGATCGAGGCCAAAGTGCTCCCTGTCCATCCTGCCACAGAAAAGCTGTCCGTTGCCATCATAAGAAATCTTGTCAAACAAGCGCTTCACAGTGTTTTTGGAATATCGGACATCATCCCTGCCTATATCCGGAAAAAGCGCGCCCTTGTATCGAGAGGCACTGCGATAAACAACATACATTTCCCGTTAAGCTTGACAGAAGCTACACGTGCGCGACAGCGCATGGCCTACGAGGAGTTGTTGCTGTTAGAGCTTTTCTTGATGAGGCAAGCCCGTAAGCGAAGCTGTGAAGGAAAGCCAACGACTCATACGATCGACGGCCAGCACTTGGCAAAGCTCCGCACATCATTGCCTTTCAGCCTCACAAACGACCAGCTCTCAGCGATAGATGGACTGCTTCGCGTTATGGGCGATCCCTATGCCGCAAATCACATGATACTCGGGGATGTTGGAACAGGAAAGACCATCGTCGCCGCTCACGGAATCGCGGCTGCGATCGATTCAGGCGGACAGGCGGCGCTGCTCGCACCGACAGAAGTTCTTGCAATACAACATTACTCCACACTCGGCAAACTTTTCGAACCGATCGGGATACGCTGCGCTCTGCTTACAGGCTCCATTTCAAAAGAGGATCGAGCATCCATCCTAGATGACCTAACAACTGGCAACATCGATCTCATCATAGGCACGCATGCTCTTTTCGAGAACGATGTTGTATTCAAGAACCTGACGCTTGCGATCATTGATGAGCAGCAGCGCTTCGGCGTGAACCAGCGTGCAGCGCTCCTCAACAAAGGAAGCGCTCCGGATGCACTATTTCTCACGGCGACCCCGATCCCGAGAACGCTCGCTTTGGCGATATTTGGAAACCTCACACTTGGGTATATCCGCGAGAAGCCGAATCCAACAACCTCAAGAGAGACATTCGTGCTCAAGAAGAGCGAACGCGGGATCGCATACGACTCGGTTAAAGACGCACTTGCCAGAGGTGAGCAGGCATACGTGATCTGCCCGCTTGTCGGAGTATCGAGAACGGAGCGGTCCAAACAAGAGACCGAAGATGCGCAAGATGACGACACGAAGTTTCACCCCGATGTCGCAATCGACAGCATGGATGCTTTTGACGACGAGAATCCGAGCGCCGCAAAAGATGAAGCCGCCTTTTTGCAGAACAAGGTATTTCCTGAATATAAGGTGGGTCTTTTGTATGGCTCCATGCCCTCTGAACAAAAAAAGGAGGTCATGAGCGACTTCGCTGCAGGCAAGATAGATGTACTTGTAAGCACGACCGTCATCGAAGTCGGCGTAGATGTGGCGGGCGCTACCACGATGGTGATCGAGGATGCCGACAGATTCGGCCTATCGCAGCTTCACCAGATCAGAGGAAGAGTTGGCAGGGGAGACAAAGCATCTAAGGTCTATCTCATCTCCGCATCGAAAAGCGAAGAGGCGATCTATCGCTTGAAGGCGCTTGAGCGAAGTGATGATGGCTTTGAGCTTGCTGAATACGATCTGGCGCTCAGGCGCGAAGGCGATGTGCTAGGCAACCGCCAATCAGGTGTAAGCGCTCTTAAGCTTGTGAATATCATCAGAGATGCCGAGGTTATCGAATGGGCTCATGAGGATGCGTGCGATATCATCAATCGCGACGCGGAACTCGCATCGCCTGAACACAGAGCGCTCCGGCGCGAACTTGGGATCGTATTCAAAGACGAAGCAGCATCATTTGGCGGATAGACGCTCTGGAACAGGTGAGAGATGAGAATCGTATCGGGAATCTACAAGGGGCGCATCATCAAAGCGCCTGTTGGTTTAGACACGCGTCCGACAACAGACCGTGTACGCGAATCGATGATAAGCTCACTTATATCCAGACACGGCGCGCTTGAACAAAGCAATGTCCTAGACCTGTTTGCAGGTTCAGGAGCGCTCGGTATGGAGTGCATATCAAGAGGCGCGGCAAGCTGCACATTCTGCGACAAATCGAAAAAAGCGCTTGCCTGTATCAAGACTAACATCGCAGACTTGAAGATCGATTCGAGCATCGCCCGCGTTTGCAATATAGACGTTATGAGATCTGGCATCCCTGCTACGAAAAAGCCCTATAACGTCGTCCTTCTCGATCCTCCTTACAAGATCGAGCCTGCCACGACGTTAGGCCTCGTATCGAGTGCGATTGCAGCGGGGCGCATCGATAAGGATGCCACTATTGTCTATGAATACGGTTCGTCTTCAATTTCAAAAACACAGGAAGCCCTCGAGGCTCTTGGATTTAAAGTCTTATCCCATAAGGTCTACGGATCGACTTGCGTGGATATCATCGTGAAAGAATAGATGGGAAGTGGCGCGATATGATCGTTTTGGTGGTCAATGCTGGCTCTTCGACCTTGAAATGCCAGCTCATACAAACAGATGGCAAAGTCAGACTCATGAAAGCACTCACCGACAAGATCGGAGATAAGAACGCTAATATGAGTGTCGCCTTCGCGCCGGATTTTGAGGAGACGATCTATGACATCGAGGGTCTCACTATCGAGCAGGCTCTCTCAAAATTGCTCGATATACTCGCTAAAGATCCGAATTCACCTATATCTTCACTATCTGAGATAGAGGCGATCGGCAACAGGATCGTTGCAGGCGGTGAGTATTTTCGCGAATCCACCCTTATCGATAAGGACACCTTTCCAAAGCTTAAACTCTGCGAGAAGCTCGCGCCGCTTCACAATCCTCCGGCTGACAGATGCATCGAGATGCTACAAAAACTGCTTGTTGACACTCCGCAATGCGCCGTTTTCGACACAGCGTTTCATCAAAGCATCCCTCCTAAGGCATATATGTACCCGCTGCCGAAGCGCTATTACGACGATTACCACATCAGAAGATACGGCGCACATGGAACCTCGCACAGATACGCAGCCCAACAGGCAGCCAATCTTCTCGAGCGTCCTATAGATGACCTAGGGCTCATAACGTGTCATCTCGGAAGCGGCGGATCGATCACAGCGGTCAACCACGGGAAATCCATCGACACCACGATGGGATTTACACCCCTTGAAGGTCTTATGATGGGAACGCGCTCTGGCTCGATCGATCCAGCTATCGTCACCTACATAATGAGACGCGACAACATCTCGTTTGACGAGATGGACCGAATCCTCAACAAAGACTCCGGAATACTTGGTATATCCGGACTCTCGTCGGACATGCGCGTAGTCTTGAAAGCGGCAGATGAGGGCAACAAGGATGCAAAGCTTGCCGTTGAGATGTATGTATATAAAGTCCAACAGGCTATCGGGCAGTTCTACGCCATCATGACAAGAACAGATGCGGTTGTCATGACAGCAGGAATAGGAGAGAACAGCTCGGAGCTTCGTGAATTGATATTCGCGGGACTTGCGCACATGGGGATGATCCTTGACAAGGATAAGAACAACGTTGTTGGAGCCATCGGAACAAACCGCATCGTTTCGATAGACGATTCACCTATCAAGATATGTGTTGTCACCACCGACGAGGAGATGAGGATCGCACGTGAGACCGATGCACTGGTCGAATCTACTTTTTGATGCGGTATTGCCGATATACGTGTTAGACTAATGTAGTGTGCGCAAAATGCGCCTAGTTTTATATGACATTTGGTGGACGAATATCCATTGAACGCGGAGGATATGAATGGACGAAACTGGAGTATTGGGTCTTTTGGAAGAGCTCTCCATTCTCTTGGAGGATTCAAAGACCGTATTCGGAAAGAGCAACATGCGTCAGGTCGATATTTCTGCCGCATTCGAGATCATGGATGAGATCCGAGACATATTCCCGAGCGAATTCGCGCAGGCAAGGCAGATCGTACGCGAGCGCCAGGCGCTTCTTGAGGATGCCGAGGATGAAGCCAACCGCCTTATCGAAGACGCTAGAAGCCAAGCGATGACCATCGCATCCGAGCAAGAGATCGTGCGTATCTCTCAGCAGCAAGCAGAGACTATCATGGCGGATGCTAGAGAGCTCGAGCGCGAAACGCGTGCCGGTGCTGAAGATTACGCCGATGAGGTATTCGGGCACGTAGAGCAGAGTTTGGATAACGTCTTGAGCCAAGTAAGACGCGTTCGGGATAGGTTGAATTCGACCGCGACCGGAATGAGGTAAGCGTCGGCTCCATAGAGGATGTATTCCATAGCCCGCCAAATCCTATGGCGGGCTTTTCATTGGAGGAGATGATCACATGAGCACATTCAAAATACAGATGCCCAAAGAGATGTTCGATCCCGCGCAGTTCATGCAGATCGATGAGGAAGTGAACATCGATCCGATCGAAGTGGGGCCAGATACGTTCATCTTCTCTGATCCCGTTCGAGCAGAGATCTCTGTGACCAATACAGGTGGCGCATTCCTCGTCCAAGGCAAAGTGAGCGGAGAGGCAACATGCGCTTGCGCGCGATGCCTAGAGGATGCACAGATAGACATCGCCGGCACGATCGAGGGCTATATTCTGATAGAGGGTCAAGACTGCGATCTGGATGATCTTGAGGGCGATGAATACGAGGTACTTGGTGATGACAAGATAGTCGACATGATGCCATTCATCATCTCTGCGATCATGCTTGACCTTCCTCGCATCCCCTTATGCAGCGATACCTGCAAAGGAATCTGTCCTAAGTGTGGACACAATCTCAACGAGGGCAAATGTGAATGCACCGAAGATGAGCCGGATGTGTCCAACAGCCCGTTCGCTGTTTTGAAAGACATTCGCTTCGAGAACTAAGGCGATCATCATCGCATACCGCTCACGCACGATTGAGCGCCGCTTATTTCGAAGTTTCGCCGTGCCTTCATCCATTTGCCGAACCTATCGACAGCAATCCGCTTGATCGAAGCTCGTATATTGAGACCTTGTTATATATTCGATGTGATCCAATGATCCGATCCAGTGGCGTTCGGGAAGAATTCCGATCGCTATCCAACGATCCAATTCAAACAGGGTAAAGGAGGAAACGGCGTGGAGTTGCTCGTTTTTCTCATAGCGTTCCCGATTGTTGCGGCGGCGCTGTTACTGTGCGTGCGAAATGATATTGGCAGAGGTGCCATCACGTGCGTGAGCGCGGGAGTGATAGCGTGCGCATCGATCGTACTCGCAGTTGAACATCTCGGTACCGAGGGTGTCTATTTCGATGCCGCAAGCGAATACATCGACTATCTTTGCACGCTCATATCATCTATATGCGTGGTCATCATCATCGCTTTCTCGCTGAAGTACAAGCGACTTTTGGCCGGTGTCCTTGCAGCTCTTCAGATCGGTGCGGTATTCGTCGTCGAATTCGGATTCGCACACGAGATGGAAGTGCCGCAAGGCCTCTATATCGATTCGTTTTCCATCCTAATGGCGCTCATCATTGGCATTATCGGCAGCGGCATCTGCGTCTATGCGCTCGGATACATGAAAGATTTCCAACATCATGAGCCAGAAGATGCCAAGGATCGAAGACCTGTTTTCTTCGCTTTGATGTTCATATTCCTATCAGCGATGTTCGCGATCGTCTTTTCCAACAATATGTCATGGATATTCACAGCTTGGGAAGTCACGACGCTGTGTTCGTTCCTGCTCATCGGATACACGAAGACAGACGAGGCGATAGCAAATGCGTTCCGCCAGATCGTCATGAACCTACTTGGTGGCATCGCTTTCATCTTCGCGCTTTTCTATTGCGCACTCGAGCTCAAGACATTCTCATTCGTTGAGTTCATTGCAACAGGCATTACATCTCCTGATCTGGTGCTTATCCCTGTGATCCTGCTCGCATTCGCAGGCATAACGAAGGCTGCGCAGATGCCGTTTCAAACTTGGCTTCTCGGCGCCATGGTGGCACCAACGCCTACAAGTGCGCTCCTCCACTCATCAACTATGGTCAAAGCTGGCGTTTTTCTCCTTGTGAAGCTCGCGCCTTGCTTCCTCGTAAGCCCAGTGCCTTCGATAATGGTCATGCTTGTCGGGGCCATCACGTTCTTGCTCTGCTCATTCATGGCTATATCGCAGACAAATGCCAAACGTGTGCTTGCTTACTCCACGATCGCAAATCTCGGACTGATCACCGCATGCGCAGGCGTTGGAAGCCCTGAAGCGGTATGGGCGGCGATCTTCCTCATCCTGTTCCATGCCATTGCAAAATCACTTCTGTTCCTTTGCGTGGGAACCGCCGAGCATCATATCGGCAGTCGAGACATCGAGGATATGGACCTTTTGTTCGAGCGTATGCCACGTCTTGCACGCTTTATGATGCTGGGCATAATGTGCATGTTCATAGCGCCTTTCGGCATGCTCATCGCTAAATGGGCAACACTTGTGTCGTTTGCCGATATGGACCAGATTGCACTCATCTTGATACTCGCGTTCGGATCGGCTGCTACATTCATGTTCTGGGCAAAATGGCTCGGAAAGCTCGCGGGTATCGCGGGATCGCCGGAAAATGTCGAGACGACCGTGCACAAGTCGGAGTGGGCAGCACTCGTGCTCATGGCAGCTCTGCTCATCGTGTGCTGCGTGCTCATTCCATATATCTCGTGGGGAATCGTAATCCCTTATGAGGTCTCCGTCTACGGACTTGCTGTTCAAGATATCTCCAACGACAACCTCTGGCTTGCAAGCATCTGCGTGTTTGTTGTTGTGATCGCACTGTTCACCGGGATCGGACGCTCGAAGGCGAAGAAAGTCGATATCTACCTATCAGGCATCAACATCGATGACGACACAAGAACGTTTCGCAATTCGCTTTCCGGTGAGACGCAGGCGATCGTGCGCAACTGGTATATGGAAAGCCTATTCGGCGAGTCCAAGATCGCACCTATCGGCGTAATATTCAATAGCGTGATCATGGTTGCAGCGCTCGTGCTAGCGCTCTGCGGATTGACCCTCATCTAGTCAGGAGAACTCAATGCAGATCATGGATATTCTCATAGTGCTTGGCGGCTCGGTCGCTTTTGCGATCTTAGCCCCGATCATCGGATGTCTGCTTGCAGGCATCGATCGTGTGATATCGGCTAGGATGCAGGGTAGGGTAGGGCCGCCTCTTTTGCAGCCCTACTATGACGTGCGCAAGCTTTTCGCAAAGGAGAAAGTGACCGTCAACAGCGTTCAGGATGTATATGTCATCTGCGCGCTCATATTCGCCATACTTGCTGGTGGCATATTTTTCACAGGCGGAAACCTTTTGATGTGTGTGTTCGTCATCACACTATCGAGCCTGTTTTTCATCATCGCGGCATATTCTTCGAGAAGCCCATATGCCGAGGTCGGCGCAGCTAGAGAAACCATTCAGGTGATGTCCTATGAACCGATGGTGCTCATCTTTGCCGTCGCGTTCTATATGGCAACGACGTTTATCTCGCCCGAAGGAATACCCGGTTCGTTTAACGTATCGGAGATATTTTCGCTCGACATGCCCGTCATCGGACCGATGGTGCTCGTTTTCCTTGGACTTTTATTCATCCTTACCATCAAGCTTCGCAAATCTCCTTTCGATCTTTCGATGTCGCATCATGCCCATCAAGAGATCGTGCGCGGCATGACCACCGAGATGTCTGGATCAACCCTCGCGCTCGTTGAGATCACGCATTGGTGCGAAAATGTGTTGTTCTTGGGATGGATAGCTATCTTTTTTGTATGGAGCAACCCAGTATCGATTGCACTCGCTATCGTAGTGGCACTGCTCGTATACTTCCTCGAGATATTCATTGACAATAACTTTGCTCGTGTGAAGTGGCAGTTCATGTTCAAGTCGGCTTGGATCGTGGCGCTTGTCTGCGGCGGCGTAAATCTCGCGGTCTTGGCGTTTCTATAGGAAAGGCGAACAATGGGTTATTCATCAAAATCGCCTTGGGTCATTCATTACGACGGCTCAAGCTGCAACGGATGCGATATCGAGGTGCTAGCAACGCTCTGTCCGGGATTCGACGGTGAACGCTTCGGTGTCATCAATACAGGAAACCCCAAGCATGCAGATATCTTCCTCGTCACAGGATCGGTAAACGAGCAGAATATCGATGTCGTGAAAGAGATCTATGAGCAGATGGTCGAGCCCAAGGTTGTTGTTGCATGCGGGATCTGCGCATGCTCCGGTGGTATCTTCCATGATTGCTACAACGTAATTGGAGGCGTCGACAAGGCGATTCCGGTTGATGTGTATGCACCGGGGTGCGCGGTAAGACCCGAAGCTTTGATCGATGCGATCGTCAAGGGTATAGCGGTACTAGACCAAAAGGCCGCCGAGCTCAAAGCGGCGAAATAGGGAGGTCTGTCTTGGATTTCAAAAGCGAATTCACAAACATAGACGTCATCGCCATTCACGACGATGCGAAACGACGTCACGAGCAAGGCTGGAGATATGTCCAGATACTCGCCGTCAACAAAGACGATGCGATCGATCTGATCTATTCATATATGCTCGACGGCGAATTGGATAACGTCATAATTTCGGATGTCGCGCGTGATGCCGTCATCCCTTCGATCAGCGACATCTTTCTTGAGGCTTTCGTATGCGAAAACGAGATCCACGATCTTTTCGGAGTCGCCTTCGAAGGTATTGCCATTGATTTTCTCGGTAACTTCTACAAGGTAGCCGAGCGATATCCGATGACTGTGATCACCCCTGAGCAGCTCGCTGCAAAGGAAAAGGCCCGAAAGATAGCCGCCGCTAAGGCCGCAAAGGAAGCGAAAGCCAAGGGCGCAAGCGATAAATCACAAAACGATGCAAACGATGGTGCTAAAGCTGAGACGAGATCCTCTGAAAAGCAGGGCAAAACGATAGAGGAAGAAGAGGCTGAGCTCGAGGCGAAGCTTGCAAACATGGATCCTGAGAAAGCCGCAAAGGTTCGGGCTGCTTTTCTAGCTAAGAAGAAAAAGGCCGCCGAGGCCAAGGAGGGTGAGTAATCGATGGGTAAGTCAACTATCATCCCATTCGGGCCGCAGCATCCAGTGCTTCCCGAACCGCTCCATCTTGATCTTGTGGTCGAGGACGAGACGGTCATAGACTGCATTCCTCAGATCGGATTTGTCCACAGAGGGCTTGAAAAGCTCGTCGAGACGCGTGACTACAACCAGTTCATCTACGTCGCAGAAAGGATCTGCGGCATCTGCGCGATGGGGCACTCGCTCGGTTATGCTGAAACGGTCGAGAGCCTTATGGGCGTTGAGGTTCCAAAGCGCGGCGAATACCTGCGCGTCATCTGGCACGAGCTCTCAAGGATCCATTCGCACCTTTTGTGGCTTGGACTTGCAGCAGATGCGTTCGGCTTCGAATCGATGTTCATGCACTGCTGGCGCCTTCGCGAGCGCATATTGGATATCTTCGAGAAGACGACAGGCGGACGCGTTATCTTGTCTGTCGTTGCCGTAGGCGGCGTTGTGAGAGATATCGACTCCGCAGTGCTTCTCGAGATCGAAAATGTGCTCGATGGCATCAAAGGGGACTACGAGAAGATCGTCAAGACGCTTCTCAGCGATACTTCTATCAAGAACAGAACGGTTGGGGTTGGGCATATCAGCAACGAGGATGCCATTTCGCTTAGCATGGTAGGACCGTTCGCCCGTGCATCGAATGTAAACTACGACGTGAGGATGTTCGGAAAAGGCGCGTATGGCGACCTATCTGATTTTGAGCCGATACTTGATGCTCAGGGCGACTGCTACGCGCGCATCAAAGTGCGCTGCCTTGAGGTGATACAGTCCATCGACATCATCAAGGAGCTCATCTCAAAGATCCCGCAAGGCGATATCATCACCAAGGTAAAAGGTTCGCCTGCAGACGGAGCGCAAGCCGCAAATGTGCTCGAGCAACCACGCGGAGAGTGCTACTACTACGCTCGTGGCAACGGTTCGAAATATCTCGAGCGCATGCGTATGAGAACTCCTACATCGCAAAACCTCGCTGGCATGACAGTGGCTTTGAAAGGCTGCGATCTTGCCGATGTGAACATGATCATCCTAACGATCGATCCTTGTATCAGCTGTACGGAAAGGTAGATTGATGGGCAGCTTCAAACTGGGCGGAATGACATTCGGCTCGCTTTTCAAAAAACCTGAGACCCTGCTCTACCCATTCGAGAAAAAAGAGCCGTATGCCGGGCAGAAGGGTCATATCACAAACGATGTTTCATCGTGCATATTATGCGGAATGTGTCAGAAGGCCTGTCCGTGTAATTGCATAAAAGTCGATAAGGCATCAAGAAAGTGGGAGATCAACCCCTTCATGTGCGTGCAATGCTCAAGCTGTGTCAGAGCATGTCCGACAAAATGCCTCTCGATGGACGGTGCATATACGCCGGTTTCTTCGGCCATCTATTGCAACGATATGGATGTCCCTGAAAAGGATAGCGATAACAACACCGAATAGCACAGTTTCACAGTATGCCGTCAACGCCTTGTCGACATACTGTGAAAACCATCGATATGCATCCTAAAATAGCAATATATAGCGCTTTAGCCTGTTAGAATGTTGCTCATATACTTTTGTGTTGTCTTTTTAACTGAGGTGGGAGCTTGTCGGTTCAAAATGGTATAGACGACCGTGATGTCGCGAGGTCTTCTTACGATAAGATCTGGACCCTTCCGAATATCATATCGTTTGCAAGGCTTTGTCTCATTCCGCTTTATCTCGTGCTGCTCATGGGCGGTCACGACATATGGGCCACGATCATCTACGCTGTTGCAGCGCTTACGGATTTTGTTGACGGTCAGGTGGCCAGAAGAACGAATAGCGTATCCCGATTGGGCACATTGATGGATCCCGCGATCGACACCCTGCTAATGATCACAGGCGTGCTGGGGGTCTTCATCGTCGGTCGTATTCCTCTTTGGGTGGTTGTGATCATCTTCGCAAGAGAGCTGTTCTTGCTCATCGGAGGCGCGATCCTCCTCAAAGGTTTTCATATTCAGATACCTGTCATCTACCCTGGAAAAGTTGCCACTACGCTTCTTTTCTTCGGCTTCTCTGGGCTTTTGCTATTCATGCCAAGCTTTGCAGGACCGAGCTGGACAGATGCCGCCTGGCTTGTTGGATTTGACAGCTCTGTCACCTCATGGGGGATATATTTCGTCTATTTAGGGCTGATCCTTCAGATCATCGTTACGCTATATTACTGCGTGCAAGCCGTTATCAAGCTAAAGCAAAAGAGGCGAACGGACTTTAGTTCGCAAGGCGGTGCGTAGTTCGATGGCAAGACGAACGGGAGATTTCAACAACACGCGTCGCGGCGATGCAAACAAGCGCTCGCACAACACGCGATCGAATAGGCATGATTCACGCTCGGGCGCTGTAAGGGACTCTCGCAACCTTTCAGGAGACACACGGCAGCGTGCGACATCATCACGAAACTATTCAAGACCAACAAGCGCGCCGAATACTCGCAATGCATCGACCTCACGAGGAAGATCTTCGTATGGTACTGGATCTTCCCGCGCATCATCAAGGATAGAGCGCAACAGCACTGATATCAGATCCACCTCGAGAAGATCTGCTGATTTCGATTCAAGATCGAGCCGCTCATCACGGGATAACGGGATCAGGCGAAGCGAGCGGGTCGATACATCAAGGCGACCCGATAGAGGACGCGCGACGAGATCCACTATGGCATCGAGCAAAACACGAGCGTCATCACGTCAAGACGCTCGGCGAGGATATGACAACCTTCCCGGACAACTTTACGCGAGTCCATCTGTAAAAAGGAGTCCTTCTGCGGGCGTTATCGGTGCGATAGGCTCTGCATTCGCGTTCATCGGACGAGGCATCGCCAATGGCGCCGTATCCATCTGGAACAAAAGCAAGACCCTCTCGGCTGTTCTGATGATTGCTTTGGTGTGCGTCATAGGTATTGGAATAGATGCTGCACTCACCAGCGGAAAGATCTATCAGGGAGTGAGCGTCGGTGATGTAGATCTGTCTAACAAGACCGTTGATGAGGCTAGATCAGCCATTGATGAGGCTTATGCGAATAAGCTCTTCTCAACACAGACCTTCGTATTCCAAAACGAAGATATGCTCGATTCGGTCGTGATGGATCGCTCCGACATCGATATGGATAAACTGACCGGACTCATTGAGAGCGAAGAGTCGCAAGATACGCACACAATCTGGCTCGCTGATGCGATCACGCTTGGCGCAGAGTTGCCCTCTGCTGAGCTTGCAGATAAGGCCTATAACATCGGAAGATCATCCGGGATCTTTGACAGAATCGGCGCCCTTATCACGGGATATGACATTGCGCCATACGCTTCATATAACGATATCCTCGTTGACAACATGATCAAGGATATCGAGGTATCCACCGGTGATCCTCTGGTGAATTGGGGAGTATCCATAGCCGATGGCGTCGCAAGCGTTACAGAAGGCCACGATGGATACGAGATCGACAAAGACACCTTCATAGCAGGATTGAATAACTACTTCTTCTTGGAACCGGGAGAGGTCCATACATATGTAGCCAACGTTCCGTATACACAGGTCAAGATCGGCTCATCTGAAGCGCAAAGCACATGCGATGCGATAAACGAAGCCATAACAGGCGGATCATCATTCACTTATATGAACAACACCATATCGGTAGATACACCAACACTAGGCTCTTGGGTGAACACGTCGATTGTGAAAGATGGAGAGACATATGCACTTCTTCCCTCCATCAATGCGGATATGGCCACGACACCGCTCGTAAAGCTGTTGAATACAGGGTCTTCAGGATACGATGTCAACGTATCGATCTATCGCGACGAGGACAAGGATAACGCCCTTACCGTCAAGCCGGATAAATCGGTGGTAATTCCGTCAACCGAAAGCGCGCTTGATGCGCTCGATGTTGCACTGTTCGACTCATACAGGAAAACCGGCAAGTTTGCTATCGAAGGCTCACAATTCGATATCGCTGTTAGCTCTAAGGACTACGACGGAACATTCAATGTGGAAGATGCCATGGCCTACGGCATCATAGAGGCATTCTCAAGCTATACCACGAACTACTCGACTAAGGCCTCGAATGCGAACAGGATATACAACATCCATCTTGTGGCCGATCTATTGAACGACTCGATAGTGGATGCATATGGCGGAACCTGGTCATTCAACGAGGTGGCTGGCGATACTACCGAAGAAGCAGGGTTTAGAGAAGCCGGCTCGATCATCGAAGGAGAGCGTACCGATTCGATAGGCGGTGGGATCTGCCAAGTAGCCACCACCATCTATAACGCAGTTTATGATTCCGGACTTCCTATCGAGGAGAGGCACAACCATTCACTATATATGGCCGCATATCCTGATGGACGCGATGCCGCTGTATCATATCCTCTGCTTGATCTCGTATGGAAAAACGACACAGAATCCGACATCCTTGTAACCACCTCTTACACGGAAAGCTCGATCACAGCGAATCTGATCGGCGTAAATCCCGGATATACAGTCGAGACCGAGGTGGGCGAGTGGCAAAAGGGTGAGAAATACACCACCAAGATCGAAGTGGACGAGGAGATGACCCCCGGCACCTACGCTCTTGATACCGCCGGCTCCGATGGACAAGTGATCGAGGTCAAGCGCACTGTAAAGGATAGAAACGGAGTGGTCATCCGCGAGAAGACCTTTGCTTCGGTATATACGCCGGTAACACAGATCGTAAAAGTGGGACCAGATACCGACACAGAGGAGATCCTTGCAAAATACGAGCGCAAGGATACAACGTCGGATGACGAATCGGGAGGCTCATCAAAATCTTCCTCGGATTCGAAATCGAGCGGCTCGTCCAAGTCGGGGTCAAGCAGCTCTTCTAACGGCTCTTCAGGATCCGCTTCATCGTCTGGCTCCTCGAACTCTTCGAAATCGAGTTCATCAAGCTTTTCGAGTTCGACATCTTAAAGACCATAGATCGATTACATGAATACAACAGTAGGTTCTCACCAAATGAAACTTTTACGAACAAATTCCGAAATATCTACGCTTTTCGCTGGTCAGCTATGTCGCAAGACAACACAGTGCGCTATCACCATTACGATCGCATTCGCGCTCGTATTTTCCTTCAGCACGCCAGCTCTTGCAGATGTACGAAAAAACGATATCGTGATGGGGCAGAGCATGTCGGATCGCGGCCTCAAAGCCACTTTCTGCCCTTCAGTGGAATCAAACTACGTCTATCTGGTCGATGAAGACGGCACGGTATATTTCGAGCGAAGCGCAGACACGCCCGTACAGATCGCATCGGTCACAAAGATAATGACAGCTATCATCGCGCGCGAGCACGCCTCGACAGACACCGAGATCGTTGTGAGCTCGAATGCAGCTACAGTAGGCGAATCGAGTGCGGGGCTCAGAACGGGTGATGTCTTGAGCCTTGATGATGCGCTCAAAGGCCTTATGGTTCCATCGGGAAACGATGCGGCTATCGCTATTGCCGAATGTGTCGGTAAGACCATCTATGAGCAAGCAAAAAGCGCTGGAGAGACATTGAAAGACGCAAGTGGCAACGACATTCAAGGTGATGACAACAATACATACCTTGCAGCATTTGTCTCAACGATGAACGCTAAAGCACAAGAGCTCGGATGCACGGATTCGGTATTTGAGAACCCACACGGGCTCGACAACCATCAATTTGCCGGAAACCTCCACAGCACAGCCAAGGATGTGTCCAAGATCGCCATGTATGCGATGCAAGATGAGTACTTTAGATCCATCGTTGATCTTCCTGAGGCCACATTGAAGGTGAAACGAGGCGGTGCTGATGTCGATGTCATCGTGAAGAGCACCGACGAGCTTTTAGGGCGATACGATGGTGCGTGCGGCATCAAGACTGGAAACACCCCTTTAGCAGGTCCTTGCTTTGCAGGAGCATGCGAGCGCAATGGCAAGATGTTGTATGCGATACTCCTCGATTCGACCTCCGAACAGCAGCGATTCGATGATGCTGTTACGCTATACGATTGGGTCTATGACAACTATGTGATGTACGACCTTGCGCACAGCGACGTGAAGGTACAGATGAGCACAGATAACACCACAAGAGAGGTGCCTGTGGTTGCCGAGGTTTCGCTGAAGGCATGGGTGGACAAAACGGTGCCTGCAACGTTTGCGAATCCAGATGCAGTCGTCGAGGTATTCGCGCCTCTTGGCAACATAAGCCAGACCTTCGAATTCAATGATATAACAGGGAGCGTTCGTGCCGGTGATGTCATCGGGCGAGCCACGTTCTATCAGCGAAACGAGGTCATCGACGAGATCGATATTGTCGCCTGCGAAAATGTGGATGCGCCGAGCATCTTCGAGAGCATCGGAATCTGGTGGGATAAATTCACACGCATATTATCGGGGCAGCCCGATTGCGCCGAATCGGTTATCATCAATGAATGTGAATTACTAATAGACAAAAGCTAATCGATGCTTTTAACCATATTGACCATGACACAACATCAAGGGATGGAGTTTTTCAATAATGACCAAGAAATGCCCCGTATGTATGTATGAGATGGAATCGACGCAGGCATCCTGCCCGCAATGCGGTTTTAGATTTCTCGGTGAGACACAAGAGTTCAAGCCGATAGTGATCGATCCCATCAACGATCTCGATGGCAAGATTGAGCCTAAGGCTGTGCTCAGAGTTGTGCGCGGACCGCAGGTGGGAACGATCTACAAGCTTGACAAAGATACGATAACGCTCGGACGCAATCCGCAATGCGATATCTTCTTGAACGACATGACTGTCTCTAGGATGCATGCTCAGATCGATCTTATCGATGGATGCTTCATCCTTAAGGATGTCGATTCTTTCAACGGAGTCTGGGTGAACAACGCAAGCATAGACTCAAGAGCGTTGAAATCCGGGGATTTCATCCAGATCGGCAAGTTTGCTTTCGTCTACGACGAAGAAATTTAGAAGGGGATAAGATGACAGACCTTCTCTCAGGAAACGAGGCGATAGCACTCGGCGCATACCAAGGTGGCGCAAAGTTCGGATTCGGATATCCGGGAACCCCGTCCACCGAAACGCTTGAGAGCTTCGCGAAGCTCGAAGGGGTCAAAGCCGAGTGGTGCACCAACGAAAAGGTGGCGCTCGAGGTTGCGATCGGCGCCTCCGCCGCAGGAAAAAGGTCGCTTGTCACCATGAAGCACGTGGGATTGAACGTGGCCGCCGATCCTCTGTTCACTAGCGCATATACCGGGGTGGGTGCAGGTCTTGTGATCCTTGTGGCGGATGATCCGGGAATGTATTCATCGCAAAACGAACAGGATTCGCATTACTATGCGCAAGCATCCCATATACCGATGCTCGATCCAGCCGATTCGCAGGAAGCATACGACTTCACGCGCGCGGCTTATCAGCTATCCGAATCATTTGACACTCCCGTGCTCATCAGATCCGAAGTGAGGATATCTCACACCAGAGGGCTTGTCGAGGCGCGTGAAGCTGCGACGGAGGCGAATGCAACATACGAAAAGAGGCCGGATAAATGGGTGATGATGCCGGCATTCGCGAAAGGTCGCCGAATAGACCAGATAAAACGCATAGAGGATCTGGGTCGTTTCGCTGATGAGACCGACCTGAACAGAGTGGAAATGCGCTCGAGCAAGATAGGTATCGTCTGCGCCGGCGCAAGCTATCAATACGTGCGCGATGCTCTGCCTGATGCCTCTGTCTTCAAGCTAGGCATGTCATATCCGCTGCCGAGAAAGAAGCTTGCCGAATTCGCGGATTCTGTGGATGACCTGTATGTGATAGAGGAGGCATCCACCTTCTTCGCCGATAGTGTGAGGTCGTTGGGGATAGAGGTATCAGAGCCTGAGAACCCGCTACCGCGCTCATCTGAGCTTTCCGTTAACCTCATAAAATTGTCGTTCGGGATAAGCTTAGACGATCACATGGACACCGACCTGCCCGTTCCGGCCCGACCACCCTCACTATGTGCAGGATGTCCGCATCGCATCGTATTCAAAGAGCTATCCCGCATGAAAGCTATCGTAACGGGCGATATCGGTTGCTACACTTTAGGAGCATTGCCGCCGCTTGCTGCCATGGACACATGCATAGATATGGGCGCATCCGTTTCTATGGCGCATGGCTTCGAGTTAGCCATGAAGGGCGAAGATCACCCGCCGATCGTTGGAATCATCGGAGATTCCACATTCGCCCATTCCGGATTGAGCTCGCTCATCACTACGGTATACAACAAAGGCACGGGCATCATCTGCATCCTCGACAACAGAACCACAGCCATGACAGGAAGACAGGGAAACCCGTTCAACGGCATCGCTTTGCAAGGTGATGCTGCCAAAGAGCTGGATCTCGAGAAAGTCGTTCGGGCAATCGGGGTTGAGGATGTCAAAACCGTCGATCCGAACGATCTTCAAGCCGTAAGAGACGCATTTAAAGATGCACGCGGCAACAACGATGCGCTTTCAGTCATCATCTTCAAAAGGCCATGCGTTTTGCTTGAACGACAAAGGCAAGAAGCCTACTTCATCACTTCCTGTACAGGATGCGGCGTCTGCTTAACGCTTGGATGCCCCTCCATTGGAAGGGACACGCAGACCGGTCTTGCATACATTGATACGGATTCGTGTATCGGTTGCGGGCAATGTGCCCAATACTGCAGATTCAACGCGATCAGCCGCTGATAGGAGGATCAGATATGTCATATACAGTGCTCTTATGCGGCGTCGGAGGACAGGGGACCATTCTTGCCGCCCATATTCTGGCAGAAGTTGCCGGGCTCTCCGGAAAAGATGTTAAGGTATCCGAAATTCACGGCATGTCGCAACGCGGCGGTGCTGTCACGACCGTCGTCGTATTCGGTGATGAGGTTCACTCCATGGTGTCAGGCATCGGTTGTGCCGATGCGATCGTCGCATTTGAGATGATCGAAGCGCTTCGCAACATCAGTGATCTCAAACTAGACGGAACGCTCATCGCGAGCGACGAGATCATCAAACCCTCATCGGTCCTAACGGGTTCTTTCGAACTTAACCCCAACATACAAGAGGAGCTTATCAGCAAAGGAGCCATCCTTGTTCCTGCGCAAGCCAACGCACGTGAAGCGGGAAGCGTAAAAGCATCAAATGTCGTTTTGTTGGGCGCACTAGCCGAAGAGCTGGATTTTTCCGAGCAGAACTGGATCGATGCCATCTCGGCGCATGTTCCGCAAAAGACGATTGACATCAACCTAGCGGCCTTCGAAGCTGGCAGAGCGTTTGCAAGAGAGCATAAGGAATAGATCATGACAGTAACCCAATTGAGCGTTTTCACCGAGAGCAAACCGGGGCATTTGGCAGGCATACTCAACATCCTCGAAAAAGCGAATATAAGTGTCCGCGGGTTCTCGGTATCAGACACAGGTGATTACGGTATTGCACGCTTTATCGTGGACGATCCTGATGGTGCGCAGAAACTTCTCGAAGAGACCGGCAAAGCCTTCACACTTAAAGAGGTGCTCTGCTTGAAGCTCGCCGATGTTCCAGGAGAGCTTGCACGAGTAATGGGAATCCTTGCCGAGTGCAACGTTAACGTGAAATACAGCTACTCGATGATCTCCACCTATATCATCATATCCACAGACGATATCGATGCCACGAAAGATGCTCTTTCAAAAGAGCCGGTCAACATCATCACGCAAGCCGATATCAAAAAAATCACCGCCGACAGATTCGCATAGCACGATCTCTCTCACAGTTAGGCCCGATACTTTATGACAGATCTCGACATAACCAAGAAGAAAGATGTCAAACAAGCGATAGAGAAACGCGCATTTGATCTCTTTCCGATCTATCGAAGCGAGGTGGAGTGCGCCTCACGCTCCGATATCGAAAAGATCCAGCTTGAAAAGCTGAAAAAGCAGGTCAGATACACGTATGACAACGTCAAATACTATCGCGACCTCATGGATGAGATGGGCGTTTGTCCCGATGACATCAAGACACTTGACGATATCAGGCTTCTGCCTTTCACAGATAAAGAAGTGCTCAGAGAGACGTTTCCCTATGGACTGTTCGCAGTGCCTATGGATGACATCATCGAACTCCATGCGTCATCAGGCACCACAGGACAGCCTATCGTCGTGGGTTATACGCGAGCCGATATGGATATGTGGAGCGAATGCATAGCCCGTCTTGTCCAGATGGCCGGCGTCGTACCTACCGATATCGCGCAGATGGCCTTCGGATACGGCATGTTCACAGGCGGTTTTGGGCTCCATTACGGGCTTCAGCGCCTAGGTTGTGCGATGATACCCGCCGGATCGGGCAATACGGAGCGCCATATCAAGATGATTGAAGATTACGGCACGACCGTGCTTATCGCTACGCCCTCCTATGCTATGCATATCTGCGAGGTGGGCGAGAGCATGGGATATGACTGGGCCTCATCACCTTTGAGAGTGGGGCTGTTTGGCGGAGAGCCGTGTCCGCCATCGCTTAAAGCCGAGATCGAGAGCCGAATGCATATCGTGTGCACCGACAATTACGGGCTAACCGAGGTTGTGGGGCCAGGTGTGTCAGGAGAATGCCTTGCGCACAGGGATCAACAACACATCGCAGAGGACCATTTCCTTTGGGAAGTAGTCGATCCTGATACCGGCGAAGCGGTAGCCGATGGGGAAGTCGGCGAACTCGTTCTCACGCCGCTTGACAAAGAGGGCATCCCGGTACTCAGGTATCGCACGCACGATCTCACACGTGTCACGACAGAGCCTTGCGAATGCGGGCGCACGATGGCGCGAATGAACAAGGTGCGCTCACGCTGCGATGATATGCTCATAATCCGCGGCACCAATGTTTTCCCAAGCCAAATCGAAGATGTGCTCTCAACGATAGACGAGGTAACACCGCATTACCACATCATCGTTCGCACCGTAAACGGAATGGATTCGCTCACCGTGCAGACCGAAATCCGCCCGGAGGCATTCAGCGATTCGTTCGAGGAGATGACAGCGCTTCAACGAAGCATAGAGGAGAAGCTCAAGGGCGTCCTGCTCGTTGGCGCAAAGGTGGAACTCATCGAGCCGGGCGGGATCGAAAGAACGATGGGAAAAGCCAAGCATGTAAGCGACGAGAGAGCGCGATAGCCATCTTGTCAGCAACCGATCGATCGTCTCGCAAAGTCATTGGGAGGTTTGCGCCATCCCCGACTGGGCATCTTCATGCGGGCAATATCTTCTCATACCTAATGGCTTGGCTCGTTGCTAAGCAAGCAGGCGGCACGATCGTATTGCGCATAGAGGATCTCGACCCGAATCGCTCGAAGGCAAAATACACCGATGGCATCATGCGCGATCTGGAGTCGCTTGGACTTCTCTGGGATGTTAAGAGCGAACATCAAAGCAAGCGAAGCGAAGCATACGAACAAGCACTTGATACATTGAAGAGCGTATCGAATGTCTATCCGTGCTTCTGTTCGCGTGCCGACCTACACAGCGCAGGCGCGCCTCATGCGGGCGAGAGGCTCATCTATTCGGGAAAATGTCGCGATCTATCTGCGGATGAGGCATCGAGGCTTAAAAGCGAGGGGAGATCAGCGTCGCTGCGTTTAGAGATGCCTGATTCGATCCTTGGATTCAACGACGCATTCCAAGGACGCCTTGATATGAACCTTGCCAAGGAATGCGGAGATATTATCATCCGGCGCACAGATGGCGTATTCGCATACCAACTGGCTGTTGTCGTCGATGATGCCGCAAACGGGATCACGAGCGTGGTGCGCGGCGTGGATCTTCTCGACTCGACTCCGCAACAGATTCACCTGTTCAACCTGCTTCAGAAAGATGTACCTGAATATGCACACGTGCCACTTTTCGTTGATGAAACAGGCCGCAGGCTTTCCAAGCGAAACTCAGATGCCGGAATAGATGCACTGACATCAAGATTTTCCTCTCCATCAGGGATCATCGGGCATATCGCATATCTAGCAGGGCTAACTGAGGCAGATGAGCCGACAACGCCAAGCGAGCTGCTCGCCCATATCGGCACAAGCGCTATAGGTGGGCTTTTGAAGAATAAGCGTCACATAATATGGAGTTGACAACTTAGGTCCTTCAATCCGCACATCAAGGTTCGAGCAGCAAGAGGTGTGCTCTCGTGTATCCAGCAATTAGACAAATAGCGCTACAGCGTAGAAAGCCCCGACGATGATGTTGAGATTGCAGATCTGTCCCATAGCGGCCACTCTGCTCGCCTGCGTCAGCGGATTGTCCCACAGAAGCCTCATTATCGGGAAGGTCGCAACGAGCATGAACGCCATCACGAACGAGCCTTCGCCAAAACGCAGGAAAACAACCGAACATGCAATGAGAACCATCGCGATCAGCAAGAAGCGATAGATATCCTTTGCATGCTTGCGACCGAGACAGACGGGGAGAGTGCGTCTTTTCGAGTCGATATCCTTTTCGATATCACAGGTGTTGTTCGTCATCATTATGAGCGCGATACCGATGATCTGCGGAAGCGACATGACAACAACAGCGAAGTCGAGGTTTCCCGATGTGAGCACGTAAAACGATGCGAGCGGAATAAGGCCACCCATGACGATGCCGCTTGTCGCCTCACCGATCGGAAGATACGAGATAGGCGTCTTGCCCGCCGAATACAGAACCACGACAATGGCTCCGATGATCGCGATGACAAGCGGTATGAAGCCCGCATCCAAGATCACAACGATGCCAAGCAAAAAGGCGCAGACAAGAAGGGCTATTGCATATATTAGGGCGCTTTTCGGATCTATGTCGTTGTACACCAAGACCGAATCCGTCTCATCCACATTGTCATCGGATGAATCCGTGCCTTTGACGAAGTCGAAGTAATCGTTGAAGGTATTCACGGATGCCTGCATCAAGGCACATATGACCATCAGCATCACGCTCATCAAGGGCATCGTCAAGTCGGTATATGAGTAGGCGAGAGCCGAGGCCACAAGAACGGGCATTATCGATGCCGGCCATGTATGCGGAGCCGCAAGCTGCAGCATTAACTTCGGGGTAAGTCTTTTCTTGGCAACCATATCTATCATTGCTCATCGTCAGCTAACGGCACAAGGGTATTCATTACAACGTAGAACATCTCAGACGATGGACGCCAAGTATTGCCATCCATCGTATAGCCGATCCGGATACTCTGGCGCAGCACAGCATCCACACCGTCCATGCAATCCATCACAGCGGCGCCATATATCTGTTTGTAGCGCTCTGATGAGATATTGCGCTTGGCGCTCATGGCTTCCATCTCATCAACCCGAGAGGCGAGCATCTCCTCAAAGCGAAGATAATCCTTAGAGACGATCGTAACAACAACCTCAGCATAAGAATCGTCGACCGTGATCGAATCGATGGAGTAATCGAAATCAGCGAAGAAAGATTCCGTGAATTTGACCGGATCAATATCGAACTGTTCAAGTTCTGATATGTCCATGTATTCGATGAATTTGTCAACCATAGACCGATCAACTTTCTTATATGCGTCAAGCTCGGATATAACAGAGCCCTCCAAGACCTCGTAAGGGGTCTTTGCAGCACAGCCGAAAAGGGTGCAAGACGCTAAGAGAAAAGCGCACATGAGCATCAAAATGGCCCTGTTGACACCAAGGCGCAAGAGCGAATCAGCAGACGAGCTTCCATGCACGCCAAAACCCTTGCAGAGGTTCAAACGCTCATCGATGTGAGTGATTTTCGCTAAAATATTTACCATACAGGTTAATATACTGTATTTGATCGAAATATTGTTTGTGAAAGGATCCAAGGCCTTCTAAAGCAGATGAAAAAGCTATCATCATCAATAGAGTCATACATCAGAGCGCTGTGTCCTGATGCCGATAAGCTCATAGCGTCGACCAAGCGCAATGCCAACTATGTCGAAGGCATTCGTACTGTATGGAAAGACGAACTCGCCGCGAAGATGATCCTAGAGCATACCAACGCGTTCTACATACGCGAAGACGATCGACCAAAGAAGGGGATGTTCAAAGACCGACCATACATCCTATGCGAGATATGCATCGATGATCCGGCAATAAGATCAGAGGTCGATACGAGACGAGAATTGTTGACGCTCGCTCTTAAAAAATCAGGTCTTTCATTCGATGAGCTTATCATCAAACCTGCGCGTCGCGGCATGAGGGACAGGCATCCATTCAAAGACCCAACGCGATGATCCTCGATAGCCCGATCACCGCAAACTAGATAAATAACAACCAAGGATGACCGAAATGTTATGCCTGACCTTGTAAAGTTATTACATTACATAACATATATTATCATACATTTGTGTATAGGCGCTTGAACCTGAGTCTTACTTATCCCAAACTGATGAACCGCTGGAGCCTTTATTGGAGTTCGTGGATGAGTTTGCATCCGATGATGAATTTGAACCATCAGCATCGGCTCCAGAGGAATCCGCTGCGCTAAGATCCGACGATGCTGAAGATGTATCCGTGCCATAGATGGCATCCATGAGACCCTGCAGATCACCGCTTGTGACATAGTCCATATAAAGACTCATCATTTGGACGAAAAATGCTGCGTTGATGACAAGTGCTGCTGAACACGCCGCGATACATATCAAGGACTGACGTCTAAGCGAGCCTGAGAGAGTCTTAGATGAGGTCGGCATCTCCATAACCTTCTTGATCTTCACATAAGCCACTATGGCACACACAAGCGCGATCACGCTTAAAAGCATACCACCTAGTATCAACGACACAGGACCAGCAATGACAGCTATCGTCAACAGCGTCTGCGATGTTTTGAGTTGCGAGGCCGCATACGCATCGATCCGATCTTGATCCTGCTCGCTTCTTTGATCGATCGCGCTCTGATCGTTTTGATCTTTTCCTGTGTTGTTAACCATGAAGATGTTCTACCGCTCCAATCCTTGCGTCCCGCTGCTTCCGAAGCCGCCTTCATTACGAGAAGTTATGTCAAGTTGTGATACTTCTCTCAGACCAACCTGCGGTATCTGCGCTATCACTAATTGAGCTATGCGCATACCGCGCTCGATTACAAATGAACTCTCTTTATCGGTATTTAGAAGCACAACGCATATCTCGCCTCTATATCCGCTATCTATCAGCCCCGGTGAGTTCAGCACCGTGATCCCATGATTGGCGGCAAGTCCGCTCCTCGGGATCACAAGCCCGCAAAAGCCCTCTGGGATCGCGATCGCGAATCCGCAATGGATCATCGCCCGACACCCGGGCTCTATGACTGTATCATCAACAGACACAACATCCAATCCAGCATCGCCTTCATGTGCATAGCGTGGTGGCGCCGCATTCGGATCGAGCATCCGCAAAGCTATATCCAACGAACCCATACGTATCGACCCTACTTGATATCCTCAAGTGCGCTCGAGAACTCCTCGACGCTCTGGAAATCCTTATATACGCTGGCGAAACGAATATATGCAACATCATCCATATGCGCCAATCGCTTGAGAACCATCTCCCCAAGATCGCGTGATCGCACTTCCCCACTTGCGCCCGAGCGAATCTGAGACTCGATATCGGTGATGAGCGCATCCATCTCATCAGGCGTGATCGAGCGCTTCGCACAGGCGATCAGAAGGCCGCGCATAAGTTTATCGCGATCGAATGCCTCAGATGAACCATCTGATTTGATGACTATGATCGGACGCTCTCCCAGCCTTTCATAGGTGGTGAACCTCTGCCCGCATTCCAAGCACTCACGACGGCGACGGATGGCGCAATCGTCTTCGGCCGATCTTGAATCGATCACCTTCGATTCAAGGAACCCACAAGATGGACACTTCATTCGTCATTCCTTTCGGAGTTTACAATGCTTTGTACAACATATTGTATATGCAAATTGCCAATATTCAAAGAATAGTCAGTGAAAATCGATCTTTTGATCTTCGCTGTGCTGCAATAAATAGGAAAAATATAATGTTCTCGTCACATGGAACTTATGTTCGATGTATAATATCGAACATAAGTACACATAATCATGCGAGCCACCTCGGAGGGACCATGAGCGACAAGATCACCAAACGACAGCAAGCAGTACTTGATAACATCGAAAAGCATATTCGCGAAAAAGGATATGGCCCGACTGTTAGAGAGGTTTGCCAAGAACTCGGTCTCTCATCGCCTTCCACCGTACATGTTCACCTGAAGGCACTCGAGCAAAAAGGGTATATCAAACGCGACCCTTTGAAGTCCCGCTCAATTTCACTGACCTATTCTGTTGAGGATATCGACACTTTCACGATACCATCCGAATTCAACGTGATAAACGTGCCCCTCGTAGGCAATGTCGCCGCCGGTGAACCGATCCTTGCGGAAGAAAACATAACGAACACGATCTCTCTTCCCACAGAGATCGTCGGAGATGCGGCATCATTCATGTTGTCAGTCCGCGGAGATTCCATGATCGATATCGGCATTAATGACGGGGATTACGTTGTCGTAAAGCAGCAACAGGTTGCTGATAACGGCGATATTGTTGTGGCCATCGTAGATGACGGTGCTACGGTCAAGCGCTTCTTTAAGGAGAAGGACCATATCAGGCTTCAGCCAGAAAACGAGAACATGGATCCGATCATCGTGGATAACTGCACCATAGCCGGCACGGTCGTTGCGGTATTCAGGCGTATTTAGCGCCTTTGCTCCGGATCAGGCCTCGTATTCAGCAAATCGCGCCACCAGATCCACAGGAACCCTGAGCGTCATGATCGTTCCTGCCTCCGAGAAATCCTCTTCGGCGATATAACACCTATTGTGCGCAAGAGATACCAGCTCACCTTTGGAAAAGGGGATAGTAACCCTCATCAAAGCATCGGCAGACGATGCAGCAACCGATATCCTTGCGATAAGGTCTTCTACCCCATCGCCTGTTTTGCTCGACACGAACTGTGCAGAAGAATATCGACGTCGCAGACCATGCAGCGTATTCTCATCAAGAAGGTCAATCTTATTGAACACGAAGATGGTCGGGATGACATCGGCATGGATCTGAGAGAAGACCTCATGCACTGCATCGATCTGCGTTTCGAAATCCTTTGAAGATGCGTCAACGACATGCAATATCAGATCCGAAACGGTTATCTCATCAAGTGTTGACCGAAACGCCTCAACAAGCGTAGTGGGAAGTTTTTGAATGAAACCCACTGTATCGGTGAGCGTCGCTCGCCTTCCATCGGCAAGTTTGAAGGCTCTAGTCGTCGAATCCAGCGTTGCGAACAGAAGATCATCGGAATACACATCCGCATCGCAAATCCTGTTGAGCAGGCTTGATTTTCCCGCGTTGGTATAGCCTGCAAGTGCAATCTTGTAAACACCGCTGCGTTTTCTCGATCCACGCTGAAGAGCACGGATCGATTTAAGATCAGCAAGCTCTTTCCTGATAGATGTGATCTTTTTGCGAACCATACGCCTGTCGACCTCTAGTTGGCTTTCACCTTCGCCAAACCTAGACCCTACACCGCCGCCCATCCTGTTTGATGCAAGATGCGCCCACATGCCACGAAGTCGCGGGTAGAGATACTCGCTTTGCGCAAGAGCGACCTGCAGTCGTCCTTCCCTGCTCTTTGCATGAAGCGCAAAGATATCAAGAATGAGCGCGGTACGGTCGATCACTTTAACATCCTCACCCATAAGCTTCTCAAGATTCGATTGCTGTGAAGGGGTCAGCTCATCATCGAATATGATCATGTCAGCATCAAGGCTTGCAGCCATCTCGGAGACCTGCATCGCCTTACCGCTACCTATAAACGTGGCGGGGTTTGGAGTATGCATCCTTTGTGTGATCGTGGCAACAACATCTGCTCCTGCCGTGTGGGCAAGGCGAGCGAGCTCACTTAGAGAGGAGTCGATCGTAAACTTCGTATTCGGACGATCGACACCGATAAGTATCGCACGCTCGCGTGAAGTCGCCACTCTATCGGGATCGAACTCGCTCATCATTCATGCGTCTCGGGATCATCAGGCTAGATCGTCAAGCGAGATCGTGCCAGAAAAGCTATGCGCGGCAGGACCTGTCATGTGAACATGGCCGTCATCTCGCCAATCTATGTCGAGCATACCGCCCTTTAGGATGATCTCGTTCTTGCGCCCGGCACGCTTGGTGAGACAGGCAGCCACACCTGTGGCACAAGCGCCAGTCCCACATGCGAGCGTCTCGCCGCACCCGCGCTCATAGACCCTCATTGAGATCGAATCATCACCTACAACAGCAAACTCCACGTTCGTCTTTTCCGGGAAGATCTCATTAGACTCATAGAAGGCGCCTATGAGATCTAGATTAAGGGAGTCAAGCGTCTTGTTGAAAGGATCTGTAAACAATGCATCATCGATATCTTCGATATCATCAAGGAAGCACACAGCGTGCGGATTACCCATAGATACAGCAGTGAACGAGAAATCGCCCCAAGGAGAAGGAACGGAAAGCTCACCGACAAAAGGCGTATCATCATCAGCCACTGCGTTAGCGACAGCGCGAATCGGCACCTTAACAGGATCAAGCTCAGGAGCCCCCATATCTACAACAGCCTCAACCATCCGCCCGTTCTCATCCCTCGTGATGACGATATTTTTCGTACCCGCTCGAGTGGAGGCTGCCACGCTTTTTGAATCGGTATCGATACAACCACTATCAACTAGAAACTTCGCGAAGCAGCGAACGCCGTTGCCGCACATCTGCGCAAAAGACCCATCGGAGTTGATGTAGTTCATGAATCCGTCATCGCCGATATTAGAGGGCTCAACAAGTATCACGCCGTCAGCTCCGATACCGAAGTGCCTGTCACAGATGGATCTAACCTGATCAGCAGATAACTCGATCGAGCGATCCATATTGTCGATCATGACGAAATCGTTTCCCAAACCGTGCATCTTCTTAAAATTCAATTCCACTTCATACCTCTTCATAGATCATATCCATCAGCCTTGAATCGAGCCCCATCACTAATAATCTAGATCCGAATGCCGCACATCAATCGGCAGTAAGCTTAGCATCAATAATGTCGAGCGCTTGCGAGGCTGCCGCATCCGCATCGGCGCAATCTATCCAATTAATACGTTCATCTTTGCGAAACCACGTCCTCTGTCGCTTAGCATAACGCCTTGTCGCCTGCTTTATATCCTCATATGCCTGATCGATCGATCTTCCGCCGTCGAAGGCATCAACGATCTCTTTATAGCCAATCGCGTGCTGAGACGTAAGGCCATCACGAAAACCTGCATCAAGAAGCTGTGACACCTCATCCTCGAGCCCCATCTCGCGCATCGTATCGACACGCTTGCCTATGCGCGCACCGAGAAGCTCCCTTTGGCAGCTTAGACCGATCATTACAGTATCGAAAACAGGCTCTATCACTTGCAAACGCTGCACCTGATCGGCATAGCTTATCCCCTCCTCGCGCATCTCAAGGGCCCGGATAACACGCTTGGTATTGTTCGGATGTATGACACTCGCAGATTTGGGGTCAACCTCATCAAGCCTATCCCAAAGCGCAGAGACACCGTTTTCGGCTAAGTAGCGAAAATAGCGTTCGCGAACAGGGTTTTCCGTCTGCTCGCCTTTAGGAAAATCGTAGTCATCGATCGCGGCGCGAACATAGAACCCGCTTCCGCCTACAACAACGGCGATCTTGCCGCGAGATGCGATATCCTTAAACACAGAGCGCGCGTATCGCTGATATAGAGCGACAGAATAAGGTTGTCCGGGGTCCACCAGATCAAGCCCGAAGTGCGCAACTCTGCGCTCTGATAGTGGAACCTTTGCGGTACCGATATCCATTCCTTTGTATATCTGCATGGAATCCGCGCTTACGATCTCGCCGCCCACATGCTCGGCTATGTTCTGAGCGAGCTCGGATTTCCCTGTTGCTGTAGGCCCTACAACGCAGATTATCTTATCGGATGCGATCATCTTGGAGAAGATACGCACTCGCCAAACAGATACCAGGTCTTGGGCTCATCCACCCTAACATCGATGATCCTTCCGCAAAGATCGGCGATGTTCATGCCGGATGGTATCTTGGCGTGCACGGTTTGATTCTTAGGGCTTTTGCCCGAGAGCACCTGTGGATCGCGCTTTGATGAGCCCTCTATAAGCACCTCCACGATATTGCCGCGCTCCTTTTGATTTTGCTCAAAAGCCTTTTTCTGAACGAGATCAACAAGGCGATCGAATCTATCTTGAATCTCCTCACGTGATGAGGTCTGCTCCATCTTCGCTGCTGGAGTTCCCTCACGCGGCGAATAGATGAAGGTAAATACCTGGTTGTAGCCGACCTGCTCGATCAGTCGATAGGTATCCATGAAATCCTGCTCGGTCTCACCCGGAAAGCCGACGATCACATCGGTTGAAAGCGCGATATCCGGACACGCGCTTCTGAGCTTTGAAACGAGTTCGAGATAGTGCGCTGATGTATACCTGCGATTCATCATCTCCAAAACGCGATCGGATCCCGCCTGCACCGGCAGATGAAGCGCGGGCATGAGCGAGGAAATCGTCGCGAAGCGCTCGATCACATCATCGCTTAGATCCTTAGGATGGCTCGTTGCGAACCTCAAACGCTCGATGCCTGTAAGAGCCACCTTATCAAGAATGTCAGCGAAAGCAGGCTTGCCATAGATATCCCGACCGTATGAGTTCACATTCTGCCCAAGCAGCGTGATCTCCCGCACACCCGTATCGACATAGCTTTTAGTCTCATCGACAATATCCTCTATGCTTCTCGATTTCTCGCGTCCTCTGACATACGGAACTATGCAATACGTACAGAAATTATCGCACCCGATCGTTATCGGCAACCAAGCCGCCCAGTCGTTTTCACGCTTTGACGGAAGATCCGTGGGAAAGCCTTTACTCGACTGCAGGATCTCTGCGCTATAGGTGTGCTTGGTGATGGACCGCTCGAGCAAAACAGGTAACGAGGAGATGTTTTGCGTGCCGAATACCACATCAATGTGATCCATCTTTTCGACAAGCTTATCCCCATCTCGCTGACCAATGCAGCCACCAATGGCGATACATCGCTTCGTCAACGGAGAACCATCGCGAAGTGGAATGTTTTTCAGCGATGAAACATGACCGTACAGGCGCGTATCCGCTGATTCGCGAACACAGCACGTCATGAATATAATGACATCGCTCTCGTCGATATCATCAACTTGAAACATTCCAAGCGATTCAAGCATGCCAGCGATACGCTCGGAGTCATGCTTGTTCATTTGACATCCGAACGTCTGGATACAGAAATTTAGTCCTTGAAATACCTCTTGCATTATCTTGCGATATATCCGATATGCAGATTATTAGGCGACCGTCGCGGAGGCCGCATCAGATTCGGGATCGGATTCTGTAGATGAGAGCTTTATCTTCTCGATGGCCGCAATCGAATGGACATCGCGAGGCTCCACAACAAACCTGATAGCCGTTCTGTATTCGCCGTCTATGACAATGTCAGCAAACGAAGGTATGCAGACGATCTCGATTCCCACCGGAGAGAGAAATCCACGAGAAATAGCGATGGCCTTGATAGCTTGATTCACAGCGCCAGCGCCGACAGCCTGAATCTCAACATTGGAGCCATCCTTTATCATGCCCGCAATAGCACCAGCAACGGACGCAGGTGATGATTTAGACGACACCTTCAAACAGCTAATATCGGTTTTTACTTCGTTTGACACTTCATTTCCTCGTTCATTCTCTAATTCGATTTAGCTACAATTCAAATGTTGTGTTTATCCATTATAAGTGAACTATATATCACATTTTACCGTTTGATCTTGCAATATCCAAATTTGCACAATAACTACCGCATTGAGAAGCATCAATCGGTGGCATCAATGGTGGGAATACTGATGCGGATCTCGCTGTTTCTGAATGCGACATCGATATCCACATCGCTTAAAAGATAATATCTCTCGGCCATATCGCAAAACGCCGCAGCGATATCGGACCTGAATCGCTCAAGGTCCTCATCGCTTGGATGGATGGTTCGCATATGCCCGTCAGCGATACGATTGACCTTCTTCGACGAGCCTAATGATTTTTGCGAACCTTGCTTGGGAAAAGCCTTCGAACTGAGAAGATCCATCAGGGTTGGAAGACTCTTGATCTTGCCGTCGATCACGCGGCGCGCCGTTCTCTCGGAAACATCTAGTCCGATATCGGCAGCAGCACTCACCAAAGAAGCTGGGTCAGCCGAGAAACTTGCCCGCTTGAATAGCTTTTCCTGCTCCTTGTTCGATGTAAAAGCGCGCTTGGCAGCAGGAATCGTAGAGCAACCATAGGAGTAGATTGTGGAGAGAATCTCAGCTGGTGAGCCCATGAAAACGTTAACATCCGACCTGTGTTCGAGCGCAAACTCAACAGCAGTGCGGATAAGATTTTTAGGGCCGCGCATCATATGCTTGGAATCAACTAGCTCGAAACGGGGAAACGTTGACTGATCAGCTTTCTCATCGAGCTTTGATGTATCGGATACGACCTTGATAGCACACCCGTAGCCAACCTCAGAGCAGACAACCTCAGAACTATCGGTGTTCACCTCGATGGAATAAAGCGCCATTCCTCTACCGTGAAGCCCCCAGTTATCCATATGAGACGTGTCGAGCTTTGATGTAACACGCGGCTCGAAGACGCGATCGAACATCTCATGCGGAATTCCGGCGCCATCATCAATGACGACAATCGATCTTTTGTCGTCGCTTTTTGTGGTTGCAATAAAGATAACGCTCGCGCCAGCATCTCTTGAATTGCGCAATAGTTCTATCAGGATATCTTCAGAGCATCTGATATCTTGAGCAGCTTGCCGCTTTTGAGCCTCAGAGCTTTTGAGCCTGACAAACCCGCCCCCAAAATCCTCATCGACACGGATATGCTCATCACCAATGGAGTTCTCTATGAAATCGACTAGATCGTGCGAATCATCAAAACGATCACCCTCATGAACGGCTTGTTCACAAGGATGATCGCTAAATTCGAGATCTTCTATATTCGAACTACTTTGCGTAGTCAACAGCACGGCTCTCGCGAATGACTACCACCTTAACCTGACCGGGATACTGCATCTCATTCTCGATCTGCGATGCGATCTCGCGTGCAAGAACGATGCTTTGAGCCTCGTCGACGACCTCAGGTTCCACCATTACGCGAACCTCGCGTCCCGCCTGTATCGCATAAGTGCGCTCGACACCTTTGTGGCTATTGGCAATCTCCTCAAGCTTCTCAAGACGCTTGATGTATGCATCAAGTGTCTCTTTTCTGGCACCAGGTCGAGCGGCAGATACTGCATCAGCGGCTTGGATAAGGATATCGAGTACCGTATTCGGCTCGACGTCCTCATGATGAGCCTCAATCGCATGAACGATCTCAGGCTTCTCGCCGAAACGCTTCGCGAGGTCTGCACCCAATACCGCATGGCTGCCATCAACCTCGTGATCGATAGCTTTGCCTAGATCATGCAGAAGACCCGCTCGCTTCGCAGGGATCGGATCAAGACCAAGCTCAGATGCCATCACTCCGGCGAGATACGAGACCTCCAAAGAGTGGTTCAGAACATTTTGTCCATAAGATGTCCTGTAAAGAAGACGACCTAGAACGCGAATTATCTCAGGGTGAAGATCATGTATCCCTGCGTCGAAAGCCGCCTGCTCGCCAGCCTTTTGAACGCGTTCGTTTACGAACTTCACCGACTTGTCATACATCTCTTCAATGCGTGCCGGGTGAATACGCCCATCGGCGATCAGATTCTCCATGGTAACGCGTCCGATCTCTCGACGAACAGGATCGAAGCAAGAGATGGTTACACACTCAGGGGTGTCATCAATGATGAGGTTGGTTCCGGTAAGCTGCTCAAAAGAGCGTATATTTCTGCCTTCCCTGCCGATTATCCTGCCTTTCAAATCATCGGATGGGATATGGATGGTAGAAACGGTGTTCTCTGCAGAATGATCAGCGGCTACACGCTGGATCGCAAGCGAGAGTATCTCGCGGGCACGCTTGTCAGCCTCAGCCTTTGTGCGCGTTTCGATATCACGGATAACCGCTGCGGACTCATGAGTGACCTCATCACGAATAGTATCAAGCAACTCTTCTTTAGCTTGCTGCGGCGACATACCCGCAATCTGCTCAAGCTTTTCACTCATTTGCTCGGCAGCAGCTTCAAGTTCACGACTGCGTTTTTCGACCTGGCCTTGCAACGATGAGAGCTGTTGCTCTCTGTTATCCAAAGAGTTACTCCTCTTATCGAGCGACTCTTCGCGCTGCGTGATACGATTCTCGGCACTGCGAACTTCATGAAGACGTTCTTTGTTCTCTTCATCGACCTGTTGCTTGTACCTCAAAGCTGTATCTTTAGCCTCAACCTCAGCCTCACGCCTGATGGTATCTGCCTGCTTCTTAGCTGTCTTTACAAGCTCATCGGCTTCACGTTCAGCCTTTTGCTTAAGATCGGATGCCTGCGTCTGCGCTCTTTTTGAACTGTTTTGCATCACCAGTTTGGTGATCAGGAATCCGAGAGCAATGCCAACGAGTGCTGCGACTATGATGAAAACGATGATATTAGAAACAATATCTGTCACAATGCTCTCCTTTCAAGTGAATATCGCATAAATACGATAGTCGGTAAATTGATCGACTTGATGTCGACATGAGCATTCGCACAGATACTGCGAGATGTGATATTCAGTTTATCTATATATCTAATACCGAAGTTCGGTACGAACAACTCATTTTGTATGATTATAGCGCAGAGTTGTCACAAAGCATCTTGAATGGTCTGCTATTTAGATTTTCGACATAAAAGGGATCTCAGGTCATACGTAATACGAAGATCGGATCATAGGTCATAGTCGATATCCACCTGATCCAAATGCTGTCTCGTTGCGCTATTTGCAACAGAAGGCGAAAAGCCTTTGGAGATGAGCTTTCTAAAACACGAGGCATACGGGTTCTTTGAACGTGAGGGTTGTCGCTGTAAAACCGCAATGGCTCTATCGATCTGAGCCTGCTCTCCTTCATGAAGATAGCGTTGATACGCTTCGAGATCATAGGGGTCTATCCCTAATGCCTTAATCTCGTATTCGATCATGGACAGGCCCTTTCCCATCGAAAGAGCCGTCCTGATCAAACACTCCGAATAGCGCATGTCATCAATGTAGCCAAGTCTTTGAGCCTCATCAAGAGAACTTGCGATCGCCTCTTCACAAAAGCCAGCTGTCTCTAACTTGATACGCATCTTGCTCGAAGAGATCTCCCTCTTGTTCACAATGCGCAAGACTTTATCGAATGCACGCTTCTTCTGTTCATCGACACTCAGAGCAGATATATCCATCCTAGAACACATGGTCGCGAAATTAGTATAGAGCGATAGAGATCTTGCTATTTATTAGCTTCGGCATCAAGACCATCATCAGAAGACCCGTCTCTCGGAGCAACGCCATAAAAATCAAGCACTTTAGCTTCGATCTCCTCGCGAATGTCAGGATTCTCTTTAAGGGTCTGTTTGGCAGCTTCACGACCTTGGCCTAGGCGCTCTTCGCCATATGTATACCAAGCACCGCTCTTTTTAGCAACACCACAATCCACTGCCATGTCAATGATACAACCCTCGCGCGATATGCCCTCACCATACATAATGTCGAATTCTGCCTGGCGAAATGGAGGCGCTACCTTGTTTTTGGCAATCTTTGCTCGAACGCGATTTCCAACAGCCTCGCCGTTTTGCTTGATAGATTCGATCCTTCTGATATCGATTCGAACACTTGAGAAGAACTTCAAGGCTCTACCACCTGTGGTGGTCTCCGGGTTTCCAAACATCACTCCGATCTTTTCTCTAAGCTGATTGATGAAGATGCATGTTGTGTTGGATTTATAGAGCGAGCCAGCAAGTTTTCTCAAAGCTTGCGACATAAGCCTTGCTTGTAGGCCGACAGTAGTGTCTCCCATTTCACCCTCAAGCTCGGCACGCGGGACAAGGGCAGCAACGGAGTCTACGACGACACAGTCGATAGCACCGGAGCGCACCAACATATCGCAAATTTCAAGAGCTTGATCTCCGGTATCAGGCTGAGAGATGAGCACTTCATCGATATCCACGCCAATACGGGCCGCATAGACCGGATCGAGCGCATGCTCGGCATCGATAAAGGCAACGATGCCACCGAGGGCCTGCGCCTCGGCCAATATCTGGAGCGCAAGCGTGGTCTTTCCGCTAGATTCAGGACCATAGATCTCGATGATCCTTCCGCGCGGCACCCCTCCTATACCAAGTGCTATATCCAAAGGCAGTGCACCTGTAGGGATCGCACTGACATTAAGATCTGCATCGCTCTCGCCTAGCTTCATGATGGATCCTCGACCAAATTTCTTTTGAATCTGGTCAGTGGTTGTCTTGAGCAATTCTTCTTTTGTCTGACTCATTTCAGCTCCTCGATACTACGTTTCAATTTCACATTGAAACTCGCCACTAGAATAATTATACGAACGCATGTTTGTCTGTCAAGAACATAAAAGCAAACGGATGTTTTACTTTCTATGCGTTTCGCATGATAAATAATCTAGTGATTCCGTCTGACAAAAACATTGCACGATCACGCATTTTTCCTTGTATAGAATCGACGTGAAACGTGCATGAAATATGAATGATCCTCATGCATTTCAAACATAAACATGGGATGGATTCGCAACATCGCCTACATAATTCTCGTATAAACCTTGCACAGATCTTGCGCAAACCTTGCACAGATTCAATACGGGCGGACAACCAATCGGATGCAAATCGCTTAGACTCAAGCGGATTAACTAGATCTGATCGAGCTCATCATCGATCAGCTGTAGCGCCTCAATGACGCTTTGCATCCTCACCGCTTCGCGATCACCGGAAAATTCATACCTGCGCGCAAAGTGTGAGGTCTCAGATGCAAAACCTATAAACACAGTCCCAACAGGGCAATCATCGCTACCTCCACCGGGTCCTGCGAGTCCTGTCGCCGACACAGAAATCTGCGAATCGAGCTTCTCGCGAACGGCGCTGGCCATCTGAGATGCCACCTCGGCGCTCACAGCACCAAGCGTCCTTAACACTTCGCCATCCACTCCAACAACGTTTTTCTTAACTTCGGTCGCATAACTCACAATGCCGCCTCGTACAACAGCAGAGGAGCCAGCAATGCTTGTCAGCGCTGTGGAAATCATCCCGCCGGTAAGGCTTTCGGCTGTGGATAAGCTAACACCTTTCGAGATAGCCTTTTTCACAACGGAGTCAGATAACTCCTCGATCCTGCTGCAAAACGACCCATCTTCTGTGGCAAATGCACCATCCTCGGTCGAGATAAACATCGGCCAAGCCTTTTTGATGTAGTCGAACATCGAAACGATCGTGAGCACCAAGGCTAGGATCATAGCGATCCAAGCTATGACATAGAGCTGTGTATGTATCCCGTAATTGAGCCCCGGAAAAACAAGCGTATCTTTCAGGAGGAACAAGACGATCGCGATGATCTGTGAAACTGTCTTGGCTTTGCCATACCAGCTTGCGGCGATTACGACGCCTTTCGTCGCGGCCATCATCCTTATCCCGGAGATGATGAATTCACGCGTAACGATAATGAGCACCGGCCACGAAGGTAGCACCTGAAGCTCCACCAAAGCAAGCAACGCAGCGATCACGAGGATCTTATCTGCGAGCGGATCAGCGAACTTACCGAAATCGGTTACCTCGTTTCTGCTTCGCGCAAGATACCCGTCAAGCCAGTCCGTGCACGATATGAGCACGAAGATGACACATGCGATGACCGACTTGGTAGACAGTGTCACGATGTCGTCGATATCAAGCCATTCAGGCCACGGACTCAAGAGCGCAACAACAAAAACGGGCACAAGGCAGATACGCGCGATCGTTATGATGTTTGAAGGTGTCATCATATTCTGCTCTGCATGGCCGCCGGAGGTGTTTGCGGCTGGACGTGGGCTCGACATCTAGACCTCAGCTTCCATATCGTAGAAAAGGGTGTCGACAATGGTCGCATCGACAAAGTTGCCGATCTCTCCACCATCGATGAAGGTGATGCCATCAACATCAGGCGCCTGAGACGCGCACCTTCCGAAAAGCTGACCATCTTCCTCAGCACCCTCCACGAGTACTTTGCAGGAAGAGCCGATCCTAGTCGCTATCTTTGAGGCGGACACAGCATCAGCGATCTCTGTGATCCTCGCCGCACGGAAGAGCTTCTCCCCATCATCGATCTGGCCGTCAAGCTTCGCCGCACGGGTGCCTTCTTCGCATGAATACGGAAACACGCCGACATAGTCGAACAGGCCCTCCTCAACAAAGCTCTTGAGCGAATCGAAATTCTCTTCGCTCTCCCCCGGAAAGCCCGCAATAAACGTGGTGCGAAGATGTGCATCGGGAAGCTCTTGCTTTATTCGATCAATCAAAGCGATAAAGGCATCCTTATCGCCTGTTCGATTCATCGCCTTTAGGATCTCGGCATCGACATGTTGAAGCGGTATATCGAGATAGGAGCAGATATTGTCATGTGCGGCCATAACTTCAAGAAGCTCATCGGTAATACCCTCAGGCTGCACATACATCACACGAAACCATGTGCTCTGATACTTCTCGGCAAGCGTGGCCATCAGCCATGCAAGGCTCAGATCCCCATCCAGATCATCACCCCATCTACCAGTGTCCTGAGCGATGAGCACGATCTCTTTCTTACCCGATTCCACTTGCGAAGACACATTCGCATCGATCTCATCGAAGGTGAAGCTGTGGTATCTTCCGCGAATCATCGGGATCGTGCAATACGAGCACCATCTGTCGCAACCGTCGGATATTTTCACGTAAGCGAAGCTCCTACTGTCGCAGACAGGATCAAGCTCGGTATCCATAACAGGCGCTGACACATAAATCTGCGATGCTCGCCCATCTTTCAAAGAACGCGCAGCAAGCGCATCGGATGCGATGCGAACGATATCATCTTCTTTCGAACAAGGCACGAATGCAGCAACCTCGGCTAGGCTATCCTCAAGGTCGCTGCCATACCTTGCGGGCATGCAACCGCTTACGATCACAGGTATGTCTGCCCCGACCGACTCAGATAGGCCTATAGCATCAAACACAGCCTCGATGCTCTCTTCGGTTGCGCTCTGTATGAACGAGCATGTGTTTACGATGACAAGATCGCTCGCAGCGCCATCATCGACGATAGTTGCGCCTGCTGAGCGCAAAAGACCTCTCATGCGCGCCGAATCGACCTCATTTTTCGCACAACCCATGGTCACAATAGCAACCTTCACACCTGCAAGCACAGATGGTCCGGGCATGCTCTCACGCGTGCCTTCAACCTTTCGGGCGACATCTGATGCGCCTTCAGAAGCGGAGTGCTCCACCATATTCGTCTTCATGGATACGATAAGCGCTTTCTCTATCTGTAGTTCACAAATTGCAACGGAATCCCGTAATCCTGTGCCTTGAGGTGCGCGATCACATCTTGAAGCGTGTCACGCGATGCGGAAGAAACGCGGAGCTTATCACCTTCGATCTGCACCTTGATCTTGAGCTTTAAAGACTTAAGCTCCTTGTTGATCTTTGAGAGCATATCCTTATCGATTCCGGAGATGACATGCCCTTCCTTTTTGACGCGACCGCCTGAGACGCTTTGAGGATCTCCCCAATCGACCGCCTTGAGATCAATACCGCGCTTCACGAGCTTCGAGGAGATTATGTCGATTATCTGCCCGCAAACAAAATCCGACGGCGCAACAACGGTGATCTCGTGCTTTTGCTTGTCGAATTCGATCGAGCTATCCGTATCCTTGAGATCGTAGCGCTGCGTGAGCTCTTTGCTCGCTTGCTGATAGGCGTTGTCGAGCTCTTGCATATCGACCTGTGATACGACGTCGAAACTAGATTCCTTTGCCATTTTGCTGCCTTTCTAACTCAGTGCTGTCATCTGCTCAACCATCCGGCCTCAAACAGATTCCGAGCCTTACCATCTATCTTGCAGCCTTGAAGCGCAAATCTTGTCTTGCATCTCAAGACCGATGATCAACCGTTGCTAGCGCCTTGACATCAAGCCTAGCCTGATGAAGTATTACTGCTTCTCGAAGGCGAATTCGACGTGTTCGATGTGGACCTATTCGTATTGGTGGTGCTGTTAGTAGAACTATTCGCATTCGCATTCGTGTTCGTATTCGAAGATGTGGTATTGCTGTTGTAATTCGGGTCGTTTTCAGATCTCCACTTCGCAAGCATCGCAGTGAAATCAACTGTATATGTGTAATATCCGCTCGTCGGACTCTTCGTGAGCTTGACCTGCTCACCGTCAACAGTGACGCTAACAGGCGTTGGATTGGCGGCTTCAAACCTGAGCGTGCCTGTGACATCGTAGGTTTCGCTAGCAGGACCTGTTACCACCCCTGAGAACACAGGATCCGCGGCTCCATTCTCGTATATCTCGATGTATGACCGCTCCCCTGCTTCGACTTCATAGGTAAACTGCGCTGAAGTCGGCTCGGGAAGAGCAGCTATCGGATCTATCTGGTCTTCTGGGTTAGAGGTGTCGCTATAGCCGGCGATGGGGATATCGGGAATATCCTCAACAGATTGCGTGGTGCTGTTAAACAAGACCACAACGGCAATGATGATGGCAATGGCAACAACGCCTATTATGATCATCAGCGGCATATTAAGCTCAGGCACCCTGGACTTAGAGTTATTAGGCGAATAGAGATCAGAATAGGAATGCGAGGACTGCGTAAGTGTGATCGGACGGCGACGCGATGAGGAGCCATTCTTGGGCGCGCCCGAGAATCTTATGGACGAATCTCGCTGCGAATGAGAATCTCTTGACGCAACAGAGCGCGAACGTGATGGTGCGCCGGCAGCTGAATAACGAGGATCGTCTTCGAGTCGACGTGAAGGAGAACTCGTAAAACGAATCGAGCGATCGTCATTCCTTGAGCGAGTGGGGCTTGAATAGGGTCTATCCTGGTCCCGGTAGGACCGATCTGTTCGGATCGCAGAACTTTGCCTGTTGACAGGACGACTGTAATCTCGGCCATATTTCGCATCGAGATCGCGCGAATAAGCATCCCTGCTGCGAATCGATCTGGATTCAGGATATCTGTCAGAGCGCGAAGAAGAGCTTCTCGAATATTGAGACTCGGAACGTCTCGCATAGCTATCGCGAGATGATCTTGACAGTCTTGGGGTGCCCGTCTCATAAAGATGCACCTCATCGAGATACATCTCCGAGACCTCCTTCTCGTTAAGGCCAACCTGTCTTGCATAAGCATGGATCATGTTGCGCGTATATCCTCTTGCAGGCATGCGGTCGAAATCGGCGTTTTCTATAGCCTTCAAGATATCAGGCCTGACATGCAGACGCTTTGCAAGCGTAACAACATCTATACCCGCACGTTCACGGGCAATTCTGAGCTTATCTCCATATGATCTGCCTCTTGGCAATTCACAAATCCGATCGTGATACTAGTCGTCTTGCATTTCAAAGGCCTGCAAGGTCGCAAGCTCCATCTCATCAACAAGGACCTCTCTGGGCTTCGTTCCGTTAGCCGGACCCACGATCCCCTTTTCTTCCAATTGATCCATTATACGACCTGCTCTCGCATAACCCACTTTCAACCTTCTTTGTATATTAGAAGTGGAGCCCATCTTCGTCGAAACAACGATATCGGCCGCGTCCCACAAAAGCGGATCATCATCCCCACCCGAACCGCCGCTTGGATTCGTATCCCCAAGCGACATGACATTGGTCTGCAAGATCTCGGAATGATAGTCAGGCTCGCACTGGCGCTTCGCCTCTTCAACGACTGCGAATATCTCATCCTCAGAAACAAAGCAGCCCTGAATACGCTGGGGTTTCGCAAGCTCGGGCTTTGAAAGGAGCAAATCTCCAAGGCCGATAAGGTTCTCAGCGCCTGGAGTATCAAGAATGACCCTAGAGTCGATACCAGAGGCCACATTAAAGGCGATCCTGTTGGTAATGTTGGCCTTAATAAGTCCAGTGACAACATTGGTTGAGGGGCGCTGGGTGGCGACGATGAGATGAATGCCGGCCGCACGTGCGAGTTGCGCTATCCTCGAGATGGAAAACTCCACCTCTTTACCGACATTCATCATGAGATCGGCAAGCTCGTCTATGATGATGACGATATAAGGCAACTTCTCCGCACCCGGATCATCCTCTTCAAGAAGACCTTTCTCCACCTTATCGTTGTACTGGGAGATATTGCGCGCACCGATCTTGCTGAACACCTTGAGACGCCGCTCCATTTCGGCCACACCCCACGAAAGAGCGCTTGCGGCCTCCTTCGCCTCGGTGACGACTGGCACGTATAAGTGCGGAATGCCGTTATAAGGCGTGAACTCGACGCGTTTGGGATCGATCATGATGAATCGGACCTCATCGGGAGTGGCACGCATGAGGATCGACATGATCATCGCGTTGATCGATACAGATTTGCCCGATCCGGTTGTGCCGCCAATGAGAAGGTGGGGCATCTTGGCCAGATCGGAGACAATCGCGTTACCTTCGACATCCTTGCCGATGGCGATCTGAAGCGGTCCTTCGGGCGCGTCCTTTATCACATCTGCTAAAAATACCGTCTGGCGCTCGGCATTTGGAACCTCGATACCAACATAGTTCGTACCCGGGATCGGCGCAAAGATGCGCACTCCGGGTGCCGCAAGAGACAGCGCGATATCATCGTTTAAAGCTGTGATCCGACTGACGCGGACACCTGCGGGAAGATCAACCTCGAACAGTGTCACCGTCGGACCTGCGATCCATCCAACAACCGATGCATCGATGCCGAAATCGGACAGAGTCGTCTGCAGGGTCGCTGCGGTACGGCGAAGCTCCGGATCGTTGTCTTTGCGCTTGGCCACACGTCCGCTGGATTTCAAAAGCGACATCGAAGGAAGTCTGTATGCGCCATTTGTTGCAGCAGCCGAACTTCTCTTCTCGCTTCTTTGGGGCTCTCTTTTCGCCTGAGCGCGCTCTATGGTCGCCTCTGAGCGTACAGGTGAATTCGGCTCGCTCTTCTTGGCATCATAGCGATTGACGATCGACGCGCCTAGATCATCGAGCGTATCTGACCTATCATCTGAGATGCTGGAGGTCTCGTCAGCGATGTCTTCGTCGTCATTATCGATGACGACCCTCGTTGTGGCATTCACAACATTGAAACTGGAAATGTCATCGAAAGACACCTCACGGCGCGCAGACGACGTCGAAGCACCTCGGCCTTCCAAACGGAACTCGTCCTCATCAATGATGCCCACCTCAGGTATGCTGAGCGCGATATCGTCTATGAGTGGCAACCCGACAGCCTCATCATCTGCCGGATCGATCTTAGTGTGCAGAATAGATATCCTGTTCAGATCGATCATAGGATCTGGAATCGAAATACTTGCAGAGGTAGGCTGAACATCATCGGGATCCTCTTCGTAAATGCCGTTCTCGCCTTCGCGAAGGATGGAGAGCCTAAACCCTTCACTTTGCTCGGAATCGACAAACGAATCCTCGGTATCATGTCCGTTGCCCGAAAGAGCGTCTTCAGCATCACGAATAAAGCCTCCGTCCTCAAATCTGGCATCTTCTTCGTCATTGAAACACTCTTCTTGAACATCACCCTTCCCAGCCTGAAGATTAGAAAGCGGACGCAAAGGCACGGTCAAATTAGATGAAGGCGCAGGTGAAGCCTTTGCTGTACCACCTAAAGCCTGTTTGTCATATGGAGAGACAAACGGCATCGGTGCCGCCGACATGTCCCCATAACCCTCATGGCTCAACCGACGGGTGATACCTTCAAGGTCGCGCTCTTGCTGCTGCCTGAAGATATTCTTGTGCTTCTTGGGTTGATTCTCTTGCTCCCAATACAACTGCGCAGCATCGCCTCTTCCCATCAGCGGGCGCGTGATAGAACCCGCCTCTAAACGGGAAGGATCAACATCGTAGTGGGGCGAATATCCCCTCTCGAGCTTTGCCGGGGGCTCTTCATCGGCGCGCTTTTTGCGCGTAAAGCGATCACGCGATTGATGCGTTTTGATCTCGCCAGATGCAAGGCGCTCCTCATGCTCGCGTTTCTTCTTCTTAAGAAGGTCGATGAGCTTAGAGATGGAAAAGCCGATGATCAGAACGCCTACCAGCATAGCGCCAACGAGAACAACACCCGTGACGATATGCCCGAACAATGTAATCCCAGCCCAAGCGATGCCTGCGCCGATGTATCCGCCGTAATTGACTAACATGTTCTCTGAGAACAGCAAATTCGTGTTGTCGACACCGAGCGTGGTTATCGGCGTGAAAAGCGCGATGAACCCGAGCAAAGCGACAAAGACCACACCCAGACCGATGGCTGCACGTGTCGGCACGCGCTCTTGCTGGGTCCTGTAGAGAAATGTGATGCCGATGGCCGCAAGAACGAACGGCAAAAGATAGCTTCCAACGCCGAACCCGAGGTGCAGCCACTCAGATGCGAAATCAGACACAAGGGCATTATCAGGCGGAAGTGCCACGATGAGCATGAAAACTATCGCCAATATGATGAAGATGACACCGGCGATATCACGCTTGGTGTTGTCATCGAGTATTCTTGCGCTATTTGTCTCTACAGGCTTCTTATCTTCAGGCGATCTCCTGCGCTGGGGAGCGGCCTTCTCTTTCTGTTTACTGGATTTCGACTGGCCAGATTGCCTCGCCACGACTTCGTTCTCCTTATGATTCGTTTGTGTTGCATTTCCGAGATATTTTCATCAAAGATTATACAAGAACAGCGAATTCAAGTGTAGCACCCGATGTCAAAGCGGCCTCATGCGCATGCCTCGCCTCGATTGGAAGCATGAAGGAAAACATCACGATATCTCCCAGCTTGAGGTCGCAGGGAATCAGACCTCCAGGATGTTCACCACTATCATCGGGCGCTGCTTCGTTCTCTCCCACAGGATGTTCGAGATCCTGTTGCGTGCCGCGCGTCTGATATCCTTGACCGCCACATCGTCTTTACGAAGCTCTTTTTGGATCGTGTCCTTGATTATGGAACGAATCTCTTTCAGAAGCCTGTCATCATCGCCACCTGTGATGCCATGCATCTCCATGATCGGCTCGCCTAGGATATGCTTCTTCTTGAGATCGATCGCGCATGCGAGGCTTGCGAAACCTTGGTTGCCAAGTTCGTTGCGTTCATTCAACACATCCTGCGAGGTGTCGCCGACACTCAGGCCATCAACATATACGATGCCGCTCTGCACTCCTTCGCCACGCTCGATGCCTTTTGAGGAGAGCACGAGCGAATCGCCGTTCTCAAGAATGTAGATATCCTCAGCTGCGATACCTGTATTCTCTGCAAGCGTCGCATGAGCGCGAAGATGCGTTGCCTCACCGTGAACGGGCATAAATGCCTTGGGCTTCACGATGCTGAGCACGATCTTGAGCTCTTCAGCGCCGGCATGGCCAGATACATGAACGCGTGCGCGTGATTTGTCATAGACATCCGCACCGATCTTAGCAAGGGAATTGATGACGCGCGTAACGGCCTTCTCGTTTCCCGGAACGGGCGTTGCGGAAATGATGACCGTATCCCCTCGCTCGATATCAATCGTCTTATGCTCGCCGTTTGCGATACGGGCAAGCGCAGATAGCGGCTCACCTTGGCTTCCGGTGCACATTATTACAACATTCTCAGGCGGGATATCTTTAAGCTCATATGCATCAATAAGATCTTTGTCAGAGATATTGAGATATCCCAGCTTGCGTGCGATATCCGTGTTCTGGATCATCGAACGGCCGGTAACGACCACTTTGCGCCCGTTTGCCACAGCGGCATCGCAGATCTGCTGCATGCGATGGATGTGCGAAGCGAACGATGCGATTATCACGCGACCTTTCGCCTGCGAGATTATCTGAGCCAGCACCTTTCCAACCTCTGCCTCAGACGGCGTGAAGTTCGGGTTCATGGCGTTGGTGGAATCGCTCAAAAGAAGATCCACTCCGATCTCAGAGAAACGTGCGAGCGCACCGAAATCAGTAGTGATGCCATCGATTGGAGTTTGATCGAGCTTGAAGTCTCCCATATGCAAAACATTGCCGGCTGGGCTTTGGATGAAAAGGCCAAGCGCGCCGGGGATGGAGTGATTCACGGCGAAAAATGTCACCTTCATGCAGCCAAGCGTGATGACATCGCCAGCCTTCACCTCAATGAGCTTGGCATTTTTGATCCTGTGCTCAGCGAATTTGCCCTCGATGAGACCAAGTGTGAGCTTGGTGGCATAGATCGGCACCATGCGATCAAGGTCTTTCATGAGATAAGGAAGCGAGCCTGTATGATCCTCGTGACCATGCGTGATGACGATGCCCTTGAGCTTGTCGGCATTCTCAAGAACATATGTGTAGTCCGGAAGAATGAGATCAATGCCGGGATGATCGTCATCGGGAAACATCAATCCTGCATCATCAAGAATCATATCGCCCTTACACTCAAAAGCGGTCATGTTCTTGCCGATGGCATCAAGACCGCCTAGCGGAATGATCTCGAGCTTAGCATTGGGATCTTTCGAAGATGACGTTTTGCGCTGATTCTTCCTGTTATTGTTGTTGTTCTTCTTACGTCGATCACCTGCGTCTTGCTCGCGGCTGAGCTGCGGACGTTTTCTATCTAAGGAGACATGCTTGAATGAGCTTGTGCGCTTTTTCTTAGAAGTGTTGTTGCCAGAATTGCCACCACGCTCATCAGGCCTTTTTGAATTATTCGGATCGGTATTTCTATTTTTGTTCTGTTGCTGTTTTTCTGCTTTGTTTATATCGTTCATCTATTTACCTATTGGTCTTTCTCATCACTCTTAGAGCACACTCAGGTGATCAAGAGCATCATCGGCGCTCGATCAAAGAACGCCGCATTCTTTCATTATCAATTCGAGCTTTTTGGATTGCTGCTCGGTTGCCGCAACCAGCGGCAGACGCACTCCGCCGACAGGAAACCCTATGAGCGAGAGCGCTTCTTTAACAAGGATGGGATTGGATGTTTCGAAAAGACCATCCATTAGCGGCAAGAGTGCTGCGTTGGCTGCAAGCGCTTCATCCCACCTGCGCTCGGCACAAAGCTCCACGATCTCCTTCATACGCTCAGGCGTAACGTTGCCGATAGTGGAGATAACCCCGCTGCCGCCAAGGCGCATGATGTCATAGGTAGCCGAGTCATCGCCGGAATACACATCGAAATCATCAGGGGTTTCGTTGATGATGCACTCGATCTGTTCAAGATCACCCGAGGCCTCTTTCACCGCAACGATGTTCTCGCAATCATGAGCAAGCCTGCATGTCGTATCGGCACTCATATTGATGACGCATCTACCTGGTATGTTATAGAGGATGATGGGCTTTTCGGATACTTGCGAGATCGTCTTGAAATGCGCATAGATCCCCTCTTGCGGAGGCTTGTTATAGTACGGCACGACGCACATGAAAGCATCGACGCCGAGCTTTTGGACATCCTGAAGGAAATTCACCGTATCGGCGGTGCAGTTATCTCCGACGTTAGCGATAACGGGCACGCGAGAATCCACGGCTGAAACCACGGCTTTGAACAGGTCAATCTTGTTCGGATAGAAAACCGTCGGCGATTCGCCTGTCGTGCCATTGACGATAAGCGCATCGCTTCCACCCTCAACAAGACGGTTCGCAAGCTCTTGGGCGCGATCGAGATCGAGTTCGAGGTCATCATCGAAAGGTGTGACCATTGCAGGTATCATACGGCCGAATCTTGGATTTTCGAACGACATCTTCACTCCTTGGAAATACATAGGCGGATCGAATGAGTGGATCCCATTACAGATGACATGATAGCATCAGATGGCATGCAAACGCGATGAAGCTCAGCTCAGCGATGTAACAGCGAACACAAAAAACAGCATTGATGCGAAAAACCGATATGGTTGATCCCGACGGATCGATTGGTCGCTACATGAAATACATGTTCGAACGATCACACATCCGAACATGTATTTCAATCCTGCATCAGATATCCATCAGATTCTCAAGACCGACGATGAGCCCTTGCATATCCCCCACGGATCTTATTCCGAGAAGCACACCGGGCATGTAGGACTCGCGATCCCACGAATCATGTCGGATAGTAAGGCTTTGGCCATATGAGCCCAAGATGACCTCTTGGGAGGCCACATATCCAGATGAGCGTACAGAATGCACCGGGATGCCGTCTATGAGCGCACCTCTTGCACCTTGCGCACCGGCCACCTCCGTCTCCGAACCCGGAGCCTCACTCGCAACACCGCCACGGGATTCGCCCATAAGACGCGCTGTCTGAACAGCTGTACCCGAAGGAGAATCGAGCTTGTTGCAGTGATGGAACTCGATGACCTCGGCCTGCGGAAAGAAAGGAGCGGCGATCTTTGCGAACTGCATCATCAAGACCGCGCCGGTGGTGAAGTTCGGCGCATAAAACAGCGCCGCGTTGTCCACTGCTCCCTTCGCAAGGCTCTCAAGAGTTTCGGTGGACAGTCCAGTTGTGCCTACGACGCAATTTATCCCCGCACAAATGGCGGACTCGACGTTTGCAGCAACGACATCGGGTCGCGTGAAATCCACAAGGACATCGATATCGCATTCATCGATGGCCTTATCTATGGTCGCATATACTGGAAAAGGTGCCGCATCATGACTTGCCGCAGCCGGATCGATCCCACAGATGACCTCGATATCATCGGTGTTCTCGATGGCCGAGACGATGGTAGATCCCATCCTTCCCATGCATCCGGCTACAGCAACCTTTATCATTTTCTATCCTTTTCCTCTAATTATCTCGCAGAGAGTCAAACCTGATTTACGAATGATGACTGCGTCGCGGCTTGCGAGTGCCCTGTCCGGGACGCTTGACGTCATCGCGTGCAGGCTTTGAAGATTCCGGCGCATCGGGCTTATCAAGCCTATCAAGCGAGATCTTACCTGTTTTCGGATCGACCTCGAGCACTTGGACCTTCACGATATCGCCCATGCTGAGCACATCTTCAACATTGGCAACACGGCCGTTTGCGACGCGCGATATGTGAAGCAGGCCGTCCTTGTTCGGCGTAAGTCGAACGAACGCACCGAAGTCTTTAATGCCGACAACCTCACCGTCATAGATCTCGCCCACCTCAGGCTCTTTGACGATGGCCAAAATGGCAGCCTTGGCGGCCTCGCCTGCAGGACCTTCAACAGCCGCAATATGGATAGTACCGTCCTCAAGGATCTCGATCGTGGCACCAGTCTCATCTTGAATGCCGCGCACAACCTTACCGCCGGTGCCGATGACATCGCGGATCTTATCCTGCGGGATATGGATGGTCTCGATGCGCGGAGCGGTATCGCGAAGCTGCTCACGCGGAGAGTCGATCGTCTCGAGCATGGCGTTTAGGATATACGCCCTGCCCTCACGTGCCTGCTTGAGCGCGCGAGAAAGAATGTCAAGCGATAGACCCTTGGCCTTGTTGTCCATCTGAAGAGCAGTGATACCCTTCTCGGTTCCGCAGACCTTGAAGTCCATGTCGCCGAGGAAGTCCTCTAGGCCTTGAATGTCGGTAAGGATGACGACATCATCACCTTCTTTGATCAGACCCATAGCAACGCCTGATACGGGACGCTCGATCGGAACGCCTGCGTCCATGAGCGCGAGCGTGGAGCCACAAGTGGATGCCATGGAAGAAGAGCCGTTGGACTCAAGGATCTCGGATACGACGCGGATCGCATACGGGAAATCATCTTCGGAGGGGATGACCGGCAAAAGCGCACGTTCTGCAAGCGCGCCGTGACCGATCTCGCGACGCTTCGGAGCACCCATACGTCCTGTCTCGCCAGTGGAATACGGCGGGAAATTATACTGATGCATGTAGCGCTTACCCTCAGCCGGGTCGATCGTATCAAGGCGCTGCCACTCGTTGAGCATTCCAAGCGTGCAAACGGAAAGCGCCTGCGTTTGTCCACGCTGGAAAAGGCCTGAACCATGTACGCGCGGCAGGTATCCGGGCACAATGTGCAAAGGACGGATCTCATCGGCCTTTCTGCCATCAACCCTCTCGCCTGTCTCGATGATCATCTTGCGCATGGCGCGCTTTTCGAGCGACTTGAGCTCAGCGGCTATATCGGAGGACCACATGGCGCGCTCCTCTTCGCTGAACTCCTCTTCGGTGATGCGATCCTTGAGCGTCTCGACCTTCTCGATACGAGAGAGCTTATCGGCATCATGCAGCGCTGCCTCCATCTCGGAGAAGAACGGCTCGATGCGCTCTTTGATCACAGGGTCGATCTCATGGACGGTATAGTCCATCGGTGTTGGGTTTACGCGATCGATGAAGCTTTGCTGCTTATCACAGAATGCCGCAATCGCCTCTTGCGCGAATGCCATGGCGGCAAGCATGTCCTCTTCGGTAACCTCATCGGCGCCAGCCTCCACCATGGAGATGTAGTCCTTGGTGCCGGCGATCGTAAGCTCGAGATCGGAGTTTTCCTGCTCAGCGTATGTTGGGTTCACGATGAATTCACCGCTGTCCTTGTCACGTCCGATGCGAACACAAGCCGCAGGCCCATCAAAGGGAGCGCCGCCCACCATGAGGGCCGCAGACGCGCCAGCAACACAGATGGTATCAGGAGGATTGCTCCCATCAACAACGAAAGTGGTGGCAACAATGTGCACCTCTTTCTTGTAGCCATCTGGAAAACCGGGACGGATAGGACGGTCGATCATACGCGCTGTGAGAATGCCTTTATCGGAGGGCTTTGCCTCACGCTTGAGGTATCCTCCGGGGATCCTGCCGACAGCATACATCTTCTCCATGAAATCCACTGTTAGCGGGAAGAAGTCGTAGTCCTTGTCATGCTTGGAAACGACTGCTGTGACGAGCGCGGAAGTCTCTTCGCATGTGACGAGAACGGCACCTGTCGCTTGTTTTGCAAGTTCTCCTGTTTCGAACCTATAGGACTTTCCGTAAAGCTCGAACTCTTCAACGATCTTTGTCATCATCTTTCTCTCTACTCCTCGCGAGCCTCATTGCCCGCAAGCTTCTTCGCTTTATCGAACCTTATCGACAAGCACGAATAGCACTGCCCTGTGCAAGCCATCCGTAAGTAAAACGAAACCCGCTTATGCGGGTTTCGTGATTACAGCCTCACGCTTAGATATTGTCGCGGATGCCGAGCTTCTTGATAAGCTCACGATATTCATCGATGTTGCGGTTCTTGATGTACTTCAGAAGACCGCGTCTCTTACCGATGAGCTTGCGAAGACCACGACGTGTATGGTTGTCCTTCTTGTGGACCTTGAGATGCTCTGTCAGATTCGAGATGCGCTCGGTGAGGATCGCGACCTGCACCTCGGCGCTGCCTGAATCAACTTCGCCTTTGCCGTACTCTTTGATGAAGCCGGCGACCTCATCCTTTGTAATGCTGTACTTATTGGCCATCTTATTGCCACCTTTCAATACCGGCTGCGCCTCAATACCGGCTGCGCCTTGGCAACCGTCCTTTTAATAAGATCGGAGCTGAGCAAACAAGCAGGTGGTGCATGCAAGCTAAGCTCGGATCCGTCCGTCCGAATATGGACAGCCTTTAGAGTATATATAAGGTTTCTCTTTTAATCAAGCAGAACAAGGAGATATAGATCACGGGCGAGCACATGAACAGGCAAAGCGCCTTGAGCCCTATCGATCAGGTTCTGATATAGCGAAGATCGAAGAACGGCCCGAGAGACTTGAGTTTTGTGCCTATATGGACACCCACCCACAAGTGAAGTATCTGCAAAAGCTCGAAGACGGTTGCATCTTCAACCTTGAAACTTGCGATATCGTAAAATCTGCTCATCAGAAGATGCTGCGCTAATATGATGGAACTTCTCGGCACCCATGCGCTCTCAACGAGCTTGGCACAGTCAGCGCAGATGATACCGCCTTCGATATGAGAGATGCGGATGTCGCGATCCTTTGCAGCGAGCAGAGACACTGATAGGGCTAGCTCGTCTTGCTCGATCTCGGGCGCGCCACAGATTGCACAGGAAAGCAGCATCGGGCGAAGGCCTGTGAGCGACACGGTCTTTATGATGTCGGCAGCAAGGAGGATGTCGGTCGCAGACACATCTTTAGTGTCGATGGCATCGAGTGCTGCATCGGTCATCTCGAAAAGCCTCGGTTGCTTGAGGGATGTCTGGATGATGGCGGATATGAGCTCTACAACCGAACATGCGGCGGCATTCTTAACAGGATCGCTCATGAGCTGCGATCTTGATGAGACAAGTCGCGACTCTTTCACGATATCGAGGTTCTTCCCCTTCACGCAAAGAACCTCACATGTATTGAATAGCTCAAGATGCGCAGAGAGTCTGGAGGCGGGCTTGCGCGCGCCTTTGGCGACAAGCTTGAGCTTTTTACCCTCGTCATCGATGAGCTCGACGATCAGATCGCTCTCGGAAAGGCGCGTCTTTCTTAGGACTATACCGCGCGCCTTGTAGGTCGGAGCCGCCATTGCGATATCAGAGCCGCTTGATAGCCGGATCGCTCGACTTGATGGAGTTATCGGCGTTATAGGTGATGGTTCCGCTTATCGTCTCGTAATTCCCATAGCGCGTCTCGGTGTCGCCAAAAAGCCAGGTATGCGTCTCGTATGGGCGCGCTGTTATCGAATATGCACATGAGTCTGAGCCTTGATAGGTGACGCTTTTGATCTCTCCGATCTCGTAGTTAATCCCATTGATGCTAAAACGCGTTGAGCCAGAGAGATAGGCCTTTGTGGCTTCGATGAGCTCAGTCGAACGATTATGCGCCACATTTAGAACAACCTCAGAACCGGAAGGTAGCACTGTGCCTGCCGCCGGATCAGTGGACACCGCCATGCCCTCGGCGATATCTTCCGTGATGTAGGAGACCGTCTTCACAGAATAACCTTCAGCCTCAAGCGCCGCAATCGCCTCATCGCGTGTAAGACCGTCAATAGCCGGAACACGGAAAGGTTCTGCAACGGCAACTATGACATGAGTATCCGCCACAGCCTCGACTCCCACTCCCGGGTCGACCGATATGACGCTGCCTTGTGCTTCATTGGATTTCTGCGTCGTGAACTCGACATCTTCATAGCCTGACTCAGCAAGCATCGATGCGGCCTCATCTTGGGTGAGCCCGATGATCTCTGGAATCACACGCGGGATGGAAACAGAGATCACCACAAGCGAGCCTTCAGCGATACGAGCACCAGAGCCGGGGTTCGTGGAAACGACGATGCCTTGCACATCGTCAGAGACCACGTATTCCACATCAACCGAAAAACCGGCGGCTTCAAGGTTTTGCTTTGCAACCGATTCGCTCTGACGGACAACATCGGGAACGGAGATGCCGCCCCAAAGTTGCAAATTGTAGGTAATGAGCGCTGCTGCCGCTAGACAAAGTGCAATAAGAACCGCAACTACAGCGATGATCACCTTGCGCTTGGGATTTGATCCGGAAGGAGCGTCCCCTGCGGCAGAGAAGGTCTTGGCAGAATTATCAAGCATGGATGCCGAGCTTGACCCCACAGCGCTAAATTCGGCGGTCCTGTAAGCAGAGTCCGCACCTAACGGGATCGTTTTCGTCTCATAGACATCATCATAGCCTGCAGAGCCGCTCGACACACCCGGATTCGAAACATCGCCGATAACAGCGGTCCTCGCAGATAAAGGGACTGTCGGGCTAGATGCATCCTCGATGCTTTCGGTGTATGCGCCATAAGGGTTGAGATCGTCATACATAACACCGGAATTACTCGAGTCGACCATGCGCTCAAGGCCTTGAAGATCCACCGTGATAGCATCGGAGCCTTCGACAAGAAAGCCCTCATCACCAAAGATTTCGCGCGCGTCAGGAGCCACTGTGGGCAATTCATACCCACAACGGTCGCAGAATTTCGCCGTGTTTCTATTCTCGGTTCCGCAATACGGGCAGATCATTGTGTCGAATTTCTCCTGAGTCTATGTTTGAGCTGCGTTTATCCGTATATATTAGCTTGTAAGAGCCAAAATTCAAAGCTCATCGATCGATATAACCAAGCCGTCTTATCTGCGACTCGTCGCTGCGCCAGTTATGCTTGACCTTGACCTTGAGATCAAGGAACACCCGACTTCCCAAAAGCACTTCCAGATCCGCTCTAGCCTTCGCTCCGATCTGCTTTATGGCTGCACCATGCTTGCCGATAAGGATTCCTTTTTGACTATCGCGCTCCACATAGATGGTGGCATAGATACGATAGAGCTTTTTCTTGGACACGTATTCCATCTCGTCTGTCTGCACACCGACCGCATGAGGCACCTCATCGCGAAAATCGCGAAGCACCTTCTCCCGGATGAACTCGGCAACCATGGTCTCGATCGGATGATCGCATTCCATGTCACGCGGGAACCAGGCAGGACCGTGCGGCAGAAGATCGACGACCTCCTCAATAAACGCATCAACATTGCGCCCACTTTTGGCAGACAGAGCGATCACAGCGCTCCAATCCGCAAGATCGCACAATTTGTCTATTTGATCGGCAAGCGCCTCATCGTTCACCAAATCAGTCTTTGAAAGCACACAGATCTTCGGCGATGTTACATGCGTCAGCTGTTCGGCAACCCAACGATCCCCTTTGCCGATAGGCTCGGACGAGTCGATGAGCATCGCAATCACATCCACATCATCAAGTGTCGATATAGCAGAAGCGTTAAGCTCGGAGCCGAGCGCATCTTTGGGCTTATGGAGCCCAGGCGTGTCGACAAGGATCATCTGAGCGTCATCAAGGCTCAATACCGCATTGAGGCGATGACGCGTCGTTTGCGCAGTCGACGACGTGATTGCGATCTTTTTACCCATGAGCGCATTCACAAGCGTTGACTTACCAGCATTCGGCCGCCCGATAAGCGTAACGAATCCCGAGCGAAAGTTCGGATCGCTTCCGTAGGAGTCGACCCCTCCCATCGGATTTTCGGCGAAAAAAGCATCTAGATCCATAAAGCTATCCTATACAATCGATCGGTTCACTGTTCAAAAGTTACATTGAAACACATGCTACAGATTTAATAACGAGAGCAGTCTTGGGATAAACACGATAGCGGCTATGACGACAGAACCGAATGCGCTCACGCAAACCGCACCTGCCGCACAATCCTTAGCGCGCTTGGCAAGCTCGCTCCACTGCGGCGATACCATGTCCACGACCGACTCGATCGACGTATTGATAAGCTCTGCCACAAACACCCCAAAAATGCACAGTGCGATCGCAAGCCATGATGGAGCATCTATCTCAAGCAGGAACCCGAGCACCACCGCAAGGATGCCGATCGCGAGATGTATCTTTAGGTTTCGCTGCGTGCGAAAAGCATAGGCGATCCCGCAAAAGGCATAACCAAACGATCCCTTTACGGTGAAATCGCGACGCTGTCCTGCATGATAGACTGTCTTTGCAGGTGATACCTCGCTTGAAGAGCTATGTTCATCGCGCTTGTCTATGAGCGCACCCCTAACTTCCCCATCTAGTAAAAACAACGCTACGCAAGCGATATCTCACTCGATAGCACCGAGAGGATCTCCTTTTGGCGATCCTCCATGATCTGCGCTTCGTCATCTTCGATATGATCATAACCATCAAGATGCAAAAGCCCATGAACGAGAAGAAGCGCGAGCTCCTCCTTATAGGTGTTGCCGTATTCGAGCGATTGTTTGTATGCCACATCCGGTGCGATCACGATGTCGCCTAAGCAGTAGACCTCATCGGCATCAGTCGCAAAATCATCATCTAGGTTATCGCATTCGAAGGACAGCACGTCTGTGGGGCCGCTCTTAGAGCGGTACTGTTCGTTGAGATCGGCCATCTTGTCATCATCAATGAATGTGACGGAGACCTCCGAGCTCTCGGGAACATCCATCATCGATATCGCTTTTTTCACAACAGCTTCGACAAATTCCAGCTCAATGGCAGAGCCGTCCTCCTGTATAGGGGAATATTCGAGATCTATGAGCACATCCATGCCGACCTCCTCGCCGTTACCATCATGCATCATCTCCCGCATCGTTTCCCTCTTGCGAGGACGAGGCGACATCTCTTGCACCTCGTGCACCTCTTGAGCCTTTTGCGTCTTTCAGGTCTTTTGCGGTCTTGTTCGATCCGAATTCCTCGTAAGCTGCAATTATCTCGCGAACGAGCGAATTCCTCACAACATCAGCACCTGAAAGCTCGCAAAACGCAATGTCATCGATGTTGCCGAGAATGGCCTTGACCTGCTTGAGCCCAGAAGCATTCGCATTGATGTCGCTTTGCGTGATATCGCCTGTGATAACCATCTTCGAGCCGAATCCGATACGCGTGAGCATCATCTTCATCTGCTCAGGGGTTGTGTTTTGCGCCTCATCCAAGATGATGAAGCTGTCATTTAAGGTACGCCCACGCATGAAGGCAAGCGGCGCTATCTCGATTGTGCCGTTCTCGAGCATGGCGCTCGCACGCTCGGCATCCGTCATGGAGAAAAGAGCATCATAGAGCGGGCGAATATACGGGTCGACCTTCTCAGTGAGCGTTCCGGGCAAAAATCCCAGATTCTCCCCCGCCTCGACAATCGGACGCGAAAGGATGATGCGGCCGACCTCCTGTCGACGCAGCGCCGATACAGCAAGCGCCATCGCAAGATAGGTTTTGCCGGTTCCTGCAGGGCCAATACCGAACGTGATGGTGTTCTTCCGGATAGCATCCACATAGTGCTTCTGCCCGGAGGTCTTCGGACGGATGGATTGCCCTCGAAATGTGAGTATCACATCATCGCGTAGAGAGGCAGGGGCCATCTCCTCAGAGCGGGCGAGCTCGATCGAGCGTCGGATATCATCGGGGCCAAGAGCGTCGCCTTGCTGCACGCGGCGTATCATATCCATGAGGATAGATGCGAGCATCTGCACTTCGGCCTCATCGCCTGCAATCGAGATGACGTTGCCTCGGGTGGTGATGCGCGCACGAAAGCTCTGCTGCAAAAGCCTGATATTCTCGTCAGCCTCTCCGGCGACGAGCAGCATATCGGAGTTATTCGATACGGTTAGGTTGATCTCGTTTTTATTCGTCATGCTCACATTCTAACAAAGTAGAACCCGCTCTACGGCGCGAAACAACAAAGGTCATCTCAAGAAGAGCACCCTCGGCGACACCTGCGGGCGCACGATGTTCATAATAGCTCTCAGACATCATGTTGCCGTCCTCTTGAACGCAGAAAAGCTCTGTTGTTCCTTCGCGCGATATAGCATCCTCATCTCGAAGGCGTGATGCCAGCGCACGCAACTTACGGGCACGGCTCACTTTGACATCGGGCGCGATCTGATCTTGTCTTTCGGCCGCAACCGTCAAAGCGCGCGGCGAATACGGAAACACATGGATATTCGAGAACGCGCACTTCTTTGCGAGATCGAGTGTCGCTTCAAAATCGCTTTCCGTCTCGCCGGGAAATCCAACGATGATATCCGTAGTGATCGAGATCTCAGGGATCTCGCGTTTGAGCTTTGCAATGAGCGATGCGTATTCGGCTACCGAATAGTGGCGACACATCTCGGTGAGAACCTTATCGGAACCGGATTGCAACGGAATGTGAAGATGCCTACAGATGCGACCTTTCGATTCTTTTATGAGCGAGATCAGCCCGTCGGTGATGCTTGTGGGCTCTATAGATGAGATACGGAATCTCGGAGGGCATCCATCATCTGGAGATGCTGTGGCATCAAGAGCCATGCGAAGCAATGCATCGAGCGAATATCCATCATCGTTATAAGCGCCCAGATCTATCCCTGTGAGCAGTATCTCCTTTATGCCGCTATCGACCAAAAGCTCGATCTCGGCGAGCACTTTGTCATGGCCGATACTGTAAGATGCGCCTCTCGCTTTGCAGACGATGCAATAACTGCATTCGTTATCACACCCGTCTTGGATCTTCACGCCGACCCTTGATCGGGAAGGCATATAACCACCCTCCGGCGGCATCTCATCTTCAGCTGCAGACAATACATCCCCGTTCGCGCTGTTCATACAAGGGATAGGGAAAAGTCCTTCTAAATATGCATCGATATCGTGCTTAGAAACAACAGTGATGCGCTCGGACATCGCTTCGAATACATCTGGCGCAATCGCACTGGCGCACCCGGTGATGATGATATGCGCTCGATCATTTGCGCGTACAGCAGACCTTGCGAGCCTTCGCGCTTTCTTCTCGGCATCGCCTGTGACAGTGCAAGTGTTAACGATGATGATATCCGCATCGCCCGGATCAGAGGGCACTAGCGCCCTTGAATGAAACATGCGCTCAAAATGATCCGATTCGACACGATTGACCTTGCATCCGAGGTTCAATACGGAATACTTCATCGATCGAATCCCTCACGAAGCCGCTCTAGCGCAAGCGCGCACGACACGATACCCGCCGTCTCGGTGCGAAGGATGGTCGGCCCCAAACTTGCCAGCTTGGCGCTATCATTCGAAGCGAGCAGCCTTGAGACCTCATCATCTGAAAAGCCTCCTTCAGGCCCGACGACGATGGCAACCCGCGCGCCCGATGCCAGAGCAGCATCATCGATCGCAGCACGGATACTCATCGAATCCATGGCCTCTTCCCAGCATATAAGAACAAGATCTGCCCCGCTTAAGGAGCTCAGCGCTCCATCGATGTTCTCAGGTTCACCGAGATCAGGTATACGAATGAGCCCCGCCTGCTTGGCAGCGCCCCGTATGATCGTACGCCATCGCTCGCACTTCGCACTGACCTTCTTCGGATCGAGCTTGACCACGCATCGCTTGCTGATAAGCGGAACAAAGGCGCTCACACCAAGCTCAGTGGCGTGCTTTAAAACGGTTTCGAAGCGCTCGCCCTTTGCAAGTCCTTGGTACAAGATGACCTCGAACCCATCTGAGGGAGCATCAAGGTGCTGCGCGATCGACACGAAGATGCCCTCATCATCCATACGCTCGATCCTGCATTCGAAATAGTCACCCGAACCATCGATGATGGCGATATGCTCGAAAGGCTTCAATCTGATCACGCGTGCATGCTTCTCATCCTGCTGGGAAAGTTCAAGGCGAAACACCTCATCTGAAATGGATGAGAGGACCTGCTCATCGAGGAAGAATCTATATAACGACATTGTAGGCAGCCATCCTTGGTTCCGCTCTAGCGCCGTTTAGCGTCTGAATATGTCATCGAGACGCTCAAGCGGCACGTTGTCGCCGCTCTCAAATCCGCCGAGCTCGCGCGCCAGCTCTTCTGCTAGCTTCTTCTGCTTCTTGTTGAGCTTCTTTGGGATGCGAACGTCCATATGCACATACATATCGCCACGCGCGGATCTGTGAAGGCGCGGAAGACCGAACCCTTTCACGCGCACGACATCACCGGCCTGAGTTCCTTGCGGGATCTGAACCTTGATGGTCTCATCATCCATGATGCCATCTATCGTAATGTTGGCACCGAGCGCGGCTTGAAGCATCGGAACTTCGATGCTCACATGCAGATCGTCACCATCGCGCTCGAAGTGATCGTCCTTTTCTATGCGAACGGTGACGATAAGATCGCCCGCTTTAGCCCCCTGCATTCCGGCCTCTCCGAGCCCGCCTACGCGAAGCTGCTGACCATCCCTAATACCCGCAGGGATGTCGACCGACACTCGCTGACGATCGGGAACACGTCCCTGTCCATCGCATTCCTCGCAAGCGCCCTCGATCTTCTTTCCGCTTCCTCCGCAAACGCTGCAAGTGCTAGCAGATTGCATATCGCCAAGGAATGTATGCTGCACTGTCACAACACGACCGGAGCCTCCGCACTCAGGGCACGTGATCTCCTGACCGTCCTCGCCTACGCCTGTGCCATCACAATCCGAACACGGAGCCAGCCTGTCATAGACTATCTCCTTTTTTGTTCCGGTGGCCACATCCTTAAGATCGATGGTGATCCCGATGCCCATATCGCGACCCTCGCGACGCGTCTGCCTCGAGCGCGACGATCCGCCGAAGAACGACGAGAAGATATCGCCCATACCGCCGAAACCGCCGAAAAGATCCTCAAAATCGACATAGCCGCTTCCACCTCCGGCAGCACCGGGAATAGTGCCGAAGCGATCGTATTGTGCGCGCTTGTTCGCATCTGAGAGGATGTCATAGGCTTCGTTGAGTTCCTTGAACTGCTCTTCGGCATCTTCTGCCTTATTCACATCGGGGTGAAGTTCGCGCGCCTTGTGGCGGAAAGCCTTCTTTATCTCTGATTCGCTGGCATCACGGCTGACGCCGAGTATCTCATAGAGGTCTTTTGTTGCAGTTGGCATCGTGAAATGTCTTCCTTCTTCTTATCCAAATTCTATTTATGTGACAGTATTTTGATCTAAATGTGCATCCGATTCAGTGCAGATCTTCGTTCAGTATCTCTTGAGCTGCGCGAACGGCCCCTATCACCTTCGAATAATCCATCCGCTTAGGCCCAATGACGGCCACCACTCCCTGAGCATCGCCGCGACCGTAGGAGCCTGCGATCACGGATGCACCTGAGAGCTGCTCGGTCTCGTTCTCGCTTCCAATGCGCACCATTATTCCTGAGTCCGTCACATCGCTCGGGTCAAAAACCCTGAAGAGCACCGTATCATCCTCGAGCACCTCCATTATGGGCAGAAGTGCGCTTGCATCATGGAATTCAGGCTTGCGCATTAGAGAACTGACGCCAACGCGCGACCTTCTGACAGAATTGCAATCATGCAGACTATCCAAAACCTCGTTCACGATAATCGGCCCAACGCTGTCTTGCATGAGATCGACCATCCCGAGCCTCACATCGTCCATCTCCGATAGGGATCTTCCCGAGAATACTTTAGTGAGCACATTTTGGATTTCGTGCAGGCGATCGGGCTCGACATCAATGGGAAACGATACATGTCGCTCGGCCACATGCCCATCCTCAGACACGATGACGATTAGCGCTTGCCTGTTCGTCAGCGATATGAGCGATACCTGCCGTATGCGCATCTTGATGATCGAGGGCGCCATCACAATCGAAAGGCAGTCGGTCAGACGCGTAAGCTCCTCAGATGTCCGCTCGATCAGAGAATCGAGCGCTTCTGCGCGCGAACGAATATCGGATGCCATCGTCTCAAAACCAGGAAGCTTCATCAACTCATCGCTGGCCAGCACCTCATCGACGAATTCCCTGTAACCAGCATCTGTAGGGATGCGACCTGCGGATGTATGGGGCTGGGTGATGTAGCCTTGGTCCTCAAGGTATGAAAGCTCATTTCGGATGGTGGCTGAGCTCACACCGAGCTTGTAGTGCTTTGCGATCGTCTGCGACCCGACAGGAAGCGCATGCGCAACGTACTCCTCAATGAGCGCATATAAAATCCTCTGCCTTCTATCTGATAGCATTGATACGTCTTCCTCCGCTTCGCTTCGGCGCTGAAGATACCGTCTTCATTTTCACACCGTCATATTATGCAACTTTAGCAGACGCGCTTCAAGAGTGCTAATCGGCCTAAGGCCTAAAAGGGAGCTGTTTCCAAGATCGCTCCATACAGCTCGTTGCCGCATATCCAACCGCGCTCGGTCGGTTGCCATCTCTGATCGAGATGCTCTACAAGCCCTTTATCCACAAGATCGGCAAGCACGCCGTCAAGCCTCGGAAGCAGGGCGCTAGCACGCACGATGAGCTCATCGGAGACGCCTTTTGACATGCGCAGTCCAAGCATTACATCCTCCGCTGCCATCTGTGCCGCATTCAGATCATCCACCACACGCCCATCTTGAACACGCATTCGCCTCTCGGCGTTTTGCGTCATGGTGGTCGCACTTCGCCCGATTCCAAGATACGGAGCTGCCGTCCAGTACATCGAATTATGCACGCTCTCATAGCCCGGCTTCGAATAACTTGCCACCTCATAACGCGAAAAACCGGCCTTAACAAGGCGCCTTTGGGCAAGCTCCATCATGTCCGCCTGCTCATCCTCGCTCGGAAGGTCCAAACGCTCTTTATCAAGAAGCTTCGCAAACGGCGTGGCGGGTTCGATGGTGAGCGGATAGATGCTCACGTGCTTGATAGGAAGACTGAGCGCAACATCAAGATCAGCTTCAAAGCTCTTGATGTCTTGCGCAGGAACACCGCACATCAGATCGATGCTGATGTTGTCGAAACGCTCAGATGCCATACGGATAGCATCGATCGCTTGCGCTCGATCATGGGCGCGACCAAGTGTTTTCAGCACTTCATCATCAAAGCTCTGAACGCCTATCGAAAGCCTATTGGCACCGAGTGCCCAAATATCGTTGATAAGACGAGCATCAATGCTCTCAGGGTTGGCCTCAATGCTGCATTCGCGAATGCCTTGCATATCAAGGGTAAGACCCAATGTGTATAAAAGGTTAGTAAGATGTTTCGTCCCGACAAAGCTCGGAGTGCCGCCACCTATATAGATGGTCTCGATCTGCGAAAGCTCGCCTTCGCGCCCGAGACGACGTATCTCCATGATGTCATTCTCGATCGTCTCGGTTATCTCAATGGAATCGCGTGCGACCGCATTTGTGTAAAAGTCGCAATAGTTGCAACGTGAGACGCAAAACGGGATATGAATATAGAGCGCTTTGTAAGGATCATGAGGCATCTTCTTGCTCCTGCTCCGCCAAATCATCAAAAGGGTCGACCGTCATATCATCAACCGAAGATGCACCGATTGAAGCTCTTTGCGCAAACGCATCGAAGAGACGATAGAAATCATCGAGCGTAGTGCATTCATTGAGCGATGCACGTGCAGCACTTGCCCCAGGAATGCCTTTGATGTATGCCGCTGCGTGCTTTCGCATTCGCAAGAGAAGACGCGGGTGCATATCGTGCAGCTTGCGAGCATGCTCTCGCATGGCATTGATGCGCTCCTCAAGCGTCGGCGGCTTAAAAGCGCGTCCATCAAAAGCGGCATGTATCTCCTCGAAAATCCACGGGTTTCCTACCGCCGAGCGAGCAACCATCACATGATCGCATCCGGTCTGATCAAGCATCGACAGAGCATCTTGGCCGCATCGGATATCACCGTTGCCGATAACTGGGATCGAAAGCGCATTTTTTACAGCAGCGATGCATGCTCTATCGGAGCTTCCCTTGTAGTACTGCATCGCATACCGGCCGTGAAGAGTGATCGCATCGGCGCCTGCATCCTCAACGATCTTTGCGAAGGAGACCGAAGTATCATCGCCTTGCGCCCAACCGCGACGGAACTTGACACTGACAGGGCATCGCACGCTGCGCTTGACGGCGCGAACTATCTCTTTTGCGAGATCTGGACTTTTCATAAGCGCGGCGCCGTCACCTTTCGCGACTATCTTTCGCGCGGGGCAACCCATATTGATATCGATACATGCGAGACGATCTTGTAAAACATCCTCAACCCAAGCGGCTTGACTTGCCATCACATCGCTTTCATGACCGAAAAGCTGAACGCCTATCACCTTCTCGGATGGGGACAGCTTGATAAGATCTTTTGTCTTCTCGCTGCCATACGACAACCCCTTGGCTGACACCATCTCTGAATAGGTTAGATCGGCGCCGTGTGCGATGCAGATATCACGAAACGCAAGATCGCTAACTCCCGCCATCGGAGCGAGTAGAACCTTGGCAGACATAACCTAGATAGCGCCTGTGCCCATAAGGGCAGCGATGCTCGAACAGCTAACAGCGATAATACCGACCAAGATAATAAGGACAGCCAGACACCCTATCCCAACAGCGATCTTAGAACCTGATGACATCTTGGCAGCATTAAGCTCATCTTGCTCGCTCTTATTGTCGTTGAACGGATCTTCGAGCCAGTCATAATCTTTTTGACTTTTCTGATGTTTGGCCATCGTAGGTATCTTTCTATGCCTTCCCCAAAAGGATGCCTTCATCGGTCGCGTTAGCGACCATTATATTACTCTATCAGTGCTGTGCGCTCATCTGTGTCAAAGCCCGATCGCGCTATATGCCTGCATGAGCGAACACGCGCTTTCACATGCAATCAGTCATCGACCTTCAGGATAGCCATGAAAGCCTCTTGCGGAACCTCGACATTGCCGATGGCCTTCATGCGCTTCTTGCCCGCCTTCTGCTTCTCGAGCAGCTTTCTCTTTCGAGTGATGTCTCCACCGTAGCACTTCGCAAGAACATCCTTGCGCTTGGCTTTTACCGTCTGGCGCGAAAGCACGCGACCCCCAATAGCGGCTTGTATGGGCACTTCGAACATCTGGCGAGGGATGATCTCTTTGAGCTTCTCGGTAAGAATGCGCCCGCGCTCATAGGCTTTGTCCTTATGAACGATAAACGACAGGGCATCGATTGGTTTTCCGGCGAGCAGGATGTCAAGCTTTTGCAGATCGGAGGGCTTGTATCCTTCGAACTCGTAGTCGAGACTAGCGTATCCTTTTGTGTTGGACTTCAACTTATCGAAAAAATCCATGATGAGCTCAGACAGCGGGATCTCCCACAGCATCTCGACAGTCGTCGGCGAGAGATAATTCATCGTGACAAACGTTCCACGGCGCGCCACGGTAAGGTCCATCACCGCACCGATATAGTCCGGCGGAATGAGCACTTTCGCCTTGAGGTAAGGCTCTTCGATGTGGTCATATGTCCCCGGTTCGGGCATCTCTTGAGGCGAATGGATGCTGAGCATTTCGCCATTTTTCATATAGACGTTGTATTCCACAGAAGGCGCTGTAGCCAAAAGATCGAGCCCGAATTCGCGCTCGAGGCGCTCTTTTATGACCTCCATGTGCAATAGTCCCAGAAAACCGACGCGGAAACCAAAGCCAAGCGCATGCGATGTCTCGGGTTCCCATATGAGCGCCGGATCGTTGAGAGAGAGCTTTTCAAGCGCTTCTTTGAGAGGCTCGTACTGGTCGCCCTCTATCGGGAAAAGACCCGTGAAGACCATGGGCTTTGCCTCCCTGTAGCCGGGAAGCGGCTCTGTGGCACCATCTTGTGCGCTAGTGATGGTGTCGCCCACCTTCACCTGACTCACATCCTTCAGACCAGTGACAAGGTATCCTACCTCGCCGACACCAAGCGCATCGAGCGGCGTCTCGGCTGGCCTGCGTGCACCGACCTCCTCGACGATCGCGTTTGTGTCAGTGGCCATCATCTTGATCCTCGCACCGCGCTCAAGCTTGCCATTTACGACACGCACAAGTGCGACAACGCCGCGATACGCATCGAAATAGCTATCGAAGATGAGAGCTGTGAGCGGGGCAGACGCATCTCCTGTCGGAGCTGGGATGTTATAGACGACAGATTCCAGCAGATCATGCACGCCCACGCCAGTCTTTCCCGACGCTAGGATCGCATCGTCTGCCGGAATGGCAAGTCCCTCCTCTATCTCCTCCCGAACACGATCGGGCTCTGCCGCCGGGAGGTCGATCTTGTTGATGAGCGGGATAACCTCAAGATCGGCATTCATCGCGAGCATGGCGTTAGCAACCGTTTGAGCCTCAACGCCTTGCGTGGCATCCACAACAAGAACTGCACCCTCACACGCCGCAAGTGAGCGCGAGACCTCATAGGTGAAATCGACATGACCGGGAGTGTCAATGAGATTGAGCTGATAGGTGTTGCCATCATCGGCAGTATAGTCCACGCGCACGGCCTGACTTTTGATAGTGATGCCGCGCTCGCGCTCGATATCCATAGTGTCGAGCAGCTGATCTTGCATATCACGCGCTGAAACGGTACCCGTCTGCTCAAGTATCCTGTCAGACAGAGTCGACTTGCCATGATCGATATGCGCGATTATGGAGAAGTTCCTTATCAGTGATGGTTCAGTTGACATTTGTTGTTTTCTATTCTTTTCCGTGACATTCTTTCGTTTATACGCTATTCTATCTTATTGTGCCAAGCGTTAATGGTAAGGAAGTTAACTCTCCTTACAACCAGCAGACATGGCTGCGCAAGAGGTCTAACGCTAGGATGAAGAGGAAGCGGAAAAATCCAGACCGCATCCGCACAGCGCCACAAGGCATTGTGTATCGGGCTGTATGCCCACATCTTTATCCTCTGTCCTCCTGCTCAGAATTGCTTTTCGCTTTGCCGACATGCGTATGAACATCCAAGGAGGAAATGAAGAATGGCTAATATTAAGTCACAGAAAAAGCGCATCATCACCAACGAGAAGGCTCGCCTTCGCAATCGTGCTGTTAAAAGCGAGCTCAAGACCGCAACACGTCGCGTGAAGGATGCCGTTGAGGCTGGAAACGGTGCTGAGGCATACGCCGAGGCTCTGGCCTGCTGCCGCCTTATGGACAAGGCTGCGAGCAAAGGTGTCATCAAGAAGAACCAAGCCGCCAATCGCAAGAGCGGCATCATGAAGCTCGCTAACACCGTCATCACCGATGCCGATCGCGCTGCTTACAAGAAGCCTGAGGCTCCGAAGCAAGCAAAGACTGGCAACAAGAAGGCCGAGCGCAAGGCTGAGCGCGTAGCCGCCATGCAGGCAGCCGAGAAGGAGAAGGCGAAGCGCCGCGAGGCTCATCAGAAGGAAGAGGCCAAGGCTTTGAAGCGCAAGCAGAAGGAAGCCGAGGAAGCAGCAAAGGCCGAGGCTGAGGCAGCTGCAGCAGAAGCTGCTGCCACAGAGGCTGAAGAGCCTGCCGAGGAGCCGTCAGCTGAGGCGCAGGTCGAGGCTGAAGCGGCCGCTGAGTAGAACCGCTTGCTTGATGGATACAAGCATCAAGCGCTGTTAAAGTAATGAAATGAGCACTCCTTTTAAGGAGTGCTCATTTTTTACGTTATTTTCTCAATACGGATAAAACCCATTCGATAAAAGTCGCATCCGAATCCGAGCCGCTTTTCATACTCCGCTCGGCATACATCGCGCTCTCAAGAGAACAACGCAACTCATCGGAGGTGAACCGCCTTGCATATGCTGCATGGTTTTTCACCTTCCAATCGGGCACACCGAGCATCTTCGGCAACGCAGAGGACACAGAGCCGCCTTCGGATTCAATGGACTTCGCGCAGATGAGCTCTCGGATGCGCGATGTACACATGCCGAGAAGCGCCAATGCTGACACTGAGGGCATAAGCGCGTGCAAACGAATGCATTCGGAGATGTTTCGCGCCGAGAACGCATTTACGAACTCCCAAGGCTTTGCCTCTGATACCTGCGCTACATGAACCTTGATCTCCTTATCAGTGATCTTCGCGGAAGGACCAAGCGCCAATGAGAGCTTATTGAGCTCGGCATCGATTCTTACCGTGTCCTCGCCGATGAGCTCGACCATCTTCTGCGCAGCGCGCTCGTTCATATCAAGCCCATATCCGGCAGCCATCCTGACAATGTGCGCAGGAAGGGCGCGCGCTTTCGGGCGCGAACAATCAATGATAGCGGTCTTTCCCAGCTTCGATACGGCTTTGTAGAGCGCAGCTGATGCCGCCATCTTCTCGGCAAGCATGATAAGCACGGTAGTCTCGTTCGGAGATGAAAGGTACTCCACCACAGGTTCCCAATCGTGCTTCTTGAGCTTTTCAGCATCCGAGACCTGCACAAGCCTCTTCTCACTTGCAAATGGGATCGTCTGACACGCGGAGACGATAGCGGCGCCATCAGCCGTCTCTCCCGAAAAGCCGTCAAAATTAAACGACAGATCGCCCAGCTTCTCAAGTCGCATACGCAGCTTTTTCATGACAGCATCACGCTTGAGCGCATCATCGCCCACTACAAGATATGCCGGAAGCAAAGAGTTGTTATCCGAATTAGTCATAGCAAAGATTATAAACCCTCACCGCGCGTGATCGTAGAAAACACTCATACTCGGCGATATGTCATCTGCCTGCTTCTGGGTATCTATCACCACCTTATCTTTAAGTACCTTAAGATCCACACATCCATGCATATCACTTCGCAATATGAGCGCACCGGCCTTCTCAAGACACTCGATGGTATCATCGGCCGGATGTCCATATCTATTGTTCGCCCCTACTCCGATAAGTGCGATATCGGGGCTCATCACATCGAGAAGTTCATTCGTCAGAGACACGCGCGAGCCATGATGGCCCACCTTCAGGATGTCGATATCCCCAAGATGTCCATCTGCCACTATCTGCTCAAGTTCCTCGGATTCGGCATCACCGCAAAACAGAGCGCTCATATCAGGCTCACCATCTGAATCACTATCGCATGTAAGCACAACACTCAAGCTATCCGAGTTACCGCCTTCATCCTGAAACGATCTAGGCCACACAACCTCGAGCTTAAAGTGCCCAACAGACACATCATCACCGACGTTAAGCCCAACTACATCGGCACCTGCAGCCTTTAAAGCGGACTGCCTTAGATCAGAGCAGTGTTCGCATTCGCAATCGAGAAGATCATCCGCAACCAAGACCGAACCTATATCCACATAGCCCGCAAGAGAATCAAGCGAATCGCAGTGATCGCTATCCGGATGCGTTATCAAGACCGCATCAAGGCGCTTTATACCATGTTGGGCGATGGCTTCACGAAGCATGGAATCCTTATTTCCAGTATCGATGAGAACAGCAGAACCTTCGCTTTCGATAAGAAAGCTATCCCCTTGTCCGACATCGAGCATGCAAATCCTGTCTCCATGATCTGACGGAATGAAGATGCATGCACCAAACGCAAGAAGCGCACAGAGAAGAGCGATGCGAAGCGTTCTTAGACGTATGTGCGACCACGCAAGCCAAAGGATCACCGACAGCACCACAGAAAGCGCGATCATAGCATTAAACGGAAGCGCAAGAGCGATCGATGCATAGGGTATCGCTGACATGAAACTCACCGAAATCTTCAGCGGAGCCACCAGAATAGATGCCAGCCCCAATGCAAGCGGACTGATAAAAGGCAGCAGCATCGATAACAACACACAAATAAGTCCGGCGATGCAGCCTAAAGAGAACAGTGGCGCGGCCACAATGTTTGCGACAGGCGATATGAGAGAAAACTGTGAGAAGAGAGCCGCCGATGCAGGAAGCGTGATGACATTCGACGACACGGTAAGCGCCAACTGCTCACCGACAAGGCCATTAATCTTCTCATTTTCCGTAGCAAAGACAGATGCGAACAACGAGGAGAACATCGCTATCCCCAGCACTGATCCGGCGGATAGAAAGAACGACACCGACACACATACGCTCGGGGTCAAAACGATGAATGCGATGATGCAAAGCGCGAGCGAATTAAGCGAAGCCGAGCGCCGCATGGCCACAAACGATGTCAACGAAAGCACCACCATGAATACGGCGCGAAGCGCAGATATTGGCACCCCTGCAAAGATCAAATACATCAAAAGAAAGACGATCTCAACAACAACGGCGATCGACCTTCTCGCTTTGAGAAACCTCAGAAAGGACAGCATAAGGGTAGCCACGATCGCCAGATGGGCACCAGATACGGCAACGATGTGAGCGATGCCACATATCTTGAACTGCTCGTATGTCCCCTCGTCGCGGATCGTGTTTCGATATCCGCATACCAACGCCTGCAAAATTCCAGCGCTCTCGCCACAGTGTTGCCCGAACAGCTCTATCGCGCACCTTCTGATATCGATCAGGGCGCCCATCATGGGCGATGGAGCAACGATCGTCATGTCTTTCAGGCTTCCTTTGCGCGATACGCCTTGCAGCCAATACTGTTCGGCTTTATCTTCGTCAAAAGCGCGAAGAGAAACGCTACCTTCGATAACCTGTCCTCTATAGAGAGCCTCATCCGTATCAAGATAGAGAAGAACCTTTTCCTTTATCGGCGATGCACCTTCGATGAGCGCTATACATGATGAGCCAAATTCGCTTTTCGATGAGTCCTGTTCAAGCACGAATCGACTCGGTCCTTCGCTTTGCGGGCTGTTCTCTATAAAGGCATCCATCTGAGCTGTTCCAACACAACCGATAACAGCACCTAGAAGCGCGAACAGCAACGCGAGCGCCACAGATGCTCTCTTGCGGATGGCAGCTATCGCGGTGAGTCCGATAACAACAGCCACGATCGAAGCTAAATACGGTATGGCGATCTCATCGATCCTGACTTCTTTACTGTAAGCGATAGCGGCACATGCCCAGAACACGAGCGAGCCGGGAAGAAGAACAGGGACGCCCGGTCGTTTGGGTAAAGCGTTCGCATTCGCACTCTCAATCGAGGTCGTCTCGTCAACAGCAAAGCCGGAATTGACGGTAAGCAATGTATTTTTCAGGGAATTGAATACGCGCATGATCCGCCGCTCTGATCCTATGTTGAACTAGATGCAGATGCTATCGCGCAAGCTCTCGACGGTCTTCTCGCCTATCCCTGAAACATTAGCGAGGTCCTCGATGCTTTTGAACGAACCGTTAGTCTGGCGATAATCTATGATCTTTTTCGCCTTCGACTCTCCCACACCACTAAGCGTCTGCAACTCGGAGGACTCGGCTGTGTTTATGTTCACCTTTCCAGATGCAGCCTGCGAAGACGCGTCGGCACCAGCAGGCGCAGATGAGGCCGAAGATGCGGCGGCATCATTTGCGGCCTTGAGTTCTTCAGCGCTTTGAACTTGGATCTGCTCTCCGTCCACCACGACTCGTGCAAGGTTCAGACTCTCGATGCTCGCAGCCTCGGTCATACCTCCGCAGGCCTCGATGGCATCCGCCACGCGAGCCCCCTCGTCAAGATACACTATGCCGGGATTTGCAACATGGCCTGTCACATAGACGCATATCTGAGAAGGCGCGCTCTCAGTTTCTGAATCCGCTTCACCATTAATCTGTTCAGCGTCTTGATCCTCTCTCACAACCTCAAATGAAGAGGCCTCGGCAGAATTCAGATAGCCCATCAAGGCAAACCCTAGACCCACCACAAGGATGACGGCCGCGCCTATCATCGCGATGTTTCTGTAATTCGGTTTTTTCTCGTTCCTGTCGAGCTCGTCAACGTAATCCTGAAAGCTCATCTCATCACACTCCTAGATCCGTTTTGGATCAACATTAGTGCAACCATCTGACAGAAACATTGCAGTATCTACATATAGACCTGATCAAAAGCTTGCAAGAAGCTTGCATCTTACCATCGGATTTTTCATGCATTTGCGCACAAAACCTTGCATATATCTTGCATATTCCTTGCATGCGTGTAGATACATATTGTGAACAGATTGAACACGAAGCCACCTACGGCCGCGCCATCTTCCTTTTGTCATCCAGTAAAAGCTCCACCAACGAGCGCAGATGCAGGAGAGCAGCACATGATCTGATTGCGACCATCTATTGAATCCCATGCACAAAAAAGCCCCCGCTAACGGGGGCGACATTGAAAGGATATCAGATCTTGGAACAGATCGAATGCTCTATCTCTTCGGGTACTTCACGATACGAACCTCGGAGAGAATACGCTCGATCCACTCATCCTCATCCAAGACGGACTCCGCTTCTTCGACCACTGAAAGTTTTCCATGGGTCTCCGGATTTCTCGGCATGAAAAGAGTGCAGCAATCCGGTGCATCCTCTGTGGAAATCTTGAAAGTGCCCAACTCTTGCGCTTCGTAGATGATCTCCTGCTTACCTGTTCCGATGAGCGGACGAAACACCGGAAGGCTTACAGCAGCATCCGTACATTGGATATTCGCAAGTGTCTGCGATGCGACCTGACCCAAGCTCTCGCCAGTGACAAGCGCACCAGCACCAATGCGTGCCGCAATAGCGGCGGCCACCTTGAACATCAGCCTTCTGTAGAGGATGACGCGCAGCTCAGGTGGGCAGGAAAGCGCGATCTCTTTCTGATATTCGCCGAAACTTACGATATAGACATCCGATATGCATCCATATTCATCGAGAACATCAGCGATATCCTGCACAAGATACTCAGATGTATCAGATGTCTCAGGAGAGCCCGAGAAATGCACAGCGAAACATCTAGCCCCACGTCTAGCCATCCGCCAGAGTGCCACAGGAGAATCGATACCCGAAGACAGCAAGCAGACCACTTTTCCAGATACACCCACCGGAAGTCCCCCGATTCCGGGGATGCTGAATGCGTAGATATATACCGCATTCTGCACGACCTCCACGCCAACGGTGACATCAGGATTTTTCATCTTCACCGAGGCATCAGGGTTAGCCTCACACAGCACCGCTCCGATATCACGGTTCATCTGCATGGAATCGATAGGAAAATCAGTATGCGCACGACGTGCGCTCACCTTGAAACTCTCAAACGGTGCAGCCTCAGCAAGAGCAAGCTTGGCGATGCCACCCATCGCGTCCATATCTCGCTCGCACTTGAAACCGCACGACACCCTCGCAACACCCGGAACACGCGAGATGAACCGCGCGCACTCGAAGGCCACATCCTTCTCGCAGCCTTCCTTCAAAAAGACTATCAACCTTCCGGAAATGCGATGGATCGTAACCAGCGGATAATCAGTCAAAAGCGCCTCCAGATTTCTGACAAGGCGCTTTTCAAATTTGGATCTGTTATGCCCTTTAAGGCCGATCTCGTGATAATGGACGAGGATAACCCTCTGAAGATCTTCCATTTTCAGCGAACCGCTAGTTGTTCTCGAGATCGATCGAAGCCTTATCGTAGGACACATCGCCACGTGCGATCTCGCTGAAAGCCATTGAGAGCGGCTTCATCTCAGCTGCACGCGCGATCTCGATAGCAGTTTGAAGCTGAATAGCACGATTGCGCTGGCCACACATCATATCGTTGATGTCATGCGCACGCTTCGATGCCATCGTGCAAAGAAGGAAACGATCGTTGTTCGCATCCTCCAAAAGTACGTCGATATCAGGTTTGATGATACTCATCTATTAAGCCTCGTTCCTTGATGTCTATACGATACATTCGGACAGTCTGGCGACCGCCGAATCAACGTCATCGTTCATAACCGCAATATCATACTCCATTTTGCGCTCCATCTCCACCCTTGCGGTGCGCATTCTTGATTCGATCACATCCTCTGATTCGGTCCCGCGTCCGATTATGCGCCTTTCGAGCTCATCCATACTCGGCGGCTCGATGAATATCAGCGTGGCATCAGGCAACTTCTCCTTCACCTGAAAGGCGCCCTGAACCTCGATCTCCAAGATGACATTTGTTCCCGCGCTCAGCTGCTCCTCAACAAAATCAAGCGGTGTTCCATAAAAATTGCCAGCATACTCAGCCCATTCTATGAATCCATCGGCGTCAATGAGGTCTTTGAACTTTTCTTTTGTGAGAAAGAAATAATTTTTGCCGTCAACCTCACCCGGGCGCGGTGAGCGTGTGGTTGCAGAAACAGAGAGCGCCACATCGTCACGCAATTCCATAAGCTTTGAGACAAGCGTACCCTTCCCCACCCCCGATGGACCAGAGATAACATACAGGCCTCCACGCTTCGCATCCGCCGCAGGCACCGCATCCAAAGCTCCAGTTGCTTGCGCTTTGCAGTTGTCAGTCGATGCATCCATCACATCTGCCATATCAAGCACCTTGTCTCCTAGGAAAGCTCTGCCGCGATAGCGCGGAAAGCGGCGATCGGGTCATCCGCATCTGTGATCGGACGGCCGATAACGATATGCGAAGCGCCATTTGCAAAGGCATCTGCCGGCGTTGCAATACGGCTTTGATCGCCTATCGCTGAACCAAGAGGACGCACACCGGGACATACGATATAGGCATCATCGCCCAGCTCTTTGCGCAAAGCGGATGCCTCCTGAGGAGATGCGACGACGCCAGAGATTCCGGCTTTCTTCGCAAGACCCGCAAGGCAGAGCACCTGTTCTTGCATCGGACGGCAGACACCGATCTCTGTAAGTGTAGAGTCATCCATGGAAGTGAGCACTGTGATACCGAGCGTTACCGGCACATCCGAGCCGATGTTGGCAGCACCTTCAGCCGCACCTTCAAGAGCGGCAACCATCATGGGAACTCCGCCGTCAGTATGCATGGTAATCATGTCCGCGCCGCTCTCGGCAGCACTTCTTGCAGCACCGCGAACCTGATGCGGAATATCATGGAATTTCAGATCGAGAAACACCTTATATCCACGCGCTTTGAGCATCTTCACAAGATCGGTGCCGTAAGCGTAGTACAGCGTCATGCCGATCTTCACCCAGCTAGCCTCACCCGCGAGCTGATATGCGATCGATAGTGCCTTGTCGGCCTCGCAATCGAGCGCGATTATCACGCGATCGGTCTTGGGAATGGAATTGAAATCTTTTAGCATTCAAGTGCTCCTATCAACTCGTTGACGTCGCTCACGCCCTGCTCTTCGCAATAAGCCAATATGCCATCGACCACCTCTGGCACCGCAAGCGGATTCATGAAATTCGCTGTTCCCACCGCAACAGCCGTAGCGCCGCAGAGCATGAACTCAACGGCATCTTCGCCTGTGCAGATTCCGCCCATCCCAAGGATGGGAATATCGACAGCGTTATAACACTGCCACACCATGCGAAGAGCCACCGGCTTCACGGCAGGACCAGAAAGCCCTCCCACAACGCGAGCCAGTTTCGGTGCCCGGCGCTTCGCGTCAACCGCCATGCCAAGCAACGTGTTTATAAGCGAGATAGCATCAGCCCCTGAGGCCTCAGCCGCCCGTGCGATCTCGGTGATATCGGTCACATTCGGTGTTAGCTTCACGATCATCGGACGCTTCGTAACGGCACGGCAGCGCGCAACGACCGCTTCGACCGATGGCACGTGACAACCCATCGTCATACCGCCCGCATCAACGTTCGGGCATGAGATGTTGATCTCATACGCATCGACCTTTGCATCCTCTAGCGCCTCTATGACAGCGACATACTCCTCAAAACTGTGTCCAGATACGTTTACTATGACAGGCACACCCTTGCCCTCAAGCCACGCGAGGTCGTGCTCGATCAGATGCGCGACCCCGGGATTTTGAAGGCCGATGGAATTAAGCATGCCTGAGGGTGTCTCTGCAATGCGCGGTGAATCATTTCCGGCCCAGCCGTTCAAGGAAACACCTTTTGTAGTAACTGCTCCCAATCGAGCGATGTTGTAAAACTGATCGTATTCATGACCCGCAGCAAACGTTCCCGATGCTGTGGTCACCGGATTTTTCATGACAAGACCGCCGAGGTTTACCGCCAAATTCACATCCGCCATCACCACACCACCTCTCTTGCATCAAAAACAGGACCGTCCACGCATGCGCGTTTTTTGCCCTGCACCGTATCAACCACACACGAAAGACAAGCACCCACGCCGCACGCCATGCGCTTTTCCATCGACACCTCGCAGGTAATGCCGGCATCTATCATCATTCGAGAAGTAGTTCTCATCAAAGGCTCAGGCCCGCATACCACACCGTAATCGTAGGGATTGCCCGTCGCAATTGATGCAGCTATCGCCTCTTCCACAAGCGAGGTGCAAAACCCTTCTCGGCCAAATGTGCCATCATCGGTTGAGCATAACGGGGCGCATCCACACACACCTGCATAACGATCATGACACACAAGCGCGTCCTTGGTTGCCGCACCGAGCACCACATCCGTATCAATGCCGCGCTCAACAAGCTGTTCATAGAGCATGAACAAAGGTGCCGCACCAACACCACCACCCACGACAAGCGCATGGGTTGCCTTTTCAGGCACACACCAGCCGCGCCCGATCGGACCGATCATGTCACAGCCTTGTCCTGGCTGCCAGCACGTCATCTCAGCTGTTCCCTCTCCCACCTTCTGATAGAGAATCTCCACACGGTTAGTAGAAGCATTTGCCGCATAGATGGAAAAAGGGCGACGAAGAATATGTGAGGAAAGTGTCGGGATGCTCATGTGCACGAACTGCCCCGGGCGCAATGCTGATGCCAGCTCAGGCTTAGCCTGGACTGGATTGTCAAGCACATCTACCTCAAGCTCCATGATGAAAAGGGCATCTGTCGCGCGGTCATTTCGAAGCACGTGGGCATGATAGTCTGATAACTTTATCCTATCGGATGCACACGAGGCGCATTCGCTCTTCTGTGTCATCTAAGCCACTTCCTCTTCCCATTGAGGCAAATCCTGCAGCGCAATCACATCAAGACCGCCACCCATAGATGCAACCTCCATTCCCGCAACGAGCGCTTGAGCCGCTGCAAGCGTGGTCACGTAAGTGATTCCATGTCGCACAGCTGCCGCACGAAGCTCATAGCCATCATCGCGGGTGGCGCTACCCATAGGCGTGTTGATCATAAACACGATCTCGCCGTTTGCGATCTTGTCAACAACATCGTGTGAGCCTTCATAGATCTTTCCGACAGAAGTGCAAGGGATACCGGCCGATTCAAGAGTGCGGGCGGTACCAGATGTTGCCAAAATGTTAAAGCCAAGACGCGATATATCGCGCGCGATCGAAACGAGATTTCGCTTATCGCGGTCGTTAACGGAAATGAAAACGTCGCCGGTTGAAGGAATCTCGTAATCGATCGCAATCTGGGTCTTAAGATATGCCGCCGGGAAATTGCGGGCTATACCCATCACCTCGCCAGTGGATTTCATCTCAGGACCAAGCACCACATCAGCACCCGGGAATCGGCCCCAAGGCATAACAGCCTCTTTCACGCAGAAGTAATCAAGGCGCCTGTCGTCGGAAGGAAGAGAGAAAGATGCAAGCTTCTCTCCTGCCATGATGCGTGCAGCAAGCTTCGCAAGCGGAACACCTGTGGCCTTCGAGACGAATGGCACCGTGCGCGATGCGCGCGGGTTGGCCTCGATCACATAGATAATCGAATCCTTGATGGCGAACTGGATGTTCAAAAGCCCGCACACGCCGAGCTTAAGTGCAAGCTCGCGCGCGATCGAACGAAGGCGCGCCTGCATGGAATCGGAGAGCGCAAACGGCGGGATGCAGCAAGCCGAATCCCCCGAGTGTATGCCCGCCATCTCGATATGCTCGAGAATTCCGCCGACATAGACATCATCTCCATCAGATAGAGCATCAAGATCGAGCTCGATGGCGCCTTCGAGGAATCTATCGAGATATACCGGGTGATCAGGCGATATCTTTGCCGCCTGCCCCATGTATTTCTCAAGCTGAACACTGTCATAGACGATTGCCATTCCGCGACCGCCCAAAACGTAACTCGGACGCACAAGAAGTGGGAACCCGATGCGCTCCGCCACTTGGCAAGCCTCTTCAAAGGTGTTGGCCATCCCTGCCGCCGGATAGGTTATCTGCAAGCGATCGAGCAGCTCGGCGAAACGATCGCGATCCTCGGCCAGATCGATCGACTCGGGCGATGTTCCCATGATATGAACGCCTGCCGCCTCAAGCGGACGTGCAAGCTTGAGCGGCGTCTGTCCACCAAGCGTGACGATAACGCCGTCAGGATCCTCCACATCGATGATATCCATCACGTCTTCGTATGTGAGCGGCTCGAAGAAAAGCTTGTCCGATGTGTCATAGTCAGTGGACACTGTCTCGGGATTGCAGTTGACCATGATGGTCTCATATCCGATATCGGCAAGCGCATAGCTTGCATGCACACAGCAATAATCGAACTCTATCCCCTGTCCGATACGATTCGGACCAGCACCTAGGATCATCGCGCGCTTGCGGCTCTTTGGTGCGAGCTCGCTCGCCTTGGCATCATATGTCTTGTAGTGATAGGCAGTTGAGGAATTGAATTCCGCCGCGCAAGTATCGACCGTCTTGAACGCGGGGATCACGCCGAGAGATTTCCTGTATTCGCGAACGGCAAGCTCATCCGAACCTACAAGATAGGCGATCTGAGCATCGGAGAGGCCGTATTGCTTAGCGATGAGCATCGTGTCGTGGTCGATATCGGCAAGCGCTATCCCATTAAGGGCAATCTGGATTTGCACGATGTCGTTTATCTTCACGACGAAGAACGGGTCGATCTTCGTGATGCGGGCAACCTCATCTGTGGACATGCCTGCACGTAGCGCCTCTGCTGCATAATAGATGCGCTCGGGTGTGGGGCGCGCAACCATGTCAGTCATATCCTCAAGCGAGATGCCGCTTTGCGCCTTGCCATCAGCCCCAAGCCCGAAACGCGAATTCTCGAGCGAGCGCATCGCTTTCGAGAGCGCCTCTTCAAACGTGCGGCCGATAGCCATCACCTCGCCTACGGCCTTCATTCGCGTGGTGAGCGTATCGTCCGTGCCTTGGAACTTCTCGAAGGCAAATCTCGGAACCTTCACGACGCAGTAGTCAATCGTGGGTTCAAAACATGCCGGTGTAGCTTTCGTAATATCGTTCACAATTTCATCGAGAGTGTATCCAACAGCCAACTTCGCCGCGGCCTTTGCGATCGGAAAACCTGTGGCCTTTGAGGCAAGCGCGGATGAGCGCGAAACCCTCGGATTCATCTCGATGATAATCATGCGCCCGTTTTCCGGATTCACTGCGAACTGAACGTTCGAGCCGCCGGTCTCCACACCGATCTTCTCAAGAACAGCAAGGGATGCCACGCGCATGCGTTGATATTCGATATCAGAAAGCGTCTGCGCAGGAGCCACCGTAATAGAGTCGCCCGTGTGCACGCCCATCGGATCAAGATTTTCGATCGAGCAGATGATGATGCCGTTTCCAGCCTTGTCGCGCATGACCTCCATCTCGAACTCTTTCCAGCCCTCAATGGACTCCTCCACAAGCACCTCGCCTGCTGGGGAAAGCTCGATACCTTGAGACACAATCGCAACAAGCTCGTCATGATCGTGCGCAATGCCGCCGCCAGAACCGCCGAGGGTGAACGAGGGGCGCAACACCACCGGATACCCGATATCGGCCACGATCGCCTCGGCATCTGCCACAGAATAGGCGTATCCGCTTCTGGCTGTCTCGATCCCAAGCTCAGCCATGCACTCGTTGAAGAGCTTCCTATCCTCGCCACGCTCGATCGCTGCAAGATCGCACCCGATCATCTCCACGCCGAACTCATCGAGCACACCCGATTTGGCAAGCTCGACAGCCGTATTAAGACCGGTCTGCCCGCCAAGCGTCGGAAGCAAAGCATCAGGACGCTCGATCTGAATAACCTTCTTCACAAACTCAGGCGTGATAGGCTCGACGTATGTTCTGTCCGCCAAAGACGGATCGGTCATGATCGTGGCGGGGTTGGAATTGACGAGCACCACCTTGTAGCCGTCATCCTTCAACACTTTGCAGGCCTGTGTGCCAGAATAGTCAAACTCACACGCCTGACCAATTACGATAGGACCAGAGCCAATGACAAGGATCGTCTTTATATCTTCGCGCTTAGGCAACTTGAAACACCCTACCTCTCTAAAACTTCCAGCCAGAAAGCCGGTCGGTTGAAATGTCGATATCCAGATAATCCTCGCGTCCGTCCATCAAGCGCGAAAACGCGGTGAAAAGATAGTGCGAATCGGTGGGGCCAGGACTTGCCTCCGGGTGATACTGCACGCAAAACGCCGGAATATCGAGAAGCGCTATGCCCTCAGGGGTGCCGTCATTGAGATTCACATGCGTAAGCTGGATGCGGCCGAACTTCTCATTGTCAACGACCGGAGCGATCTTTTTCTCGCTCCAAAAGCGCAGATCATCCACATGATCGGTGCAGCCTCCGGAAAGTTCTGGGATAAGCTTGCCTAGGCTTTCGAACTTCAACCCGAAGCCATGGTTTTGTGCGGTAATCTCAACACGATCGGTGAGCAAATTCATGACCGGATGATTTCCTCCGCGGTGTCCAAACTTCAACTTCTCGATTTCAGCGCCTGCGGCCTTCGAGATCATCTGATGCCCGAGGCAGATCCCAAAGATCGGTACACGCCCTAGCAGCTTTTCGACCTGCGAATAGGTGGCCTCAACTGCATCTGGATCCCCCGGTCCGTTTGACAGAAAAACGCCATCCGGGTTTTTCGCTAACACCTCTTCGGCTGGCGTGTTATACGGCACAACCTCAACTTCCATTCCGCTTCTGATGAGATTTTGCAGAATTGAATCCTTCGCACCGCAGTCATAAGCAACAACTTTATGTGTCGCCGCCTTATTCTCTGCCATCGCAAAAGCATGACTTTCAGGCAGCGTATTGTAGGGATGCGCCTCGGTACAACTTACGCTCTCAACAAGGTTTTGCCCCACGATCGACTCAGACGCGCGAACCTTCTCAAGAAGCGAGTCTGTATCCGTATCCTCGGTTGAAAGCACTGCACGCATGGCACCGTTGTCGCGAATATGGCGAACGAGATAGCGCGTATCAATGCCTTCGATGCACACGATGTCGTTGTCTTTGAGAAACTGCGGCAAACTCACGCTCGAGCGCCAATTTGAGGGACTCTCGCAGATATCGCGCACAACAAGCCCGCGCAAAGCAGGTTTTGAGCGTTGCACATCATCGAGATTGACACCATAGTTTCCAATCTGCGGGTAAGTCATCGTAATGATCTGCCCGGCATATGAGGGATCGGTGAGCACTTCAAGATAACCCTCGAGCGAGGTGTTGAAGCATATCTCGCCAAAGCGCGTGCCGGATGCGCCACAAGATCGCCCTATGAAAGAGGTTCCGTCCTCAAGGACGAGCGCGGCTTGGCCACCTTGCCCTTTCGAGGTCTTGCTCAAAATCGATTCACTTAAGCTAGTCAACTACAACCCCTTCTTCCATCGTGGAATATCCACCCACGTAAACATCACTTGCACGACCTTTCAGGCTCCAACCCAAAAAGCCCGAATTGCCAGATTTGGAATAGAAATCATCACGCGACACCGTCCAGGAAACATCCGGATCGATAACGGTGAGATCAGCCACTGAGCCCGCCTCAAGCTTCACAGGCTCAAGACCGAGAATCTCACGCGGGGCGACAGCCATCAGCTCGATCATGCGTGCATAGTCGATGATGCCCGTATCCACAAGCTTTGTAAGCACAAGGCCAACAGATGTCTCAAGCCCAACCATACCAAAGGGCGCCTGCTCAAATGGGCGATCCTTCTCCCAATCGGTATGAGGCGCATGATCGGTGACGATCGCATCAATCGTGCCGTCGACAACTCCTTCAACAAGCGCCACAGCATCGTCAGCTGTGCGAAGCGGCGGATTGACCTTGAGAGATGTCTGATACTGGTCGGTTATATCGTCTTCCGTAAGGAAAAGATGGTGAGGGGTGACCTCGCATGTGACAGGCAGCCCCTCAGCCTTCGCCGCACGCACCATATCAAGCCCTCGCGCTGTCGTGATATGCTGAATATGGATAGGCGCGCCCGTCAGACGACAGAGCAAGATATCGCGCTCGATCTCGGCTTCCTCTCCTACCGCAGGCCAGCCGATCATGCCAAGACGCGTGGATGCCGCACCTTCATTCACCTGACCATCGCCCACAAGCGAGTCATCCTGACAATGAAGCATGATAGGAGCGTCAAACTGCGAGGCGTATTCCATAACGCGACGCATCATGCCTGCATCTTGGATCCCGCGTCCATCATCTGAGAACGCTTTTACGCCCGATGCGTGCATGTCGCCCATATCAGAGAGCACCTGACCTGCAAGATCTTTCGTGCAAGCACCACACAAAATGATGCGACACTTCGCATCTTTGGCGCGGGACTTAACGTATTCCACGCCAACTGCGTTATCGATCACAGGCTTAGTATTAGGCATCGGGCAGACCGCAGTAAATCCGCCATGTGCCGCCGCGCGGCTACCGGAGATGATGTCTTCTTTTTCCTCGAAACCCGGATCGCGAAAATGCACATGAATGTCCACAAGACCCGGCGTGATTATCTTTCCCGACAGATCGCGCTCTACGCCTTTCGGCATCTCAAGATCATGTCCGATCTCGACGATCACGCCGTCGCGGATGAGAATGTCTGCAACCTCATCAAGCCCGACCTGCGGGTCGATAAGGCGCGCCCCTTTAAGCATCAACGCCATCGTGACTACCTCCTAACAATAGATACATAGCAGCCATCCGAACAAGAATGCCCGCGTAAACCTGATCTAGGATCAGCGAACGTTTCGGATGATCAGCCATGAAAGAATCGAGCTCTACACCGCGGTTGATGGGACCTGGATGGCAGATCAAGGCATCATCGCGCATCAGGTGCTCGCGATCGCGTGTAAGGCCAAACAGGCGATTGTACTCACGAAGGGACGGATAAGGCGCACCCTCCATGCGCTCTCGCTGAATGCGAAGCATATAGACGACATCAAGCTCGGGAAGAGTTGCGTCAAGATTTGCAGAAACCTCATCGGCTCCAAGCACATCGGGGCGTGCAGGCAAAAGCGTGGGCGGCGCGATCAGGCATACGTTTGCACCAAGCGTTTTGAGCGCTGGCACAAGCGAGCCACATACGCGCGAATTGGCGATGTCGCCCACAATTCCGACATTGAGCCCGTTAAAATCCCTGCCCGCTTCCCAGATCGAATAGAGATCGAGAAGTGCTTGGGTCGGGTGCTGATGACGCCCGTCTCCTGCATCTATCACACCGACGCCGGATGTGTCTGCGATCTTTCGCGGAACACCTGCATGTTTATCGCGCACGACAATAAGATCGATCTTGTATGCGCAAAGTGTCTTCACCGTGTCTGTAAGGCTCTCGCCTTTCACGGTGGATGTGGATGATCCCCCGAAATTTAGCGAATTTGCCGACAGTCGCTTTTCCGCGATCTCAAAGGATGAGCGCGTGCGAGTGGAGGGCTCATTGAACATATTGACTATCGTTGTGCCCTTGAGCGTGGGAACCTGCTTGATCCTACGCTCGTTCACCTCTTTGAATCGCGCGGCCGTCTCAAGGATGAGCATGATGTCGTCTGAAGAATACTCGCGGATATCGATCAGGTTTTTGTGATTGAAAGCCATGCGCTATTCCCCCTTTATCCTTGGAAGAGGCGCAGATCCGATATGGCTGCCGTCATCTGTTGAGATAATCTCAACGGCTGAAGGCACGCCGTCGACCTCCTCCAAGAAAAGCCGCACGGCTTGCTCGGATGCGGAAGGAACGTTTTTACCCACATAATCGGCGCGGATCGGAAGCTCTCTGTGTCCGCGATCAACTAGCACCGCAAGCTGCACAGCTCTTGGACGCCCGATGTCCATCAGCGCATCGAGTGCGGCTCTGATGGTGCGTCCTGTGTAGAGCACGTCGTCTATGAGGATGATAGTTTTGCCGTTGATATCGAATCTAATGTCGGTCGATAGTACTTCGGGCGAGAAATGCTCAAGATAATCATCGCGATAAAAACTGATATCGAGCGCACCTATCGGAAGGTCGACACCTTCAATCTCTTCGATCTTATCGTGAAGCATCTTCGCAAGATAGTCGCCCCTGGTAAGAATCCCGACAAGCGCCAAGCCTGTGGCGCCTTTATTGCTCTCTAGGATCTGATGAGCGATGCGCGTAATAGCGCGTGTGATATCGTCTGCATCCATGCAGACAGACCCTGTTGGCACGGATGCTTCCGCCGCGCCTGATTGAGATGATCCGCTCATACACAACCTTTCGTAAGTTGTGTACAGCCGAAACCGAAAATGCTGCATTTAAGTATGTAGCGTTTGCCTTGTCGGTCTCTCTGTACCGCTTTTAAAGACATCTACACTATATACTATCTGAGTGCTAGGTGCGCCCACAATATATGCCGAATCGAAGATTTAACAAAGTCGGCTCGGATACCTATGCAAGTGCCAATTCCGTTTTGTTATCATGCGCCCATGAAAAGAATCGGAATCATATCGGATACACACAACAAGCTCCCTGATGCGGCACTTGAACTTCTTGCGGGCTGCGACCGCATAATTCACGCGGGAGACATCTGTCGCCCCGACATCCTTTGGCAGCTCGAATGCGTTGCACCCCTTGTTGCGGTGCTCGGCAATAACGATCATGTAGATTTCGGCTCTGCCGTGAACCCACAGGCGTCGTTTATCGAGGAAGGCGTACGATTCGTGATCACGCATGAGCCGCGTCACCTCAAAGGAGCGCTCGAGAGCTTTCGCGATGGCAGTAACATGCCTGTAGTTGCCGTTCATGGTCACACCCATGTTCCCAAGATCGAGACCGGCGATAAGTCTGCGTTGTACGATCATCTGGTGTGTCCGGGAGCTGTCAATCGCTCTCGCGAGGCGCAAGGTAGACGCACGATCGCATTTGTGGATGTGGATGAAGGCGCAGTAAAAGACATCCGCATCATCGACCTGAATGGAAACGTTATAGCGAAAGTTCCCACCCTGTAGCGATTCTACATATCGCCTGCAACACACGCCACTGTCATACTTCCAAAAGCCACTCGATAAGACTTTTGACCTTTATACCATCGGACGTAACTCCAATATGGAGTCGATCCAAGGTCAAGATCACTTTTGGAAAGCCGTCATGAACATTTCTCAAAGGGACTAACTCACGCTCTAGCACTGAATCATCACCCATGTTTTCACAAACCTGAATATATAAAGTCTCATCATTTCGAGATGCGACAAAATCTATCTCGGAGCTATTCAATGAGCCTACCGACACACTGAAACCACGTCGGAGTAACTCAACGTAGACAATGCTTTCAAGTTGATAACCGACATCCCTCAAAGCAAATCTGATAGAAAGATTGCGAAGACCCGTGTCAACAACATAGAACTTCTGCAATGGGCGCAGCAGCTTCTTTCCCTGAAGTCCCGCTTGAGTTACTCTTAGTAGTATCAATGCCTGCTGAAGCGCGTACAGATAATTGTCTATCGTTTGAAAGGTGGTCTTTTCGCCGTTGCTCTTCAAGTAGTTCACTAAATTCTGAACAGAGAGCAGGTTTCCGGATGTGGAAAACACATAAGCAACCAACTTGCTCAATAGCGCATAATCACGAATGGAAAAACGCCGAGCAACATCACCCATTACCACTGAATCATAGATTGCTGAAAGCTCTCTTGCGATATCTTGCTCGTCATCGTTGCGCAACGCGAACAAGGTAGGCATTCCACCATATCTCATATATCGCCTAAATAGATCTATTATATCTTCTTTGTCATATCTTTTCGTCTTGTGACAAAAATCTATATATTCGCTGAATGACAAAGGAAATACTTTGATTTCGATATATCGACCCGCAATGTATGTAGCCAAATCGGATGAAAGAAGATATGCATTCGATCCTGTTATATAGATATCGGTGTTCTCTCTGGCATGTAAACCACGAACAACTTTTTCCCAGCCTTCAATAATCTGCACCTCATCGAGAAAGACATAAACCATGCCTTTTGTCGCCTCAGCAAACGCATTTGTGAGACTATCTTGTAATGCTGACGCATCCATATCGAGGGGAACCCCGAATTCATCAAAACGCATATGGATAATGTTCTCTTTTGGAACACTATCAGAGATTAGCTTTTCTCTATAAAGATCAAGTAAAGTCGACTTACCACATCGTCTAACACCAGTAAGAACCTTGATCTGTTCCGTGTCTTTATATCTATCGAGAAGCTTTGAGTACAGAGGGCGTTCATATCTATTCTTCATCGGCTACTCCGATCGACTCTTTAAATTTTATTTTATACTTAAATTTAATAGCATATTATCATTGATTTTATTTTATAAAATAAAATTATTCCATCTAAATTTGCTTGCTCTAACTACAGGCACCAAGTGTCCAACTCGAAAGCTTTCGACAATACCGTGATGGCGCAAATGTGAGCCGCGCGTCGTCTTCGACGATGCGAGCGCCCTGAATCCTTACGATGCCAAATCGATGCGCTGCTCGGTTATAGAGTCGAGCCTGTCATTGACAAACACCCCGCACAAACATGCGCCAAGCACTAAAACACTCAACAAAAGAGCTAAGTATCTCATGGTGAAACTTGGAACCTCGATGCTCAGTGCCTCTGCACAACCCAGATAGGGCAAAATGCTAAGCAGCACTCCGATCGAGGAAAACTGGATATCGAAATCGATCAGAAAATGCAGAGCCATCATCACAAGACAGATGACGATCGCATGCCGCCTCGATTGCCAAGCGCACCAAATCCCGAAACCCAGTATGCCAATAAAGACAATGAACCCAAGCAGGCCGGTATCCAGCCACACCTGAAGATAAGAACAGTGCGCCGAACTCGCGATGTAGTCTATGCTCTGAACAGATGCATACGTTCTCTCTCCCAACCATCAGGACCCAATCCGAAAAGTGGGCTTTGAGAGACGAGCAGACATGCATCCCTTATCTGATCTATGCGCTCAAGCAACGTAGATGAGGCTTGCAACAGCCTACCGGGAATCATTATAACAATGCGATCCTTTGAGCAGATACACAACACGGAACAGACCGCGAAGAATATACCTGCTGCATTGGCATATTGAAATGTGAACTGAAGGCGTCCTGCATTTATGGCACCGGGAAAATCGATCAGATTAGAAAGCATCAGTATCGAAGCAGCAGAAGCCACTATACCAAGTACGTATATCCCCTTCTGCATGCGCGCTCTATCAAGATCGAACACGCATAAAAGCCCTAGTGATGCGATGGCAAACCACGGAAAGCACTGCGCCACCATTGAAAGATCTGCATCGTTTGCACCGGCACTCACAAGACTCATAATGCCAATGAGCACAAAGCACACCGGAATGATCGAGGTGCCCACACGGCGCTTCTTCACGAAAGCAAAGATACAAAACCCAATGAAGCAACAGATGCCAGCAAGCCTACAAGGCAAGTGGCACCGCTATAATAGCCGCCTTGCAAAACGATCAGAGCAGCAAAAGACAGCAGCAGCGCATAGCAGGAAGTCCTCATCGTATCCTGCCTTATAAGCGCTCGGTATTTTCGATGCGCTCAAGAAGATCTGCATTAAGGGATAAAGCAGCGATCGAAGACGGATTCATGGACGCAAAACGGATGCTAAGGAGGATGACATCCATTGGGTAATAGGCATGGTTAGAGTGGCTACAAAGATCTCCTCTCACTCCAAATACCCAACATATGTCTGCGTTTCCCATCAAGCGCTCCTTTGATTCAGTGCATTAAAAATGCATTCCTCCTGAATCAAATGTAAGCCCGAATTTACACAAAACGTTGAGCAACATTACCCACCATATCGCGTCCATAAGTGGAAGGATTTGGCTCGCCACATAGAGTGGTGTCGTACAAGGTGGTATCGCTGCACTCGAAAGCTTTCGCTTTCTCCCTTGCTCCTTTTATGGAAAGCCTTACGGCTTTCTTGGAATACGCAATGAGACTCGTCTTTTCAGGATGACAAAACGTGCGCATGAAAAACGCATGCGCACCTACGAGTGACCTGAAACGCCTCCTTCGGGTCGGATACGCGCGTTACACGAAGTCAAGCATAGCGACATCAACAAGCACGAAAGAATCACGAAAAAAGAGAAGCTCATATCGAAATCCACAAATGAATGAAGGAACAAAAACAAAGTGGGAACCCAAACATAAGTATTTCCATCTAGCAAAGACTTGATGATAGAAAACACAAACATTGCCATAAAGATCAGCAACGCGAACACGCCAGCATCAAGTCCAAGTTGCAAATATGCATTGTGGACTTGTGTTGATATATACTCTTCACTTCTTATTTCGAAATAACGATGTTGCCACTGATCAGGACCAATCCCCAAAAAAAGGTTTTGACCAAACAAGAATAATGCATCCTTTGCTTGGACCACCCGCTCTGCGAAGGTTGATAACGATTGTATTACCCTAGAATAGTCGAAAACCACGAACAGCACAGCAGCGATTAAGCAAAATACGAAAGCTACAATGAATATTGTTTTCTGTTTTCTAGTCTTGTTGATCAATGTCGAAATACGCATATAGAGGGAGACGCAGCAAATTGCAGCGCTCAGATACATCATTGCACCAAATAGCAAATCATATTTCAAAAACAAAAACGACAGAGTGGCTAGGATCACTTGAAACACGAACATTGAGACATCGCGATACACACTTGCAGATCCCGCTTGATCTTTCATCCTTCGAGCATTGAGCAACTCGATCGAAAAGAAAACAGCAACCACAACAACAAGCATGCATATAGAGCCCATTGATTGCGTGAATAGAAGCGCAGTGATCGGAAAGAATGCAAGTCTTCTTAAAGACGCCTTCCTATTCGTCATGCAAAGTAGTACTGAAACAGCGAACCATGCTTCGGCTGCATTTGCATATTGAAAGAAAAACTGCAATCTTCCAGCATGGAAACCACCTGGAATAAAAACAGCTTCCGAAAAGGCAGCAAAGCCAACAACAGAGCTAATCACGCCGATCCAAACGATGCCATCGACCATCCATGCTTTGTTTTTCGAATCCAAGAATATGCAAGAAATACCCGCAATGCCTGCAAGCGCCCAAGTAAGAGATTGTATAAGGTCATAGATCGGCAGTCCATGAACAAAAGTACTAACCATGAACAATAAAGCTATGGCGAAAGCACCGATCGGTATCGCAAACTTCCCAAAAACACCTTTAATATCACAGCCCGCCAAAAGCAATGCGGGCGCTTGCCTCTTATCTACCCCTTTGTTTTTCCAAGCTAGAACGAAACGAACAGATAGATATATCGCGCAACTTACGCAATATATCACTAGTGCGCAGGCTGTACTTTCTTGAAAAAAACCTCCTTGAAAGACCATCAAGCAAACCAGCAATACGAGCAAAAACGCAGCAGGAATGCGAGAGAACCACAGTGAGCGCGATAAGTGCGCGCTCACTTTTCCTCTGCTCGAATCGGCCATCTACTAACAGCTTCTTCTGCGCCTAAGAATGAAGAAGAACGCAATGGCGAATGCCAAGCACTCCAATTCAAGGGGAACGACCACCATTAAGCTTGCAGTCGAGTCTCCTGTGCTAGGAAGCCCTGATACTTTGGAATTGTTCGCGCTTGGACCTGTAGAGGTCGCTTCATCTTCCAGTATCTCAAGAGCAAATGTGGAAAGATCGGTTATCTTGTCCAGAACGATCATTCCATTGTCATCAACGACTACATCATGCGATGTTATATTGTCTCGGTCATTCTTATGGCAGTGATATATAACAGCCTTCTTGCCTATGCTTCCTCCGCCTGCCGGGAAGGCAAACTTCAATGAACCGAACCCGTCATGCACTTCATCGTCGTCGATGTTCAACTTAACTTCGAAAGTACCAGCCGGCCAACCGCTTCCGATCTTTGATACAAGCGCATCAAAGATGCCGCCCTCACGAACCGGCGTGACATCGATAACGATCGAAGACCCTTCGTCTGCCGGTATCTTCAAATCTTGCGGCCATGCATAGAATCCGTCGGCAACCGGTGCGCCCTTGACAAGCAAGTTACGCGAAACGCCGTTCTCATCTGTCCAACCAAGCGTCAGTCGCCCATCTTTCACATCGCGTCCATAGATATTAACCACTGCGGAATGGCGTGTGCCTCCTTCAACATTCTCGTGGTCAAGGCTCACCTCCAAAGGCAAGTATTCTCCGCACCCATGTGTGCAGGCTGTTCGTGCTGTTACGGTCTGAAAATCGGAGCTCCATGTCCATTCAGGGCTATAGCTCCATCTGTGACCATATGCTGAAACGACATACTCCTCCTCCACACCGCATCGCAAGCAGGCGTGTTTAGCCGATCCGTTTTCAGTGCATGTCGGATATTGGATGTATTGACTTTTTGGATCCCATTGATGTCCAAGTGCTGGTCGCTCTTCACTGCTTCCCTCTTCGGCACCACAGCGGGAACAGACGAAATAATCATAACTTCCGACCTCCGTACAGGTCGGTTCTTTCTCAAACGACAGCTGTCGATAATCATGACCGAGTGCCGCAACGATGCTGCTTTCGTCCCGTTCACCATAACCGCATCGCTTGCAAACATACTGCGTGTATCCATCGGTTGTGCATGTAGGCTCATATATTGCCGATTCATAATCATGTCCGAAAATATCGCAATCTTTATTGGGACCAGACGATTGCAAATCTCCAGCATCCACAAAGAACCAGCCTTCGTCATCTTTGAGCATAATATAGCCACCAGAGGTCTTCTTATTGGTGTTTTCCCTGAAATCCTTATACTCAAGTGGAATAACCACATTTCCCATTGTATCGATCGCGCCAATTTTTCCTTCAGAATCTTTGACGTATACCATTATATTGTTGTTTGACAGCACTCGCGTAGATGACCAAGGACGCTCCTTTACCAATTGGTATCCCAAAAGTGAAACCTTTGTAAGATCGGTCAAAGAATTTCCTTTGTAAAGGCTGTTATCTATCCAATAGCACCCATTTTCTAAATCTTCGAGCCATGAATACGAAAAACCTAGGACGTTCACTATATTCTCATCAAAAAGATCCCTGAGGCCATAGTAGTTTTTCCATGCCTCAAAATACGCCTCACCATTTGACAGCTCCCATACATTTATATCGTAATAGGAAAAACTACTTAATGGTTTTAGGTTGGAATCTACAAAACCCCATTTACCATTCTTTTTCGCTTTATAAACTTTTCCGTTTAAAGAATTAATCTCCTCATATTCGTCGCTAAAAAAGTTGAATTGGGAGTCAAGAGTGTAATTCTTAGACACGTATTTGCCCTCTTCATCTGCATATAAAATGGTAAGCCCCAAGAATTTCGTATAAGATCCGGAATTCACACCTAGCTTTTTCATCGACGATCCTTCAGGAAATAATGTCGAACAATCCACTTCCTTAAAAAAGGCAAGATCCTGATCAAACACCCTCAGTTTAAATTCATCGTTGTCCTCCATTAGATAGACTTTATCTGCATGGATGCCTGAACTCCTAATATTTGGAGTCGAGAAGCCAAAAAAGGTATAAGGAAGATCACGTTCTGAATCACCGACGCGCTTGACCACATGAAAAGCTTTTTTGTTGCCATGATCATAATCCAATGAATTGCCAATCCATTCCGTTATAAGCCACATCTGATCGGTCAATTCATCTATATGACAGTTGAAACTCCTTTCTCCTTGTTCATACAATGCGTTGGCATCAAGAGATGAATTGAACTCTAAGATTTTATTCAACTCAGCGTCATAGCGTTGGATCTTGTTATCGGGCGTTATGCAATCAAAGTAAGAGTGCCCATTACTATATCGAAAGTCGGCGCCTAAAGCTGGTATGGATATAGCATCTGCAGATGTCAATGCATTAGTATCAAGGAAAACTTGAACAGGAATTTGCTCAACGAAGGAAATCCGACTATACGCAACATAATTCCCCAATCCAAGAAAATACTGTCCGTTCATACTCTGCAATAATTCGCCATTGAGACTAAAATACTGATAGTCGAATCCATTTGAGCCTCTAACACATATTAGATTACTGATGGTAGAAAAGTTCGAGAAAGACGTTTGATTGGTATCCAGCACCACAGTTTTTTGATTAGCTCCATTAAGCTCAGAGACTTTTGCGACAACCTTATTATCATCATTCTTAGCAAAGCGCACTTCATGCCCATCAGGCGTTATTGAACCTTGTGAATTTATATCTGGTGATAACTCAAAATCGTTCGATAGATAGATATCTGAAGTGCCTGTATTTCCATTGTTCAATTTGCAGTTCCAAGAAATACACCATGCCTGACGATAATCCGAATAAAAGATATCATCATATCTTTGCATTTCTATGTAGTTATTCAGGGAGTAACTAAATAGCTCCGAACCGCCTTGAAAGAAAACAACCTTCGCGTCGGGATATATCCCCTCGGCGTTAGAGCTTCCCTCGTACAAAAAACCCCAACAATCACCTCCATATCCACCAGAATTTTGCGAGACCCTCGTATATGAAGGGTTGACGACTATTTGCTTGGTTGCAAACTCAAGAAGACCCCATTTTCCGTTCTGTTTGAAAGGAATATATTTAACCTTATTATTTAAAGCATTTTCAGTAATATATGGAGAGAACTCAATTCCATTTTCAAACATCTCACCTTGTGATGCAGAAATAAGGGCACCAGTTTCCTCATACCATCCATCCTTTATATCTCTATTCGTTGCTATGGTATATTCATCTCCAAATACACCACCATAAACGCCTTCGTAGACATATTTATAATCATAATGCGGCTTACCATTTCCCAAAGATTGCTTGATCTCTTGGTCTGATTGCAAAGAGACCTGATCCTCTTCATCGATCTTATTACCTTTTGGAGATAGATTTTCTGGATCAATCGAATCCTCAGGTTTTTCCAATTCATCATATTCAACCTCACTGGACTCAGCTTCTGAGGGTTGAATATCTTCTATGGCTTTATTCATCTCATCCGCAAAAGCCTGCGACAACGTCTGTAATCCAGCAACTCCAATAAGAGAGAAAGCTAGAACAAAAGACAAAAATACCCTAAGGCTTTTATGATCCGTGTTTCCCATCAAGCGCTCCTTTATTCCATTGCATAAAAATGCAATCCCTCTGAATTAAAGGTAGCGCAAAATTTGTGGGAAATGTTGAGCAACATTTCTCACCATATTGAGTGCATAACTGGAAGGATGTTGGTGATTATCTGAAGTGGTGTCGCTGCGTTCGAAAACTTTCGCTTTCACCCTTGCTCCTTTCACTGAAACGCCTTCGTGTTTCTTGGGGCATGCTTTGGGGCTCGTCTTGAGGCCCCGGACGATTTCCTGGACACGAAGTTACGTGGAAAGGAATCGAGCATGTACAGTCCGGAGTTCAAGAAGAAAGCTTTGAGGATAATCGACAAGCATGGCGGGTCTTGTATAAAGGCATCTCGCGAGCTTGGGGTG
>CAJUSF010000022.1 GCA_910588945.1 uncultured Eggerthellaceae bacterium | reverse complement strand
GGTCTTTCAAAACGTGAGATCATGCGTTGTCTCAAACGATATGTATGTCGTGAGATCTATCGCGTGCTCTGCGCTGAGGAACGCCGTCGAAACCAGCAAAAAGAAGCCTCTTGACAACATAGGAGCGTCGGGTGACCTATGGCATTGCCATTGTGGGTATCAAGATTTGAGCACAACGTAGGCGCGCATCCGTTTCTGATGCGCGCAATCGCGGGGCGCTTTGCGCCCCGCAGGCCGTTCGTGCAAAGCGCGTAAGGCCGTTTCATATAAAACGTATCCGTATGTGCGGATGCGCACATAATCACATGCACGAATACGAACCGTATTCGAGTTTAACGGATACGGTTATCGGGTTGGCATACGTTTATCGGACCTGCGATACAAAAACGTGCGCATGAAGGACGCATGCGCACCTACGGTCAACCGGTAACGTTGCCTTCGGGATACAAAACGTGCGCATGAAAAATGCTGTGCTGCTTATACTGATACGTATGGGGTATCTCTCTCGATAGGATCTAGAAATGAAAAATTGGAAATACATCCATATGCACAAAATGGCGATGGCGATATGCCTCGCCATCTTTGCATTTGTCGCATTCGTGGCATGCTCAACAAACAATACTTCTCAAAAGAACGATGACTTCAATAATGCTACAGAGTTTATTGCAACCGAAAAGGAAGTACCGAGAAAACACCAAGATCAAAATAAGTACTCCGAAAAATACGAATCATTCAATCCGGATGCCACCATTTCAAACTCATTTAATTTACCTCCAAACTCCAGCGGTGGAATGTTTTCGCATACTTGGGAGCTTACAGGGGTAATAACCGATTGCTTGGAAGATGGTGACATTGCAAAGGTAAGAATAGAAAGAGGCTCAAACGACTATTACTTTCCGTATGTGAAAGATGATGTCTATGTTGATCTCAGGCGACTCGATATGTGGGTATACCAAGATGAAGTGGGCAAATCAGTCGCTTTTTCAATTCGACCTTGGATTGGAGAAGGGGTTGCTTTTCCAACAAAATGGGAGATTCTTGATTAAGGGGAATACTCCACCGGATCATCCGACTCTGTTTCATCGTGGGAAATAATCATGAAGATATCATTGAGAGGTTCGTCGTGTATTAGAATGATATCTTGATAAAAAAGGTTCGATCGAAAACGCATATGCACCAAGCACGGCTTTTTCAGGCTAAGCGATCGGCAGACACGCAAACATAAGAGAAAGACACATCTAAACATGGGATTCCTTTCCAAACTGCTTTCGATTGGTGAAGGCAAAGAGCTGAAAAAGTATCAAGAGAAAGTCGAAGAGATCAATGCGCTCGAGCCGCAGATGCAGGCATTGAGCGATGAGGAGCTCTCAGGCCTCACGGATAAGTTTCGCGAGCGCTATGAAGCAGGCGAGACGCTAGATGATCTTTTGCCGGAAGCATTTGCCGCAGTTCGCGAGGCTAGCGTGCGAACGATCGGCTTGCGCCACTTCGATGTGCAACTCATAGGCGGCATGGCTCTCAATGCTGGCGAGATTGCAGAGATGAAGACCGGCGAAGGTAAGACGCTTGTCTCCACGCTCGCCGGATACCTCAACGCCATCCCCGGACGCAACGTGCATATCGTTACCGTTAATGACTATCTTGCAAAGCGCGACTCTGAATGGATGGGCAAGATATACGAGTTCATGGGCATGAAGGTTGGCTTTATTCAAAATGGCATGCGTCCGGCCGACAAAGTCCCCGCATATCAAGCCGATGTGACCTACGGCACGAATTCGGAATTCGGTTTTGACTACCTGCGCGACAACATGGTTTCCTCTGCAGGGAATCGCGTTCAGCGTGGTCACCACTTCGCCGTGGTCGACGAGGTCGACTCCATCCTCATCGACGAGGCCAGAACGCCGCTCATCATCTCGGGCGCAGGAAGCCGCGCAGCCGAGACTTACAAGCGTTTTGCAGCCGTCATGCCACGCCTCAAAGAGGGCGAGGACTTCGACATGGATGAGGCTAAGCGCACGATCACGGCCACCGAGGTCGGACTCGAGCGTATCGAGAGCATGCTCGGGATAGACGATATCTATAACGACCCTTCCGGTCAGCTTGCAAGCCATCTGCAGCAAGCTTTGAAGGCGCAATTTTTGTTCCATCGTGATGTCGATTACGTCGTCATGGATGGTGAGGTCAAGATTGTTGACGAGTTCACCGGGCGCATCATGGAAGGAAGGCGTTATTCAGAAGGTCTGCATCAAGCGCTTGAAGCCAAGGAAAAAGTGAAGATCCTTGATGAGAACCAAACCCTTGCGACCATCACGCTGCAGAACTACTTCCGCCTTTACGATAAGCTCTCCGGCATGACCGGTACCGCTATGACCGAGGATGCGGAGTTCCGCCAGATCTACAACCTGCCGGTTTTCGCCATTCCGCCGAACCGTCCAGTGGCCAGGCAGGATCTGAACGATCTTGTATATCGCACGATAGATGCGAAGTTCAACGCCGTTGCCGACGATATATCGGAGCGCTACGCGAAGGGGCAGCCCTGTCTGATCGGCACTGTGTCGGTTGAGACATCTGAGCGCCTTTCTCGTTTGCTCGATAAGCGCGGCATTCCGCATGAAACTCTCAACGCCAAGCACCACGAGCGCGAGGCGCAGATCGTTGCGCAAGCTGGCCGGGTGGGGGCTGTTACCATCGCTACCAATATGGCTGGTCGTGGTACCGACATTCTTCTTGGTGGTAATCCTGATGTTTTGGCCGAGGATATTTTGCGCGAGCGCGGGTACGATCCGAAGGCTACTGAACTCGATGAAGATGGTAATCCTAACGAACTTTTCGCCCCGGCAGATGTAAAGGCTGAGGTGCTTGAAGAGGCGAGAGAGATCTGCGCTGATGAGCAGGAGCGCGTCAAACGTGCTGGTGGTCTTTGTGTGATCGGCACCGAGCGCCACGAATCGCGCCGTATCGACAATCAGCTTCGTGGTCGTGCCGGACGTCAGGGCGATCCGGGTGTGACACAGTTCTATCTGTCGCTTGAAGACGATCTTATGCGTTTGTTTGGCGGCAACCGCATGGATACCATTTCATCCATGATGCAAAAAACCGGCATTGATGACGATATGCCAATCCAGGCATCCATGGTTTCCAAATCGATCGAGAGCGCGCAGCGTCAGGTCGAATCGATGCACTTCGCGGCTAGAAAGAACGTTCTCGAGTACGACGATGTCATGAATCTGCAGCGTAAGGCTATCTATGAAGAGCGCAATGCGATCTTGGACGGCAAGAGCATCGAGGAGAAGATTCCTGCGATCGTATCTGATGCGGTGAACGCTCAGGTCGCTGAAATGCTCACAGATGACGGCGCTAGCGATGACTGGGATACCCGCGCCCTTGAGTTATGGGCGTTCAACATGTCGGGCAGGGAAGGCTTCAAGGTCGATGATATCGATCATGACGATGACCCGGCAGTGGTTGCAGATGCGCTCATCGACAACCTTTTATCTGTTTTGCAGGAAAAGGAAGATGTCATCGGTCATGATGTGATGGAAAACCTTTCCCGTCAGATTATGCTGCGTGTCATCGATGTGAAGTGGATGGCGCATCTACAGGAGATGGACTACCTCAAGACCGGCATCGGGTTGCGCGCCATCGGCCAGCGCGACCCGCTCGTTGAGTATAAGAACGAAGCATACAGCGCATTCCAGAACATGACTTCGGTGATGTATGACGATTTCCTTCGCACGCTTTTGCGTCTGCAGATATCAATAAAGATTGATGCTCCGAAGGACGGCACGCAAGATCGTGAGCTCAGCTATTCGTCGCCTGAAGACGCGCTTTCCGAAGGAAATACCGCATCAAAGACGGTAAAAAGCGCAACACAGGCGGGAATCGATGCTGCGATGCCGGCCACTCCTAAGCCCTCGGAGAGCAAGGCTTCCACTTTCGTGAAGGACAAAGAAGATCCTTTTGCCAATGTCGGCAGGAACGATCCATGCCCTTGTGGAAGCGGCAAGAAGTACAAGAAGTGCCACGGCGCATAAGGTGCATGACAGATGGCGCAACCTAAAGAACTGGCCGAACTTGCCGCCCGCATTGCCGACGCGCGCAACTTCCTTCATATTGACCAAATAACTGAAGAGCTCTCAGACATCGAGAAGCAAATGGCTTCTCCTGATTTCTGGGATGATGCCAGCGCTGCGCAAGCAGTGTCAAAAAAGGCTTCTGATCTGCGTACTGTTTTGGGTAAGTACGACGATGCGTGTGCGCTTCTCGACGACGCGACCACCGCTTTTGAACTCTCGGGTGAGGATGAGGCGTTTGCCGAGGAATATGAGGATGCGGTGGCGAAACTCTCCCGTGCGCTCGATGACCTCGAAGTCGAATCATGGTTTTCGGGGCGTTTCGATTCCGAGGATGCGATCGTGTCTATAAATCCGGGCCAAGGCGGTCTTGAAGCTCAGGACTGGACTGACATGCTTTATCGGATGTATACGCACTATGCGTCTGATAAAGGTTGGAAGGTGACCGATCTTGACGTTGTGCCCGGCGAGGGGATAGGCCTTGATAAGGCCACCATCCAGATATCTGGCAGAAACGCCTATGGGATGCTGCGAAGCGAGGCAGGCGTTCATCGACTTGTTCGCATATCGCCGACCGATGATAAGAAGCGACGTCATACCACTTTTGCTGGCGTTGAGGTACTTCCGGTGCTTCCCGATGATATTGAGGTCGATCTGAATCCGGCCGATGTACGCGTGGATGTCTACCGCTCGAGCGGTCCGGGTGGTCAGTGCGTGAACACCACCGATTCTGCGGTACGTCTTACACATATCCCGACAGGAATCGTGGTTACTTGCCAGAACGAGAAGAGTCAGCTGCAAAACAAAGAGGCTGCCTTCCGTGTGCTGAAGGCGAAACTCTACGAGCTTGAGCAGGCGCGTCGCCAAGAGGAGCTTGATGATTTACGTGGCGAGCGCATGGATAACTCGTTTGGCAGCCAGATTCGCAATTATGTTTTGTATCCATATCAGCTGATTAAAGATGTGAGAACTGGGATCGAGACGGGAAATGTGGATGCGGTGCTTGATGGGGATATCGACGAGTTCGTGCTTGGATACCACAAGTGGCGCGCTTCGCAATAGATCGAGCGAGGGTATTTCGAGATATTGTTGTATTTTGGTGGTCCTGTAGAATCTATAATGTATTCGACATTTCGATCAGTCAATGTTAGGGGACATCTGAATGGACGATCTTGTATCGGCATCAAATGAGATGCGCAAAGATATCATCCGCATGATCGGCGCGGCCGGAAGCGGCCATCCCGGCGGATCGCTATCTTGCATTGATATACTTGCCGCACTCTATATGGGCGGTGTCATGCGCCACGACCCGGAAGATCCCGACCTTGTCGGCCGTGATCGATTCATCTTGGCGAAAGGGCACGCCGCGCCGGCGCTCTACTGTGCGCTCGCCCACAGCGGTTACTTCCCGACAGAGGAGCTCACGACGCTTCGCAAGCTCGGAAGCCGCCTTCAAGGACATCCCGATTCATCGTTGCTGCCCGGTGTTGAGGTCTCTACCGGATCGCTCGGACAAGGTTTGTCGATCGCCTGCGGCCTTGCTTGTGGGCTTCGTCTTGCCGAAGATGACGCTGCGGTGTTCACGCTTCTTGGCGATGGCGAATGCGAGGAGGGCCAAGTATGGGAGGCCGCTATGTTTGCCGCGCATCAAGGGCTTGATAATCTAGTGGCGATAATCGACAACAACGGGCTTCAGATCGACGGCAATATCTCTGATGTGTGCGACCCTGAAAACATAGGGGATAAGTTCGCCGCATTCGGTTGGGAGGTGTCCCATGTGGATGGTCATGATATCGCCGCGCTCATCGATGTGCTCAACGCGGCTAAGAAGAAAAGATCAGGAAAGCCTCAACTTGTGGTCGCAAAGACCGTCAAGGGCAAAGGCGTTTCATTCATGGAAAATCAGGCCGGTTGGCACGGTAAGGCACCCGATGCCGATCAGATGCAGCAGGCCTTGAGCGAACTAGACGCGATCGGTGCATAGGGGGCGTTCGAATTGATCAAATTAGCAGATTCCTCTCAACGCGCGCAGAAGAAGGCGACGCGTGCAGCTTTAGGCGCAACGCTTGCTGAACTTGCAGATGAGGGCTTGCCTATCGTTGCTGTGGATGCCGATCTTACGGGCTCTACCACGACATCCAAGTTCGCAGCGGCAAAGTCTGAATATGCCGATCGTTTGTTTAATGTGGGCATTGCCGAGCAGAATATGATCGATGTGGCTGCGGGTCTCTCTCTTGCAGGCAACATTGCTTTCACAGGTTCTTTTGCGGTGTTCGGAATCGGCCGTGCCTACGACCAGATCCGAAACACTCTTTGCTACTCGAAGCTCAACGTCAAGCTCACGCCTACGCATGCGGGCATCTCCGTAGGTCCTGACGGTGGCTCCCACCAGATGCTCGAGGATGTCGCGCTCATGCGCGCAGTTCCCAATATGCGCGTGCTCGTTCCGGCAGATTACGCCTCGGCCCGTGCCGCCATCCGTCTTGCAGCCAAGACAGAAGGGCCGGTCTATGTTCGCCTCGGAAGAGCCGCCGTGCCTTGTGTTTATGATGACGATGTCGAACTTGAGATCGGACGCGCTTATGCTGTGCGAGAAGGCTCGGATGTTACCATCGTTGCAAACGGTGTCGAGATCGGACAAGCCCTGCTTGCAGCCGAAATGCTGGCGCAGGAGGGCATCAGCGCCGAGGTCATCGATGCGTTCTCGGTAAAGCCGCTTGACTCTGAAACCATCCTGAAATCCGCGCAGAAGACAGGGCGCGTTGTGGTTTGCGAAGAGCACTCCATAAACGGCGGACTTTGTGATGCGGTGGCGCATCTTCTTGCTGAAAACCGCCCTCTGCCCTGCGCGTTCGTAGGTGTAAAGGACAGATTTGGCAAGTCCGGTGAGTTCGAAGAACTGCTCGGTTTCTTCGGTCTTGATGCGGCGAGTATTGTGGATTCGGCGAAAAACCTCTGCAAGTAGTTCGATAACTGCTAGAATTACACTAACTACGTCTCAGTAAAGAGAATATTTCGAACGGAGCATACTGTGGCACAAATCAGAGGTCGTGGCCAACGATCACGCGTGGGCGCCCATGGACCGGGGCACGCACAGATAGACCCCATGCAGTCCAAGGCTCAACTAACATCACAACTTTCACAGGCGCTTCCTGTGCTTGATGTGAACGAAACTCATCAGCAGCTAGGTGCGCCTGTCATCACATTTGAGCATGTAACGAAGGTTTATCCTGCACAGCCAAATAAACCGGCGCTTTCTGATGTTTCACTTCAGATATATGCTGGCGAGTTTTTGTTTCTTGTAGGTCATTCCGGATCGGGAAAATCCACGTTCATTAAGCTTCTCACTCGTGAGATAAAGCCCTCACAGGGTCATATCTATGTTGCCGATGAAGATCTAAGCTCGATGCGCAACTGGCGCGTTCCTTATCTTCGTCGTAACATTGGATGCGTTTTCCAGGACTTTAAGCTTCTGCCAAACAAGACGGTGTTTGAAAACGTCGCTTTCGCGCTCGAGGTAATCGGCAAGTCTAAGCATGTTGTTCGCACTCAGGTTCCTGAGGTTTTGCGCCTTGTCGGTCTGCAAGAAAAGGTGAACAAGAAGCCCGATCAGCTATCTGGCGGCGAGCAGCAGCGTGTATCAATTGCACGCGCCATCGTGAATCGTCCTCCGCTGCTCATCTGCGACGAGCCAACAGGAAACCTTGATCCGCAGACATCGCGAGGCATCATGGACCTTCTCGAGAGGATCAACCGTACGGGAACCACTGTTCTCGTAGCTACGCATGACCGCGAAATGGTAGACAACATGCGCCGTCGCGTCATCGCCCTTGATAGAGGACACCTCACTCGCGACCAAGACAGGGGGGTGTACGGCTTCGATGTCTAGTATCGGTTATTTCTTTAAGGAATCGCTTCAGGGGTTCGCTCGTAACCTATCAACAGCGCTGGGCTCGATCATCACGATCTTCTTGTCGTTGTTGATCATCGGTGTGTTTTTGGTGGCAGGCTCGATGCTTGAAAACCTGATGTCATCTGTGGAAAGCGAAGTGTCTATTACCGCTTACGTTTCCGACGAGGCGCCCGATTCCGATATAGATCGTGTTATGAACGAGATCCGTGACATGCCTGATGTCGCCTCTGTCGGTTTCACCACCAAGGACCAAGCGCTTGAGAATTTCAGCAGTTCGATGACTTCGAACCCCGAGATCATCGAGCAGCTTGACGGTACAAACCCACTGCCTGCGTCGATCGATATCGAACTTACCGATCCGCAGTCGGTAGAAAGCGTGGCAAAAGCTATCGAAACGAACGCTACTTATGGGCAGATCTGCGAGGATCCTAACGATGTTGCAGACTCGATCAAGTACGGCCAAGGCACGGTTGAACGTCTTTTTCAGATAACGAATTACGTACGCTATATCGGTGGTGCCCTCATTATCCTGCTCATCTTCATCGCGCTCGTGTTCATCAACAATACGATCCGTCTCGCTATCCTTGCACGCCGTAAGGAGATTGCGATCATGCGCCTTGTAGGTGCATCGAACGGATTCATCCGTGGGCCGTTTCTTATGGAGGGTGCGCTGCATGCACTCATCGGATCGCTTCTTGCGGTCGGCATCATTCAGCTGCTGCGTATGTTTGCGCTTCCACAGCTTGAAAACGCCATCCGTTTCTTGGATTTCTCCGTGCCGGATCTGGTGTATATCGGGATCTATGTGATCTTGGTCGTCGCCGGACTCGTCATCGGCCTTGTTGGTTCTGCGATCGCTATGCGCCGCTATCTTAAGGTCTAGTAGAGTCACGTCGATTCGGTAGTGGTTTGGGAACCAAGCGGCAAAATACTGCCATGCTCAAGAAGCTTTCGGCTTCTATGAGGATGCATGCCCGCAACAAGCATATTGGGCTTTTGATGGTGATGTTCGTCGCCGTTGTCATCGCATTCGTTGTGGGATTCGCTGCGCGTTCGAACTTACAGCTGATGCATACGCTTGGCATCCAAACGCCTGAGGGCTCTGAGCAATCCACCAGTTCCACCAATGCGAAAACCACATACGATGCACTATCAGCGCGCATCGGCGAGGTTGAGGACATCCTTGCTACATACAGCATGGACAACATCGAGCTTCAGGATGCCACGAAGCTCATGCTCGCAAATTTGATGGAGTCCACGCAAGATCCTTATGCCACGTATTTTAATTCCGAGAATTATGAGAACTATATCAAGGAAACAGCCGACAAACCCTACTCTGGAATAGGCGTTTTGTTTGGCGACTATGACGGGCGTGCGTATGTGGTCGACGTGCTTGACGGCTCCGAGGCGCAGGCGCGCGGGGTGACGCAAGGTGATTTCGTGGAGGCTATCGACGGCGATTCCAGCCATAAATGGTCTACCATAGAAGTAATCGGTGCGCTTGCCAGAGAGGATGGCGCGAACGTCATCATCACGTGGATGCGCCCGATCAGCCTTGATGCCACTCGTGGCACCGAGTTCACGACCACACTATCTTGTCACAACTATACTGAGCAAAACGTCACATACGAGCTTAGCGAAAATGTGGGCTACATTCGCCTGCGACAGATCACGAGCAACGCCTCTGATTTGGTGGAGCAGGCTGTGAAGGACCTGACCGCACAAGGTGCGCAAGCCTTCGTGCTCGACGTTCGCGATAATCCGGGTGGATATCTTACCCAAGCTCTCGATACTGCAAGCCTTTTCATCCAAAGCGGAGTGCTTGTTGGAATCGAGACCAAAGACGGCACCACTACCAGAAACGCCAGCGGTGAGACCATTTCTGCAGCTCCTATGGTGGTGCTTGTGAACGAGTATACGTGTGCGGCTACCGAGGTGCTTGCTGCTGCCATGAAGGACAATCAGCGTGCGGCCATCGTCGGGCAGACCACGATGGGCAAAGGCTCCGTCCAGGTTGTTCGTGAGCTCACTTTCGGAGGTGCTGTGCGCTACACGGCAGGCTATTACCTGACTCCGCTCGGGCATGCCATCAATGGTGTAGGGGTTATCCCCGATATCGCCGTTGCAGACGATCCGCAAGACCCTGAAAACGACAACCAGCTATCAGTTGCATACGATGTCGCCCGTTCGCTCATAGGCGAGCAGTAGAGCGCGCTTTCAGGCAAGGTATATTGATGGCCGGCCGCAGACCGAAGACTAGGCGCAAGCAGCACGCCGATCCACAGGGAATCTTTGAGGGGAACTCTCGAGGATTCGGATTTGTCAAGACTGCCGAAGGGGAGTTCTTCGTCCCTGCGTCTAAGACCAACGGTGCATTCGACGGCGATCTTGTGCAGATTGCGCGCATTTCCTCAAAGGACAAGAAGAACGCAAAGAAACGCCGTCAAGGACCCTCGTCTGCGACCAAGGCCTCATCGCAAAGAGCGGAAGCGCGCGTTGTGCGCGTAATGGAGCGCGCTCATAGCACTCTTGTTGGAAGGTACGAGGTCGCAGGGCCTTTTGGCATAGTTGTGCCTGATGATACGCGGATCACGCATGACATCTTTACGCTTCGACGAGAATCCCCGGATGTGCCTGACGGGGCTATCGTGAAGGTTCGAATAACCGAATATCCCACGCGCAAGACATCTGCTACAGGCATTGTGGAGGAAGTGCTTGGCGATGAGTCGATATCGGCCCTGACAGATGAGCGCATTATCGCAAAGCATGCTCTGGAAACCGAGTTCTCCAAGGCTAGCCTCGATGAGGCGCGCGGCTCTTCGCTTGATGTTGCAGGTGCGCTTGCACAGGGTTACCGCGACATCCGACAACGTTTTGTCTTTACGATCGATCCTGCGGACGCGAAGGATTTCGATGATGCCATATCGCTTGACGAGATCGATGTGGATGCAATGGATTTCGCGCCGATTGCCGGGGTTGAATTCTCTTCGACGAATGCAGCGATCTTCCTTGACGGGCATGAGCTTTGCGATGTTGAGCATATTGGTCCTAAGTTGAAAGGGCAACGCATATGGCGCTACGGTGTGCATATAGCGGATGTTTCCTATTATGTGCCTTGGGCAAGTTCGATAGATCTGGATGCTAGACGCCGTGCTACGAGTGTATATCTGGCTGCTCGCGTGATACCGATGCTGCCTGAAGAGTTGTCCAACGATCTGTGTTCGCTTCGTCCCGATGAGGATAGGCTTTGCTTTACGTGTGATATGTATGTTACAGATTCTGCGGAGCTTGTGGCCTATGACATCTATCCGGCCATCATGCGCTCCGATGCTAGGCTTTCATATGACGATGCGCTTTCGATGATCAAAGGCGACATCGCAAACGCGGATGCATTCAATGCGCGCGAAGCGACAAAAACTGATGAGGCATCATTTTCGCCTGAGCTCTTTCGCCATCTGATCTCACGCCTTCAACATGCATCAAAGCTTGCAAAGGCACGCGAGCGTTATCGGATGTCGCAGGGTGGAATCGAATTCTCCACGAAAGAGGCGAAGGTTTTCCTTGATGATGATGGCAACGTTTCCGGCATAGTCGTGCGGGAGAAAAACGATGCCACCGAGCTCATTGAAGAGGCTATGGTGTTCGCAAACGAGGTGGTGGCGAGTCATCTTTTCGAGCGACATTGGCCTTGCATATATCGCGATCACGAAAAGCCTGCCCAAGATGCGCTTTCAGAAGTGGTTGCTGTTCTTCAGGAGTTTCCTTGGTTCAAAAAGGCGCTCGCAGACGGCGTTTTGTGCGGGAATCCGCATGCCATACAAGATGTTCTCGATGAATGCGAGGGTCGCGTCGAATTCGAGATGATAACGATGCTCTTTCTCCGTGCGATGATGCGTGCGGTCTATCTGCCGCAAAACGTTGGGCACTATGGTTTAGGGCTCAAGGCGTATTGTCATTTCACCAGTCCGATCAGGCGTTATCCTGATCTTGTGGTTCACAGGATGTTGAAGGCTCAGCTGTTGAAGCGGCCCGAGAAATTTGATCAAGAGGTCAATTCCCTGAAATGGATTGCGGAGCACTCATCTGAGATGGAGCGCATTGCCGAGGCGGCCTCACAGGATAGTCAGAAGGTCAGGATCGTCCAGTATATGGAGCAGTTCGTCGGCCAGACATTCGATGCGGTTGTATCCGGTGTGGCGAACTACGGGCTGTATGTTCGATTAGATAATTGTGCGGAGGGGCTTGTGCCTGTTCGTAGTTTGGGGGATGAGTATTTCATCTTTGACCCGGTGCGCTATGTGCTGCGCGGAAGCGATACGCAAAAGACGTTCCGCTTAGGACAAAGCATACACGTGAAGCTTGTCGAAGCTGATATGCAAAGTGCGCGTTTGAATTTTGTGCTCGCGTAATCGAAATCTTTTGCGCACTAGCCCTCTCAGTCGCTGAGCAGATACTCTAGCTCGTCTTTCGTGAGGTTCGCAAGAGATATTGCATCGGCCTGCTTGATGATCGAATCTGCAAGTAGCGTTTTCTTTTCTTGTAAGAGCTCAATGCGCTCCTCAATCGTATCTTTCGCGATGATTTTGTATACGTTGACCGTTTTTTGCTGGCCGATGCGATGCGCGCGGTCGGTGGCTTGATTGATGGCTGCCGCGTTCCACCATGGGTCAGCATGAATCACTACCGATGCGCCGGTGAGATTCAGTCCGGTGCCTCCCGCTTTGAGCGAGACGAGGAACACAGGAATGTCACCATTGTTGAATTTATTCACAAGACGAAGTCTCTCACGCTTGGCGGTAGCACCTGTTATTTCGAAAAAGGATATATCGCGCCTGGCAAGCTCGCGCTTCAGGATATCGAGATAGCTTGTGAACTGCGAAAACACGAGGCATCTTTCTCCGCCGTCGATCGCTTGCTCTACAAGTTCCATGATCGCTGGCGCTTTGGCTGCACCGGCTTTGTATCCTTCGAATACAAGCGATGGGTCGAGAGCGATTTGCCGAAGACGCGTAAGCTCTGCGAGCACTTCTATGGTCCTATTGGGGCCGGTCGAGCCATCAAGCCCGCGCCTATGGATGCGGCTTGCGTTCGCGCGCTTTTGTGAGTTGAGCGTCTCACGAAGGTTCTGTTCGCTTGCTGCGTACAGCTTAGCCTGCTCGCCTGTAAGCGGCACGTGTATGACGCTTTCTATCTTTTCGGGAAGTTCGGTGAGAACGTTGTCTTTAAGGCGTCGCAGCACAAATGGCTCGACAAGGCTTTGCAAGCGATCGGCCACCACCTCATCGCCGCCAAGTATTCCCACCTCGTAGCGCTGCATGAAATATGCGTAGCTTCCTAGAAATCCCGGCATGAGGAAATCGAATATGGACCAGATCTCAGATAGGCGGTTCTCGATCGGCGTGCCTGTGAGCGCAAAGCGATGATCTCCCACAAGCGATTTAACGGCCTTCGCGGTCTTTGTTGCATGGTTTTTGATGTATTGCGCCTCGTCGAGAACGATATAGGAAAACGCCATCTTCTTGAAAGCGTCGACATCGATGCGCGCGATGTCGTACGAGGCGATAAACACATTAACATCGCTCTTGCGACGAATTTGTGAGCGCTCTACCTTGAGTCCTTCAACAGGTGCGACTGTCACGGCAGGTGCGAATCGCGTGAACTCTTCTACCCAGTTGTAAACAAGTGATGCGGGACATACGATCAGTACGGGTCTATCGAGTGCGCCGCTTTCGAATTTGGAGAGGATCAGGCTTATGATCTGCAGTGTTTTGCCAAGACCCATTTCATCGGCGAGAATGCCTCCGAATCCGAGCTCGGAGAGCGCTGAGAGCCATTTGAATCCTTCGAGCTGGTAGGGGCGCATAAGCTTTGCAAGACTGTCCGGAGCCTTGAACGCGGACTGATCCACCTGATCGAATGAGCTGATGTATTGTTCGAAGGTGTCATCGCGTACGATGTCGGTGTATTCACGATCCAGAAGAAATGCCCTGTATGCTGGCAGGTTTATCGTGTTGTTCAGAATCTCATCATCGGTGAGCGAAAGGTCTTCGGCCAGTCTCGAGAAGTGCGCAAGCTCCATATCGGCAAGCGATAGGTAGGCCCCGCTGCGAAGCCTATGGAAGCGCTTTTTGCGTCTGTAGCTCTTGAGTACGGCCACCAGCTCATCTCGGTCGATATCGCTTGGCGACACATCCATATTGAGCAGGTTGCCATCGATCGACAATCCAAGGCTTACCTTCGGAGACGGTGCGTTCAGCAGCTTGTCGAAGTTAGATGTTGTGAACACCTCGCCGATCTCGCGCAAAGCCTCCAAACCCCCGAATAGGAGCGCGCCGACATGCTGTTCTTCCGAGATCTCAAGCCTAAGCGTATGGTCGAAAATGGGGCTGAGCGCATCGAGCGCATATCGCTCCAAACGCTCATTTCGAACAGGCATAAGCTCGTCCTCTTCGGCTTGCCCGAGCGTCTTCCATTCCCCGATGTGCGCGTCTGCAAAGCCCTGATCCTCTGGATTTCGCGCATCTTCGTCGTTGCCCGTCAGAGCACTTGCGCGATTCACTCTGTAGGAGATCATATCTATGTCGTCGTTGTTCCCATCTGCCAGCATGAATTCGTAATCACCGTAAGCGACATGTACTTCAACGGTGATGATCTCCTTTTTGTTCACGCGGATCAGATCGAAGAAGTAGGCGATCTTGCCATCGATGCGCATGAGCTTTTGTAGCTTCGCGGGGGCTTTCACTTCAAGAGCGGAGCATAGATCGGGAAGCGTGGCTGCGCAAAACAGCGGTGCATCCTTATATGACAGGATCAGCTCATCGTCATTTGAGAGGTATACGGATTCCAAAAAGCGTGTGGCCTTTGAGAATTTTTTGGAGCAGCGATAGGCGACATCGTCCATGAAAAGATAGGTGGAGCGGCCCGAAGAAGCGATAGCGAAGTCGTGATCGCGCATGATCTTGAAGCCTTCGCCTTCGTTCTCGATGATACGAAGCGGGATGTCTGGATCCTCTTCTAGCGTATGCATGTTGAAGACCTTAGCCGATCGAGCGGTGTCGGTGAACTTGAATGTGGCGCTTCCGAGCGCATCAAGGATGTCGGCCACCTCGAATTCGTTGAGTTCGATCTCGCGCGTGTTGCTGACAGAAGATGTGCGTGCGGATGACGATTTGGGGCCAGTAGCGATGTCCGAGCGGAGCTCGACCGCATGCGTGATGATGTTGGCTATCTGCGCCGAGGATTCGTCAAATGCATCTAATGTGTGCGTGAAGGCGAGCTTTTTGCCGTAGGATACAAACGTGCCGAGCTTCATCGCGTGGGCGAATGCTTTGGGGCTTGGCATCACGTATCCGGCTTGCGAGTCGCCTATGTCAAATCGCGCGCTCCAATTCCCGAAATCGTGGATCAGCTCCACGTCGATATGGACTTTGCCGCCTTGTGAGATCATGCCGTTTGACGCGGTTTCGATCTGCATGAAACCTGCAAGAGACCTACTTGTCTTGGGTGAGGTGTCGGCTTGAAATCCATTAAATGTTTTCGGCTCGGCAAGAAATGTTAATCCGAGTGCCACGCAGTGCTTGCACATGGTGTTGAATCGGACCGAGGCGGGACAGTTGCACTCGTAATCGATCACGCGATCCATGTCTCTGTCCACAACGATCACTGAATCGAAGTACTCTTTGAGCCCGCTAGCGCTTCTGACCTTCCCGGAGATCTCAGAGGCATCCTCAAGACGACTGACTTTTCTTGAGATGATATTCTCGGCGCATCTGGCCATGGTCAAGCCGCGATCGAACGATTTTTTGTTCGAGAGTTGAGATATGTCCATCTTGTTGAACAAAGGCGGTCCTTATTATTCGAGCTATTATTCGAGCTATTGCTTGAGCGTTCGAAGGGCTAGGATGCATCGGCGTTTGGGCGCTAGTGCATCTGTTGTTTCGCCACTATTCTATTCGCTCTGAATTTTTTTTGGGAAACACCTATGATACACCTAATCGGTGACGAAGATGAGCCTTGTCGCTCTTTGCGGCTATGATGCCCACCTAGCCCCTTTTCGTGCGTTATAATAGCCACACTTGGATCGAATGAAAGGAATATTCGTGGCAACCGTATCAACAGCTGATTTCCGTAATGGAATGTGCATAGTCAACAATGGCAAGATGTGCACGATCGTAGAGTTCCAGCATGTCAAGCCGGGCAAGGGTGGTGCGTTTGTGCGCACCAAGCTGAAAGACATCAAGACTGGCCGTGTGGTCGACTACACCTTCAACTCTGGCACAAAGTTTGACTCTGTTCGCCTTGAGACAAAGAAGATGCAGTACCTCTACAACGACGGTGCTGACTTCAATTTCATGGATAACGACACCTATGAGCAGCTAGCGATCCCGGCATCCACTGTGGGCGATGCTGCCAAGTGGCTCAAAGAGAACGACGAGGCATCTCTTCTCTATGCAGGGGATGAGCTTATCTCGATCGAGCCGCCGATGTTCGTCGAGCTTGAGGTTACCCATACGGAGCCGGGCTTCAAGGGTGATACCGCCACCAGCACTACCAAGCCCGCTACGCTTGAGACGGGTATCGAGGTACAGGTTCCCACCTTCATCGAGATCGGTGATGTGCTTCAGATGGACACTCGAGACGGCAGGTTCATCAAGCGCGTGTAAGTTCTACCTCTTAAGGCCTGCGTACATTCCGCAGGCCTTCGTCATTACTAGGCGCAATTCAGTGTTCTAAGGAGATTTCGTGGGCGGATTCTTCGGAGCGGTTTCGAATCGTGACGTTGTTCTGGATCTTTTCTTCGGCGTTGATTATCATTCGCACCTCGGCACGCGCAGGGCCGGAATGGTGCTTCTCGATAGGGAAGATGGATTTCAAAAGGAGATTCATTCGATCGAGAACACGCCGTTTCGCACTAGGTTCGAGAAGGATATTGAGTCGTTTCACGGTATGAGTGGCATCGGATGTATCTCTGATACAGACCCGCAGCCGCTCCTTGTTCGTTCGCACCTCGGGATGTTCGCTATAACCACCGTCGGCATCATTAACAACGCCGATGCGCTTGTGGATGAGTTTTTTGATCGTGGTGAGAAGCAGTTCATGGCGATGAGTTCGGGCAAGGTGAACTCCACTGAGCTTGTTGCGGCGCTCATCAATCAAAAGGATGATTTTGTCTCCGGGATCAAATACGCGCAGTCGAAGATCGACGGATCGCTGACGCTGCTTATCATGGATGAGGCGGGCGATATCATTGCGGCTCGCGATGGGCTTGGGCGTCTGCCTGTTCTCATCGGTTGTGATGATGACGGGTTCTGCGTGTCTTTCGAGTCGTTTGCCTATCATAAGCTCGGCTATGATGATGCATATGAGCTCGGACCGGGCGAGATAGTCCGTATCGATTCTAGCGGTTACAAGACGCTTGCCCCTGCAGGCAATAAGATGAAGATCTGCGCTTTTCTTTGGGTCTATTACGGATACCCGAATTCGAATTACGAGGGCGTAAACGTCGAGTGCATGCGCTATAAAAACGGCGAGATAATGGCTCGTGATGAGGCGGCGGCGGGCGGTGTTCCCGAGGTCGACTACGTTGCAGGCGTGCCTGATTCTGGCGTTCCGCATGCGATAGGCTATTCGCAGGCATGCTCGACTCCGTTTGCGCGCCCGTTCATCAAATACACTCCTACGTGGGCGCGTTCATTCATGCCAACCAATCAGGAGATTCGCAATCGTGTGGCGAAGATGAAGCAGATCCACATTCCGGAGCTCATCCGTGATAAGAAGCTGCTTTTCGTGGACGATTCGATCGTGCGAGGTACGCAGCTTCGTGAGACAGTGGATTTCCTTTACGAGTGTGGAGCGGATGAGGTGCACATGCGAAGCGCCTGTCCGCCGATCATGTTTAGCTGCAAGTATCTGAGCTTCTCGTCCAGCAAATCCGAGATGGACTTGATCGCGCGTCGCGTTGTGCAAGAGCTTGAGGGTGATGAGGGGCAAGAGCATTTGGCCGAATACGCTGACAGTTCCACCGAGCGCGGAAAGTGCATGCTCAAGACCATTTGTGAACAGCTTGGGTTTGATTCGCTAGGATATCAGTCGCTGCCTGGAATGCTTGAGGCGATCGGTATCGACCCTGAGAATGTTTGCACATATTGCTGGACAGGCGAAGAGTAGCTTCCTTACAACGCTGCAGTGGCGCCGTTCACCTACGCCGATGACAAAGGGTCGGGCTTAATGTTGTCGATTCTATGTCAGGGGATGTATATCAGGGGACGGGGATGATGGTATGCTTCATCGTTCAAAATTGGGAGAGGTCCATTGTAGGGGCAGGATGAAATCCTGCCTCATGTTACTTGCTTTGTGCTATGAGAAATCAAAAGCCCTTATGTCGACGGAAATGATTGCCGAGATACTTAGTCGCTCAAGCAGTCCTCGGCTTACGCCTGCGGAACTCGCTTTGTAAGCACCTCGGCAATCATTTTCATTGTAGGCAGATATGAGCACATCAACCGCTCAAGATTGATGACATCAAGCCTGACCCTTTGTCAACCACTTACCACCAAAAAAGGGCGCGCATGAAGCACGCCCTATCACAGCCTGTATCAGGTGATGCCTACTGCAACGCAAGCTCAGTTCGCTTGATGAGATCGTCTTGCGCAGCTTTATACACATCTACGAAGTATGCAGAGAACCCGGCGATCCTTACTACTAGGTCGCGATAGTTTTCCGGGTGAGCCTGCGCATCACGTAGGGTGTCGGCTGAAATCAGGTTGAGCTGCATCTCCATTCCCTTCATATAAAGGAAATAAGTCTTCATCAGGTCAATCAGCTTACGCACGCCCTCATCGTTTGAAAGCGAAGAGGGATGGAATTTCATATTCAGGAGAAGTCCATTGGAGTATTTGGTGTGATCGAATTTGCATACCGAGTTCAAGATGGCGGTCGGTCCGTTTGTGTCAAGCCCTTGAACGGCGGAGATGCCATCAGAAAGTGGGGATCCCGACGCTCGCCCATCTGGTGTAGCTCCCGTGAATTTGCCGTAGATGACATTCATTGTGACAGGGTAGAGGCCAGCAGCGTAGTTTCCACGGATGCCTGTTTTCTGGACAACGTAATCAGCATAGGAGTCCGCTACGAATGAGCAGTATTCATCAGCTGCATCATCGCCGTTGCCATAGTGGGGAAGCTCATTTACGATGTAGCTATGAAGCTCCTCATATCCCTTCCAATCCGCCTTTATTGCATCCAGAAGCTCAGCCGGTGTGCAGTGATCCGACTTGAAGCAGACCTTGTCGATAACGGAAAGGGATTCGACTACGTTGCCTAATCCGATGCCCGACATTCCGGTTGAATTGTACTTCGCACCGCCATCCATAACATCGCATCCACTTTCCATGCATCCCTCCATAGCGGCGGATACAACTGGCTGCGGCATGACATGTCTGGCCACCGATTCGAAGATGTTGATCATGGCGGCATCCCAGTCGACCCAGAAGCGCATCGCTTCGAGATAGGCCTGCTTGACCTCTTCCATCGAGGTCATATCCGAAAGCATGCCTGTGTGCGGACCGAACTGCGTTTCGGTATCCACCAAAGGATCCTGTCCTTCTCTGAACGACTTTCCGTCATTGAGTGCAAGAAGAAGGATGTTGGCGTAGTTGGTGTACGAGCTGATACCCAATCCTCCGCAGGCGGGCCATTCCGCTCCACCAATAGAAGGCTCCACGCAGCCGATGAGGCAGTAATCCCACGAGTCCTCAGGAGAGATCCCGCGAGCTTCAAGTGCCGGCCGAATTGCGCCGTCATAGAAATACGCTGGAACACCGCCGGCAACTTTGTTAACCGCGATCGCGCAATCCCAGAGCTTATCAGGCGTGTTATCGTGGATTCGAAGGCCTTGAGTAGGGCTGTGCATCTTCATGCGGCCCATCGCTTCAAGGCACATATAGGTGACGACGTTTGTGGCATCATTGCCATCTTTGTCGACACCGCCCACAGTGATGAGCTGCCCGGAGGTGTATCCCGGAGACGAGAGTGCTGTGCGCGCGGCCCAGATCTTGTTGCATTCGGCCACCTTCAGATAGTAAAGATCGATCAACTCCTGAGCCTGCTCGCGCGTGATTACGCCGGCCGCGATATCATGTTCTGCAAACTCGCCCAAAAGCTGATCTACTCGTCCAACGCTTGTGCCATGCATATTGGCATCCATGAGCACGCACATCTGATAGAACCAAAGCGTCTGGATAGCTTCGCGGAAATCTCGCGCAGGATTTTCCATGATCCAATCCATGGTCTCAGCGATCTGGGCAAGTTCGGATGCGCGCTCAGGGTCGCTCTCGTTCCCGGCCATCTCACGAGCTTTTTGTGCATAGCGCTTGGCGAACGTGATCATCGCATCTGTGACGATGTGAACTCCACGGTAGAAGTTGTATCTGTCTGCACCATCTCCTGGCATACCAGTCGCCTCGAGTTCGTCCATCTTGCGCTTGGCCTCGTCGCGTACGCAGGCGAATCCTTCAAAGATGGGGCGCTTGTAGTTCGGTGCAAAGTGTCCGATCGGCTGCGGGCAGATGTCCTGTGCGGTGAAGTTGAGCACGCAGTTGTTGGCCATGCGCTGGTATTCCTCGGGAATGTAGGGATTAACCTTCGCACAAAGGCACTCCTCATCCCAAAATGGCGCGGTCTCAAGGATGTATTGCTTGTCCGCTTCCTCGATCTTATAAGGATCGGTGGTGCGCGTCTCGATCAGGCCGCTTTCGATCTCGGGAATGATCCACCTGATGCTATATTCGGGATACAGAGCGCTGGCCTTGAACTTCTCCGTGTAACTTCCCACGATAAGCTCGTCTTCGCGAATGAAGATGGGAATGTTCTCGCAAATATTTTTGAAGTTCAGCGCGCGCTTGAGATTGCCGGTCAGATTTCTATTTGCCATGTAGAACTCAGTGACGAGCTTGTATCGGGTGGTGTCGACATATGGCACCGTATCACGATAGGCAGCTCTCATGCGCTCTACACGCTTTGTCATTTCTGAGAATTCATACATTTGATGTCCCTCTTTCAGCGAGGCCTGCCGGTTGTGGGCAATTTCGCTCTTGAACAGATCGTTGATAGGAGAGTCTTGTCAAAGCGAAGATCCACGACAGCAGGCCTCTTCGGGTGATTTTGAGGCGGTTTAGCGCCTACGCGGTTTCAGTGTTGTCAAACTTTGTCTCTACACAGCCTCTTCGAGCTTTGAAGGAGTTGCTGCATTTTCAATCTCGGGCGTATCGTCGTTTTTGTCGAAGCCGACCTTACGGGCGCGAACCATTCCGATGAAGCACATGCCCATGGCCACTACGCCGCAGATGGCGACAAAGGTGAGTCCTGGGTAGTAGCTAGCGGTTGCATCAAAGAGCGCGCCGTTAATGGAGATGCCGACAGAGCCAATAAGGGCGTTGCCCATCGTGGCATACGAGAACAGCTTCGGATAGTCCTTAGGTCCAAACATCGTTTGACAAACCAGCGGGAGCATAACGGTTTGAATAGAGAATGCGACACCGTACATGGTTGCACCTGCGAACAAAAGGGCGGTATTGCCACCATTGAAAATGGTGATGATAAGACCGATAAACACAACGATGTATCCGATGGTGAGTGTCTTGCGGGTGCCGATTTTGTCGTTGAGAGGACCTAAGACGAGCTTTCCGACAAGATTGCCTATCATGTTGGCCGATCCAAGCAGGCCAAGCGTTGTTGCAGAGAAACCGACCCATTTGCCAAATCCGGTCATATGCTGGGTGAAGGAGGTGGTCAAAGACATGATGCCGCCGATGAGGAAGATAAGAACGACAAGACCTGTCGCCCATGCGCGCTTGACAGACATACCAGTTGCCATATCGGCCTTGGCCTGAGCAACAGTCTCTTCAGCAGATGCGCCATAAGGGGTCAGTCCAACATCAGCGGGCTTGAACTTCAGCACAAATGCGGTGAATGGCACGGTGAGAACAAGCGAGGCTGCACCGGCGATGTAATATGAGCTCTGCCAGCCGACGGTGACGATCAGATTTGCAAGGATCGGGGTGAAGATAGCTGCACCAACGCCTGAGAATGCCGTTGCAATACCCATGGCAAGACCGGTCTTTTTCTTGAACCAGTTAGTGATGATCATCGGAAGCGGCGCAAAGAACAGAAACGCACTGCTGACACCAATGATGACGGCATCGATCCACCACATCCAAGGTTGCGTGAAGGTTCCCATAAGCATGAACCCACCGCCGTCTAGCACTGCGGCGGCCGTCATGAGAACATTGATGTTCTTGGTCGGAAGCCAGCGTCCTACAAGCGGCATGACCGCTGCGGTCGCCCATGCCTGAATGGTCATATAAAGCGACAGGTCGCCGCGTCCGCATCCGATGGAGTCCGATACGGGCTGCAAGAACACGCCCGAGAGATTCTGGATGATACCAAGTTGTCCTGCTTGCAAGAAGCAGCAGGCTATCATGATGATCCATGCGTAATGGATCTTTCCATTACGAGCTTTCGTTGCGGTCATTTCTTTCATCTCCTTTTTGTCGATGTTTTCAAAATGCGTTCGCGCATTCTTTATCCCCTGATGACTATCGTTTTACGCTGGGAATACTCCTCCAAAAGATCTGGTATTCCCTCGCGTCCGATCCCCGAATGCTTATATCCGCCGAAGCAGTGGATCGGGTTTCTGAAACTTCCTTCGCCGTTGCAGACAACCGTGCCTGACTCTATGCGTGATGCGATCGCGATTCCACGATCGAGTGTGGATGCGATAACGCCGCCGTTGAGGCCGAATATCGAAGAGTTGGCAAGCTGGATCGCTTCCTCATCTCCATCGACTCCGATCACTGCCCACACAGGTCCGAATATTTCAAGATCGTGCGCGACATCCGCATCTGAGGGGCAATCGAGCACGCAAGGCGTGATGAACGCGCCGTCACGTTCGCCTCCGCACATGATCTTGGCGCCCTGCTCCACGCTGAGGGCGATAGCGCGTTCCACCTCTTTGGCGGCACGCTCGCTCACAAGCGGTCCCATGTCGTTGTTCTCATCCATGGAGTTGCCTACGCGTATCGCGGATACAGCTGCACTGAGCTTTTCGAGGTACTCGTCTTTGATCGAGTTATTCACTATGAAGCGCTTGGTGATGCAGCAGATCTGGCCGGCGTTGGCTACGCGGCACATGGATTGCGCGACGGCCTCGTCGATGTCCACGCCATCTGTGATGACGAGAGGGTCGTTGCCTCCAAGCTCGAGAAGCGTGCGATGGAAGTACGGCGCGCTGTATTCGAGAATCTTCGATCCCACTCCGGTCGAGCCCGTGAGGGTAACAGCATCTATCAGATTGTTCGCGACGAGCCACTGTCCCATGGAGGCTCCAGGTCCGCTGAGCGCTTGCACGACACCGGCAGGGAACCCGGCTTCGTTCAAAAGCTCGGCGTAGCGCAGCACCAAGATCGGGCACTCCGAGGGTGCCTTGATGATGATGGCGTTTCCCATGACGAGCGCGGGCGCGGTCTTGAAGGTAAGCGTGGCAACAGGGAAGTTGAAAGGCCCTATGCACACGACGACTCCCAAAGGTTCGCTCTTGGTGAATGCGATCGTTCCGAGTGAGCCGCCTTTAGCGCTCGGATCGGGAAAGACTTCTCCTGTATGCACCTGTGCAGCAGATGCGGTTAGGCGGAAGAGATCACACACCTCCTGAGCTTCTCCGCGTGCCATTGCGATAGGCTTTCCCATCTCGGTGCAGATAAGCTCGGCGATCTCGTCTTTGTGTTCTTCAAAGATGTCAGCTGCGCGCAAAAGCGTTGCGATGCGTTGTGCCATCGGGGTTGCCGCCCATGCAACTTTTCCTGCCTGAGCGTATTCAAGCGCGGCCTTGACATCTGCCTCGGTTGCCACAGGCCAGCTGCCTACGACCTCACCGGTCGAGGGGTTTGTCGATTCGCGCGTCTGCCCATCGGATGAATCCGTGAATACACCGTTAATTAAAAGCTTTGCAGACATTGACTCTCCTTTCTTTTTGTATCTGAGAACCTGCAGAAAATCCGGCGGAGGGGGTATATGCCACACGGCTTTTCTGCAGGGGATCTCTAAAGACGCTCTCTAAATGGGCTTTTTATAAAGCGCTCTCTAAAAGACGTTTTCGGTTCTACTGATGATGTCGTTTTGCAGATCCGGGGTCATCTCTGTGAAGTAGGCTGAAAATCCTGCGATCCTCACGACAAGGTTTTTGTAGGCCTCGGGATCTTTTTGAGCTGCGCGAAGTTTGTCGGCGCTCACGATGTTGTACTGAACCTCCATGCCGCCGCGCTCGAAATACGCTTTTGTCATCATCTTGAGTTTATCCGCGCCTTCCTTGTTGGCAACAGAGGAAGGATGTATTCGCACGTTGAGCGCGATACCGTCCATGATGCGCCCATGATCGAAGCAGCACGCCGAGTTGAACACCGATGTGGGACCCATAAGATCGCGCCCTTGAGCAGGCGATGTAGCATCTGCCAAAGGCTCACCGTCGCGGCGCCCATCAGGAGTGGCCCAAGTCTGATATCCCTGAGAGATGTGGTCAGCTGCACCGTAGAGGCCTGCCTTATATACCTTCGAGCGCACACTGTGGCACTCGCCGCAAAGCCTGTAATACAAATCGCATACCCAGGCCATCTCGTCATCGGCATAAGGATTATCGTTTCCGTAGTGCGGAACTTCAGCTAGGATTTGGGCGCGAAGCTCGTCATATCCTTCCCAGTTAGCCATAACTGCGTCATAGAGCTCTTTTGCGGATATAAGCTTTTTGTCGAAGATCATGTACTTGATGGTGGTAAGCGAGTCGGCGATTGTTGCAAGGCCTGTCGCCACGCCGCCATATGAGTTGTACTTGGCACCACCTTGTGTGGCATCTTTGCCGTTCTCCATGCAGCCTTCGATCGACATCGAAAGCGCAGCCAGGCTCGTGCGTCTCATCATGAGATACTCGGTGTAGTTATTCATGGTCACGTGCCATTTGAGAACCCATCTGGCCACATCTTCAATGGCTGCTTTGAGTTCATCCATCGAAGCCATCTCATAGAGATATCCGGTCTTGATGGGACATCCCTTGCCGTTTTTGGGATTGATGCCGTTGTTTATCGCCATGTCTAAAATCACGCCGAAAAGTACAGGCGCATGAGGGGGAGTAATGCCGTTTGGAGCGGGGAAGTCCGTTCCGCAGCCGACAAATTCCTGACAGCCAATCACGCCGTAGTCGCGTGCATCACGAAGCGAGAATCCGAGCTCTTTCTGAAGGCCAGGAACCACGATTTCATCGTTTTGGAAAAGCGGTAGTCCGCCGACGAGGCTTGATGTGGCGATCGCGCAATCCCACAGCTTTTCCGGGGTCTCCTTATGGATACGAAGCGAGACAGTGGGATCGTGCAAGCTCAAACGACCGACGCTCTCAAGCACCATGAAAGTGACAGGATTTGAAGCATCTTCACCAGTCTCAGGAATCGTGCCGCCCACTGTTGTGTGCTGGTAGGTGTTGTTGGCTCCTGCCATGGCGACAACAGGGGGTGGGGCTGCGTTGTAAAAGCAGGTTGATTTCAAGAAGAAAGCATCCACGAGTTCTTGGGCTTGCTCTTCGTTAAGACGGCCGGCCTCAAGATCGCTTTTCAGATATGGCCATGTGTATTGATCGAAACGCCCAAACGCAAGACCAGGCTCTTTAGCCTCGGCATAGAGCAGAAGTTGGTATAGAAGTGTCGCCTGGCACGCCTCCCAGAATGTCTCCACAGGCTCGCTTGCAATCTTTTCAAGACTTTGCGCCATCTGCTCAAGTTCGGCCTTACGAACCTCATCTGTGCACTCAGCTGCTTTGTCCCGACAGGCCTGTGCGTATCGCTTGATCATCACTTCAGCGGCATCACAGACTATGACGACAGAGTTGTAGAACAGACAGCGATCGGTGTCTTCACCCATAAGATCGCCCTCATGTTCGGCCAACCAGTCTTTGGCTTCTTGACGAATGGAGGCGTATCCGCGCTCAAGGATTTTTTTATGCCCGGGGATGAGATGTCCCGCTGCAAGACCTGCGATATCCATGCGCTCGTTATAGGTGGCAGCGCCGCACTCGGCAAAAACTTCATAGCCATCGGGCTGCCAAGCTTTTGCAACCTCACCGAAGCGGTGTGTGCTCCAATACGGCATCATCTCGCGGAATGTTTCTACCGCTTCAGGCGTGACGGCAAGCTTCACGTTTTCGGTTTTGCGGTGAAGGCGACCGTCTTCCTTCTCAAACCACATGTCGCCTGCATCAATCTCGCCAAGAACCCAAGCAGGTCCGTCCCACTCAGGCCAGACGTTTGATGCGCAGAACTTTGATGCCTGATTTCCGACGAAGATATCATCATCTTCCACAAGCACTGTTTTGTTTGCACATACATCGTAGGTTGCCATCGGAATGCGAATCATCCACGGCACATTTTCCGTGCGCTTGTATGATTCTGTCACGATTTTTGCCCGCTCATCATCGATTTCGATGATGCGATCGCGTATGCGATCGTGCATTTTTTGAATGCGCTCACTGATAGGTTTGAAACTATACATGGCACTCCTTTCTCTATGCTTGAAGTTATATTCCGTGCGGTTTTTGAGGTCACCGGATAAAGCGCACAGCATTGTTTGGAGATTCGTAGCAAAACGCCCAACTTGAATCGATGTGACCGACAATTCGGATATCCCATGGTGCGAAACATACGAAGCGAGCATTTCGCGTTGTGCACAATGAACCTAGCTATGGTTTGGGCTTGCAGCTATGTTGAATTTGGACGATTCGCACGTATTTTTTGGACGTTTTGCAGATGCGATGAATAAGGAGTCGAAGTGTCAACCACGGGTATGATCTACGACATACAGGGCTATTCGGTCCACGACGGCCCCGGGATTCGCACCACCGTTTTCCTTAAAGGCTGCCCGCTGCGCTGCCCTTGGTGTCATAGCCCCGAGTCTCAGGCGTTTCACGCGCAGGTGTGTTATAAGAAAACCTCTTGTATTGGTTCTGATACGTGCGGCAGATGCATGCAGGCATGCCCCAAAGGTGCAATCTCGATAGTTGAGGACGCTCAGTTTTCAGCCGCTAGCGAATCGATGGAGAAGGTCTGGCGCATTCATATTGATCGCGATTTGTGCGACGATTGCGCGCTATGTGCTGAAAGTTGTCCTTCGGGCGCTCTTTATGTATGCGGGAAAAGATGGAGCGTGGACGAGGTGATTGCGCGCGTGCTGAAAGACCGCCATTTCTACGAAGCGTCAGGCGGCGGGGTTACGCTTTCAGGTGGCGAGCCGCTCTCTCAAATTGCCTTTGCTGCCGATTTTCTCAAAGCGTGTAAGGGGTGCGGTCTTAATACGGCTCTTGATACCACAGGATTTGCAAGCGAGGATTCCGTGCGCGCGGTTTTGCCATACACCGATCTGTTTCTGCTTGATCTCAAGCATATGGATTCACGTTCTTTGGAGCGCACGGTCGGCGTTCCAAATGAGCCCATCTTGAGAAACGCCGAGCTCATAGCAGCCCTTGGTGGCAAGATCCAGGTGCGTATTCCTGTCATTCCGCGCTTTAATGACACGCTTGAGAATATGGAGTCGACGGCGCAATTTTGCTATGCGCTCAAAGATGCGATTAGTCATGTCCAGCTTTTGCCGTACCATACTCTAGGACTTGCAAAGCATGAGCGCCTGCAATCCAAAGACAAAGTCTTTGCGGCCACGCCCCTCAGCGATGAAGAGGTGAAGGTTTTCCGTGAGCCGTTTGTGTCAAAGGGTATAGATGTCGTAATTCATTAGCAAGGGGGGCATTATGGATATGCTGCGTCTGGGGATCGATGTGTTTGCACGTGATCTTGGAGATAAGGTTGCCTCCACCCATTTTGCGAATGCAGGTTCACCTACCATAGAGGGTTTCGAGATATACGACCCGAACTCGTATCAGCTGTATAAGAACAGACTCTATCTATGCCTTGATGGGAATTTTCCGCCTTGTAAACACATTCAATATGGAACCGGCATCATCTGCAATACGAAACACGCATGCAGCGAGGAGAACTGCAATCGTTGCGACATCATAGTGGTGCGCGATATTGAGCCGTTCAAGTTGATCAATGAGGTATCTGCCATCATGGCGCGCTATAACTATCTTGAGCGGGCGATCATGACCAGCAGTGATGATTTGGCGCTGGATCAATTCATGGAATATGCCGAGATGCTTGTGGGGTATCCGGTATGCATACTTGATGTCAATCTTGACGTGGTTGCCGCGTCGGCTAACAGGAAGCCTTTGGGCAACCCTTTGTGGGAGAGTGTCTTAAACGATGAGAAGCCACTTCGCAGCGAAATAGTGGATCATCTGTCGCAATCATTTGAGGTGGACGGAAGACCGGTTGCAAAGGATGGAGTTCGCGAGATAGAGCTTGCGAACTGGAGTATGCTTACCTGCAACATCGCCGAGAGCGGACATCCTATAGCGTCTCTGTGGGCATTCCAAACAAAGCCCCACCGAGCGTTTGGCGGGGCAGAGAAAAGTCTACTGTCGTGGCTTTCGATTTGTATTCGCAGGTGGGCTAAACGCACAAAGAGGCTTAAAGTCGGTCGCGGGCATCAGCGCGAACGTTTTCTGCTCGACTTGGTTGACGGAATCTGGCGCGATGATGCGGCGATTGTGGATGCAGCAAAGACAGTAGGGCTTTGTGAGCCTCAGTCAGCCGAGCGCATCATGATTGTTGCTCGACTTGCAGATGCGGTGTCGCATGCCGGCCAGTACCTGAGCATCTTGAATGCATTTGAAGAGGCTGTACCAGGGATGATCTGCGCGCTAAGTGGTGCAAATATTATCGGGATTGTGGGCGTGGATTCCAACAGCTATCTTCCAAAAGACAGGGTTTTAGCGCTTGACAGGCTCTGTCGAAGCTATGGATGTGTGGCTTTTTTGGGTGCGCCTTACAAGCATCTGAAAGACTCGCCTTTGGTTATGCGTCAGCTTATGGATTGCTTTGATCTGATAGGGACAACAGATGAGGATAGGTGCCTGCATGAGTATTGTGATTATGTCTTGCAGCAAAGCATGCAGCTTGTCGTGAGTATGCAGCCTAAAGAGACGATGTTGCATCCAATGGTGAGGCGGCTTATCGCATATGATCTGGCTAATAATACCGACTACCTTGATACGTTTAAGGTTTACCTCAACAATCGCTGCAATATGACCGACACGGCAAAGCAGCTTCATATGCACAGAAATACGCTTTTGCATCGCATAAAGCGTATCGAGGAGCTTTTAGAGAGCGATCTTGCTGATTGGGAGCTTCGCCGCAAGCTTTTGCTTTCGATCGACTATTTGAATCTGGATGATCCCGAACGCTTCTGAGTGCGCATGGAGGGCGCATGCGCACATTTGGCACCCGAGGAAACGCGAACTTCGTAGGTGCGCATCCGATCTTGATGCGCACATTTTGTGGGTTTGGATGGAAATGATTACCGAGATACTTAGTCGCTCAAACAGTCCTCGGCTTACGCCTGCGGAACTCGCTTTGTAAGCACCTCGGCAATCATTTCTATATGCTAAGGCGAAACATAACAAACAAAAAACATCCTTATCGAAACATTGCGGCAGGGCCATGCAGGCCCTACACGCAATGTTTCGGGCGTCCTTGCGAGCGCAAGGACGCATGCGCACCTACGGGAGACCTGTGGCTTTGCCATTGTTGGTACCAAGAAATGAGAACAACGTAGGCGCGCATCCGATCTTGATGCGCGCAACCGCGGGTTCGGGAATGTGACACGTGTGCATGAAGGGCGCATGCGCACCTCTGGTCATTTGGCATTGTCGAGCCATTTCATTTGGCATTTTCGAGGAAAGCCCAACTGCGAATACAAGACAAAGTGAGTATGACACGGGCATGATCGTTTTTGCATTACAGGATGACAAGAAACAGGGATGCGGGGTTGGTCTGTAATCCTTCGGTCAGATTATTTCATAATTTTGAAACAAAATCACAATCTGGTAAAATATTTCAAAAATATGGAATATTTCAAGGAGTCATTATGGTTGTTCGCACGGAATATCTCGAGCGCATAAGACCGTTTTTCGATCAGAAGCTCGTAAAGGTGATCGTCGGAGTAAGGCGTTGCGGGAAATCGGTCTTACTTCAGCAAATTCGCGATGAGCTCCTTGCGGGTGGTGCCGACATGGAGGACATTACGCTTGTCAACTTCGAGTCTTTCGATACAAAAGAGCTTCGTAATCCGGAAAATCTGCATTCATTTTTGAAAAAGCGCATAAAAGGGAAAAAGAAACCATATATTCTTTTGGATGAGGTTCAGCTCGTGAATGGATTCGAGGATGTCGTCAATTCCTTACAAGCTGAGGGCAAGGTAAGCGTGTTCATAACGGGATCCAATTCAAGGTTGCTTGCTGGGGAAATGGCAACGCTGCTGAGCGGACGGTATGTTTCGTTTCAGGTGATGCCGTTCAATTTCAGGGAATACAGACAATATATGCATGAGAAGAATCCCGGTATAGTGTTTCCTATGGAATTTCCATTTGAATCTGCGCCGTCATCCGAGAGTATCTTGGCTCAGTATCTTCAATGGGGCGGGTTTCCTCTCGTTTGCGAACAGTCGGATGATGCGGCTAAAGAGGTTGTCATTGATGATCTATATACATCCATCGTCCTTCGCGACATCATGGATCGAAATAACGTGGGAAAAGGCGCTCCTATCCAAAACGTGCTCGATTTTCTCATTGCCAATTCATCCAACCTAATAAATGGGAAAAAGATATCCGACACGCTCACAAGCAACAACATGAAGGTGTCTTCCGGCAAGGTTTATGAATACCTCAACTACATTGAAGATGCTTTTATCGTGTCTTTTGCAGAGAGGTATGACATTGCGGGGAAGAGCGCTTTGAGGTATGAGAAGAAGGCTTATGCCTGTGATCTTGGATTGTTTCACGCTAAGAAGAACCGCACCAAAAACGAGTTTTCGCACATCGTCGAGACCGTAATATACAACGAATTGGTCTCTCGAGGTTATAAGGTTTACGTTGGAAGAACCCGTAAAGGTGAGATTGACTTTGTGGTCATGAAGGGTGATAAGCGCTGTTATATTCAAGCTGCATACCTCATGCAGGATGATGCAACTATAGAGAGGGAATTCGGTGCGTTTGACTGCGTTGATGACTCATACCCAAAATACGTCGTGTCAATGGATCCCATTACGCAGGATCTAAAAGGTGTCAAGCACTTGCGCTTGATCGAGTTTCTCGAGGCGCCTTCATTGTTGCAGCTTGGGTAGGGCCTTGATGACAAAGGGCTAGATCATAATCGGTTGCGCTCTATGTCATTTCGAGACGAGGACGCGAAGTGCCCGATGCGTCGCCTAAGCGTGCATGGAAAACAGTCCAGTGGACTGTTTTATCGCTGAGAAATCTAGATGCAGGGTTGAATGAAATGACTGCCGTGGAACAATGTAGGCGCGCATCCGATCTTGATGCGCGCATTCAGGTAGGTCGCATAATGCTTCATGAAGAAAGAACGTGCGCATGAAAAGCGCATGCGCACCCACGGTCAACTTGCGGCATTACCTTTGTGGGCACAAAACGTGCGCGATCGAAACTACTCTCGCCGCCCGATCGCGCCGCCGCGCTTGTATGGGTGCAAGTCGCTCCAATTATGTTGTATAATCGGAAGTTCAAATGTCGCATTAAACGTAGCATAAGCAATTCTCCAAATAACTTGGTCAATATCGACTCTTCACACCCATATAGGAGGTGCATGAATTGGCACGACTGCAGATTATGGATACAACTATCCGTGACGGCCAGCAATCTCTCTGGGCGACACGTATGCAGCTCGGCGAAATGCTCCCCATTCTCCCTAAGATGGACAAGGTGGGCTACTGGGCTATAGAGGCATGGGGCGGGGCCACTTTCGACACATGCCTTCGCTTTTTGGATGAGAATCCTTGGGAGCGTCTCCGCGCAATAAACGCGAACACGCCGAACACTCCGCTCTCGATGCTCTCTCGCGGGCAGAATCTCGTGGGGTACAAGCATTATTCGCGCGACATTGTGTTCCACTTTATCGAGGCCGCGCACAGAAACGGTGTTGAGGTCTTTCGCGTATTCGATGCGCTGAACGACATCAGAAACGTCGTTGACAATGCTGAAGCCATCAAGGGCTGCGGCGCTCACTTTGAGGGCGCGATCTCATACACCATCTCGCCTGTACACACGCTTGACAGCTTCTTGGAGTACGGCCAGCAGCTCAAGGATCTTGGCGCAGACAGCATTGCCATCAAGGACATGGCAGGCATGCTCACGCCTTATCGCACCGAGCGCATGGTCAAGGCTTTCAACGCCGAGATCGGTCTTCCGGTTCACATCCATTGTCACTATGTCGGCGGCATGGCTCCGGCGAACATCATCAAGGCGGCAGAGGCGGGCGCGGCAATCGCAGATACCGCTCACGCTCCGCTGGCGTTTGGCAATTCGCATCCAGCTGTCGAGATGATCGCTGCCGCGTTTCAGGAGAGCCGCTTCGACACGGGGCTCGACCTTGATCTTCTCTTCGAGATATCTGAATATTGGGAAGAGATTCGCAAGCGCGGCCATTACAAGCGCGGCGTGTCCTCGCTCACACATATGCAGGTCTACACGCATCAGGTTCCGGGCGGCATGATGTCAAACCTCATGAGCCAGCTTGAGATTCAGCATGCGGTCGACCGTCTGCCTGAGGTCATGGTCGAGATCCCGAAGGTTCGCGCCGAGGTCGGGTATCCGCCGCTTGTCACCCCGCTTTCACAGATCGTGGGCACGCAGGCCGTGTTCAACGTTCTCACAGGCAAACGCTGGTCTGTCATCTCGAAGGAGATGAAGGACTACATCTGCGGCTTCTATGGAAAAGCTCCGGGTCGCATGGATCCTGAGATCGTGGCGAAAGTTGCAGGCGACTCTGAGATCCTCGATCCTAATATAGCTCCGGGATCACTTGTTACCACCACCTATGAGGAAGTGGCCGAGGAGATCGGAGACCTCGCACACAGCGAAGAGGACGTTTTGATGTACGCGCTGTTCCCCAACGAGGCGCGCACTTACCTTAGCAAGCATCGCACATCGGAAAAAGTAGATTTCCTGCTCGAGCAGGAGTCGAGCGGTACCAAGGAGGACGATTACGTGGATATCAATCAGATTCGTGAGCTCGTCAAGGTCGCCGAGGAAAGCGGCGTCGGCGAGATCGTAGTTGAAGAAGAGGGCGTTCGCATTGCTGTGCGCATGCCGGGTGAAGGCGTGCCTGTCGCCCCTGTCGCAGCGGCTGTTCCCCAAACACAGGTTGCACCTGCTCCACAGGCTGTAGCTCCGGAGCCTGCGGCTGCGTCTGCATCCAGCCGTCCTGCCACATGGTATGCGGTTGAAGCCCCGATGGTCGGCACCTATTATGAGGCGCCAGCACCCGGTGAGCCGCCGTTTGTCAAGGTTGGAGATGAAGTGGCTGCGGGCGAGACGCTTTGCATCGTCGAGGCCATGAAGCTCATGAACGAGATCACCGCCGAGGAAATGGGTACGGTCCGTGAGGTCTGCCTTGAGGACGCAACCCCGGTCGAGTTCGGAACGGTGCTCTTCTATATCGAGCCGCATGAGACAATCCCAACAGTTCCGGAGCAGGCATAATGTTCGACAAGATCCTTATTGCCAATCGTGGCGAAGTGGCCCTTCGCGTTATGCGCGCTGCCCGCGAGCTTGGCGTGAAGACCGTTGCCGTTTATTCGACCGAGGACAAGGACACATACCCTGTTCAATATGCGGACGAGGCGGTATGCATCGGTCCGGCGCCATCTGGGCAAAGCTACCTCAATGTTGCCAATATAATAACCGCGGCGAAGAATACCGGAGCGCAGGCGATCCATCCCGGCTATGGTTTTCTTGCCGAGAATGCTGATTTCGCCCGCGCATGCGTCGAGGAAGGGCTCGTGTTCATAGGTCCTTCGGCCGAATGCATTGAGCGCATGGGGGATAAGGCCTCTGCGCGCGAGACCATGATGGCCTGCGGAGTGCCTACAGTTCCGGGTTCTGATGGTATCTGCGAATCCGTTGAGGATGCTAGACAGTTCGCCGAGCAGGTGGGATATCCTGTGCTCATCAAGGCTACGGCCGGCGGTGGCGGCAAGGGCATGCGTGAGGTCCACGCACCTGAGGATCTCGAGAGCCAATACAAGGCGGCCTGCACCGAGGCCGGTGCGGCTTTCGGCAACGCCGGTGTATATCTCGAGAAACTCGTTTTGCGTCCTCGTCATGTCGAGATTCAAGTGCTAGCGGATGATTTTGGCAACAACGTTGCACTTTGTGAGCGCGACTGCTCCATCCAGCGTCGCCACCAGAAGCTTTTGGAGGAGGCGCCATCGCCCGCGCTCGATGATGAGACTAGACGCGCTATGGGCGTTGCTGCTGTAAAGGCGATGCGCGCTGTCGACTATCGCAACGCCGGAACGATCGAGTTTCTGCTCGACGAGAGCGGCAGCTTCTACTTCATGGAGATGAACACTCGCGTGCAGGTGGAGCATCCTGTTACCGAGATGATCACCGATACCGATATCATCAAAGAGCAGATCCGCATTGCGGCGGGCGAACCTATGAGTTGTGCCGATCGCGCACCGTTTTTCCCGAATGGGCATGCTATCGAGATGCGCATTAATGCCGAAGATCCCGAGCATAACTTCCGCCCGTGTCCTGGAACCATCACGAAGTTCGATCTTCCGGGAGGTCCGGGGATTCGCGTTGAGACCTACATTAAGCAGGGATCCAAGATCTCGCCGTTCTACGATTCGCTCGTGGCCAAGCTCATCTGCCATGGTCAAGACAGGCAGGAAGCTGTGGAGCGTGCCAAACGTGCGCTAGATGAATTCGTCATCGAAGGCATCGCCACGACCATACCTTTTCACAAGCGCGTGTTGGAAAATGAGGTGTTCCTTGCAGGGGATGCCACTACAGATTTCATCGAGACCCAGATGGGAGATCTCCTATGACAGACTCTGATGCAAGCGCGATGAAGCTCTCTCCGGGCGTGGTCGACACCATAATCTCGATCACCGCCTCTGACGTCGAAGGCGTTGCAGCTGTAGGCACAAGGGCTACCACCGGCATCCGTTCGGTATTCCAGTCCAAGTCCTACAACTCAGGCATCGAAGCCGACCTCGTTGACGGCAAGCTCAACGTTGCCATCCATGTGGATGTCTTTTATGGCTACGTTCTTCCCGAACTTGCTGAGAAGCTTCGTGAAGCCATTGCCGATGCGCTGCTGGTCCAGGCCGGCATTGAGGTCAACAGCATCGATATCTATATCGACGGAATACAGTTCGAGCAACCCGAGTAAGGTCTGATAGAACAACAATGGCCCGTATGCATGACAGAACAAAAGCCAGAAGATGCGCCGCTCAGGTGCTATATACCTCATCGATCAGGAACATCGATGTAAATACGCTCATCAATGAGTCGCTTCTGGATTGCCTTGAGACACCGCTTTCGGATTATGCGCTTTCGCTGCTCAGAGGTATCTCAGATCACAAGGAAGAGCTTGACGCGATGATCGGATCGTCTTCTGAGAACTGGGCGATCGACCGCATGCCTCTGATGGATTTGAACATACTGCGCATAGCGCTTTTCGAGATGAACCACGTAGAAGATGTGCCGGTGTCGGTTTCCATCAACGAAGCGGTTGAACTCGCCAAAGATTTCGGCGGAGACGACAATTCTCCTAAGTTCATAAACGGGATGCTTGGCAATATTGCGCGCCAGATGGAAGGTTCCGAAGGTGATGCGCTCGTTGTTGCGGATGAGCTTGATGCACCTTGTGCAGATGATGCGGGCGTTGACGCAACAACCGAGGGTGCCAAGACTGCCGAAGCGCTTTCTTAAGGATCAAGGATTTGAGGTGAGCACCACGATGGATGAGCAGACGCCGTCTTTTTCGGATGTGAAAGATAGACTCAATGAGATCGCGGATGAGGTCGCGCGCGAGGGTATCTCGCTTGATGATGCTCTTTCGCTTTATGAGGAAGCCGTGAAACTCGGACTTGGTGCATGCGATCTTAGCGAGAGCGATATATTTCCTGAAGAGATCGAAGAGGTTGAAGAGGTTGAAGGAATCGAAGAAGCTGCAACATCTGAGACCTCCGATGCTCCAGAAAGCGTTATCATTGAAGAGGATTCTCAAGACTTGCAGGACACGCCGAACGCCGATCTATAGGCTAGGGAAGTTCGAGGGAAGATTTGACTGATCCTCATAGCATACTCAGCTCTATAAACTCTCCTGCGGACCTTCACGTCCTCACAGAAGAAGAGCTTGGGATCTTATCGCAGGAGATCCGTTCCCAGATAATTGACACAACGTCTAAGACCGGCGGACATGTCGCCTCATCGCTTGGTGCCGTTGAGATCATCCTTGCCGTTCACAGTCTCATCGATTCCCCGAGGGACAAGATCGTCTTTGATGTCGGACATCAATCGTATGCGCACAAACTCGTTACCGGGCGTCTTTCTCGATTCGATTCGCTTCGCCAATTGGGCGGGATCTCCGGATTCCCGCGTCCTAACGAGAGCGAATATGACGCGCATCCATCAGGCCATGCATCGGATTCTCTTTCTGTGGCATCAGGATTTGCCAAGGCCAAGCAGATGTCAGGCACTGACGAGAAGATCGTAGCGCTCATAGGGGATGCAGCATTGGCCGGCGGAATGGCGTTTGAGGCACTCAACTACATCGGAAGCCAGCAACTTCCCATGGTGATCATCCTGAACGACAACGAGATGTCTATCTCGAAGAATGTGGGCGCGTTGATGAAGCATCTAGGCAACATCCGCGCTACTCACAGCTATCGTGATACACGCGAATTCGTACAGGAGCGCCTTGAGAGCGGCGGTCGCATGAGCAACGCCATCGCTGAATTCGGCAAACGCATGAAGGATTCCACCAAGCATATGTTCATTCCGCATGCGATGCTCTACGAGCAGCTCGGGATTGTTTGCACCGCGCCGATCGACGGACAGAACATCCACGAGCTTCGCGAGACCCTCAAAGTCGTGCTGGACATGGATGCTCCAGTGATGATGCATGTTGTTACGAAGAAAGGCGCAGGATACGAGCCTGCCGAGCGCGAGCCCGAGCGTTTTCACGGGGTGGGTCCTTACGACCCTGCGACCGGTAAGGCACGCCCCAAAGGCACGTGTGCTCCCAGTTATACGGAAGTTTTCGGATCCGCTCTTGTTGAAGAGGCGAAAGCTAATCCAGATATCGTCGCGATCACAGCAGCGATGGAGGGCGGTACGGGGCTCAAGGAGTTCCGCAGGTTGTTCCCGGATCGCTTCATAGATGTTGGGATCGCCGAGGAGCAAGCGGTGGGCATGGCCTCAGGTCTGGCGGCGGCGGGCAAAAAACCCGTGGTCGCGCTCTACTCAACGTTTTTGCAACGCGCGATAGATCAGACGGTCGTGGATGTGTCGCTTCCGAATCTCGATGTCGTCTTTGCGATCGACAGAGCCGGCATCGTCGGCGATGATGGACCGACGCATCACGGCGTGTTCGACATCGCATACCTTCGCATGATCCCCAACATGAGGGTGCTCGCTCCATCCGATGAGGCTGAGCTTGTGCACGCGCTTCATACGGCCCTTGATCTGAGCGGCCCAGTTGCCATACGTTATCCGCGTGGTGCGGCTTGTGGCGCGAAGATCGAACCAGCTCGGATGCTTGAGCAGGGACGCTCGCGTGTGGTGCGCTCAGGAGACGATGTTTCGATCCTTGCATTCGGACGCATGGTTCAAAATGCGCTTCATGCTGCGGACGTGCTCGCCGAGAAGGGCATATCGACTGAAGTTGTGGATATGCGTTGGATAAAGCCGCTCGATGTAGATGCTATCGCGCGTGCGGCTGAGCGTAAGCTGGTCGTGACCCTTGAAGAGGGAAGCGTTGCCGGTGGAGCAGGTGAAGGGGTTCTTGCCGAACTTGCCCGCATCGACGATGCTGCGCCAGCGCTCGTGCTCGGGATTCCCGATAGGTTCATCATGCAAGGCAACACCGACCTGCTCTTGGCTGAGGTGGGCCTTGATGCGCAAGACATCGCAACTTCTATTCTTAAGCATCTTGCCTCATAAGCAAAAGCACCTGAACAGAAGATGCGTTCTCGATCGCTCAAGCGAATAAGGCCGATTGCGCTTACGAAAACGCCCTATGTTTCAATCGCGTGAAATCGCGGTTTCGCCTTCGATAAGAGTTATTTTTCCCTTTGTTAAAACCGAAGTGTCTTAACAGATGTGCACTTGTCTTCCTTTTCAATGGTTATAGACATCAACCAAAGATGAAAAGGGGGATAAAGATGCTTGATAGTGGATCGACCGGATTCATGATGATATGCACGATGCTCGTGCTTCTCATGACGCCCGGTCTGGCGTTTTTCTACGGAGGTCTGTCCAGACGGAAAAACGTAGTGAACACGATGGTAATGGTTTTTGTCGCCATCGGGATTGTTGGGGTGACATGGATCGTTGCGGGCTGGTCGTTCGCCTACGGAGGAGACGGGTCTCTACCGTTTTTCGGCGGCATCGATCAGATCGGATGCTTGAGCGTTGTGACCGATCTTATCGCCGAGGCCGAAAGCGTGCCCGATACATTCGCTGTGGCCAGTGCGGGTGCGGGCGGAGAGACGCTCGTGCTTGCCGAGGACGCAGCCGCCGCCTATCCTTCCATCATCAATATCGTCTTTCAATTGGCATTTGCCATGATAACGACAGCTATCATCACAGGTGCTGTGGCTGGAAGGATGAAATTCGGTGCGCTTTGCGTGTTTTTGACGGTGTGGGTCCTGATCGTTTACGCGCCGCTAGCCCATATGGTCTGGGGCGGTGAAGGCTCTCTCATAGGTAAGATGATCGGTGCGCTCGATTTCGCTGGCGGCGATGTGGTTCATATCTCATCAGGGCTTACAGGTCTGATCCTGTGCATTCTCGTGGGGAAGCGCAAAGGGTTCGGGATGCTGAACTATCGCCCGCATAACGTGCCTTTCGTGGTGTTGGGCGCCACTCTTTTGTGGTTCGGATGGTTCGGCTTCAACGCGGGCTCTGAGTTTGCAGCTGATGGCGTGGCTGCCCTTGCGCTGCTCAACACGGTGGCTGCAAGCGCCGCAGGTCTCATATCGTGGATGATCGTCGAGCGTATGAAGGTGGGAAAACCGACGCTTGTAGGTGCAGCGACTGGGCTTGTAGCTGGCCTTGTGGTCATCACTCCTGCGGCGGGCTTTGTCGAGCCATGGGCGGCGATCGTCATGGGTTTGATCGTAAGCCCTATCTGCTATTTTGCGATATCACGTGCAAAGAAGGCCATCGGATACGACGATGCGCTCGATGCTTTCGGATGCCACTGCGTAGGCGGGATTGTCGGCGGCATTCTGACAGGCGTATTCTGCGTGCCTGAGCTATCATGGACGGATTTCGGGGGTCTTATCTACACAGGGGATCTTTCTCTTCTGGGTTCACAGGTGCTGGGAATTCTTGTCACGATAGTGTTCGTAGTTATCCTTAGTGTATTGATCGGGCTGATCGTTAAGGTTCTCTTCAAGGGAAGCCTGCGCGTCGACGACGATCAGGAGGCACAAGGACTCGACGTCGCGTCACACGGAGAGTCGGCATATCCGGCATATCTGGGTTTGGATTAAGAGGTGAACATTGATGAAAAGAATTATCGCGATAGTGCGTCCGGAGAAGATGGAGGCGGTCAAAGAGGCTCTTTTCAAAGCGGACGTCTCAGGCATGACGATAAGTCAGGTCAACGGATGCGGAAACCAGCACGGCTGGACTGAGTATTTCAGAGGAACCGAGGTACTCTTGAACATGGTGCCGAAGGTTAAATTCGAGATCGTCGCCGATGGTGCGCAGGTGAACCGCATCGTGGACGTGATATGCGCGGCGGCGAGGACCGACAGCGTGGGGGATGGCAAGATCTTCATATCGCCTGTCGAAGAGGTGGTGCGTATCCGTACCGGCGAGCGCGGCTCAGAGGCGATCTAGGTGCGAGGGCGGCGCGTCTCGCATGCAGCTCAGGTGCGGGGCGCGCATTGGCCAAGTCGCTAGATGAGCACGGCTTAACTAGCACAGATGACCATTCTTTCAGTTGCCGTTTTCTCTTTCGAAATGTTTGTTTATCATTGTCCTAAACAAAGCGAAAAGGAGAGAAAATGGCAACTTTTACCTATCACCCACGTGGCGTATGCGCTAAGCAGATCGATCTCGAGACAGATGGCGATACAGTGGGAGACGTTGTGTTCCATGGCGGGTGCAATGGAAATCTCAAGGCGATCTCGAAGCTGATCAAGGGCATGAAGGTCGATGATGTCATCGCAACGCTTGAGGGAAACACTTGCGGACCGCGCTCCACAAGCTGCGCCGACCAACTTGCACAGGCGCTGCGAGATGCTACTGGCTTAGAACAACCGGCGAAATAAATTGGATGTTGCGCGGCATCTCAGCGGCTTATCTTCACGATGTAGGCCATCTTAGTGGTGAGGTTGTACGTCGGAGGTTTTCCGGCAGATCTGAACCGCTGTAGATGTCGCTTTCTATCTTTTATTCTCATTGGCTTCTCTATTCGATCCCTATATGAAAATGCTCAGCTCTTGATATGGGATGAAGTTATAGAAAATGATTATGTATCAGGGCAGAAAAGCGTTGGATTTAGCCATATCGCGCCATATTGCGTGCTATACTTTTACAGCTTGTAAAAACAAGCGCATAAGTATTGGCCCTTGAGACATGCTGGTTGTACAAACTATTCGTTAGCCTTTGCGCGCGAGCATGGTAAGTATCATTCATCATGAGCAAAGGGTCCCTAGTATTTGAAAGGGGTCCGTTTTGACCGAAATCAAGAACACGTCCGTCATCGAATTCGACGATGTTTCGGATGAGCAACTCAACGCCATGATCGATGGCACACTGACCGAGTTCGATGAGGGCGATCTCGTCGACGGCACAGTTGTCAAGCTGGAGCATGATGAAGTTCTCGTTGACATCGGCTTCAAGAGCGAAGGCGTTATCCCAGCTCGTGAGCTTTCCATTCGCAAGGATGTCGATCCGTCTGAGATCGTGAACCTTGGCGATCATATCGAGGCTTTGGTCCTTCAGAAGGAAGACAAGGACGGTCGCCTCATCCTTTCCAAGAAACGCGCTGAGTACGAGCGTGCATGGATTCAGGTTGAAGATAAATTCAAGGCCGGCGAGGTCGTCACAGGCGAGGTCATCGAGGTCGTCAAGGGCGGTCTTATCCTCGATATCGGTCTTCGCGGCTTCCTTCCTGCATCTCTTGTTGATCTTCGTCGCGTCAAGGATCTCGATATGTATCTCAACACCGAGATCGAAGCGCGCGTCATCGAGATGGACCGCAACCGCAACAATGTCGTCCTTTCTCGCCGCGTTCTTCTCGAGGAAGGCCGCAAGCAGGAGCGCACGGAGATCCTTTCCAAGCTCACGAAGGGCATGCGTCTCAAGGGACAGGTTTCGAGCATCGTGGACTTCGGTGCGTTTGTCGACCTTGGCGGTATCGACGGTCTCGTACATATCTCCGAGCTTTCTTGGAACCATGTAAATCATCCTTCTGAGGTCGTCAAAGTGGGTGACGAGGTTGAGGTTGAGGTTCTTGATGTCGATCTCACGCGCGAGCGTATCTCTCTTGGTCTCAAGCAGACTACCGAGGATCCGTGGGTGAAGCTCGTTGAGAACTATCCTGTTGGCACCATCGTTGATGGCAAGGTCACAAAGATCGTTCCGTTTGGCGCATTTGTTGAGCTGGGCGATTCTGTTGAGGGTCTCGTACATATCTCTGAGATGTCTTCCAAGCATATCGATACACCTGCACAGGTTGTTAAGCAGGGCGAGGATGTCAAGGTCAAGGTCATGGAGATCAACCCTGAGCGTCGTCGTATCTCGCTGTCCATGAAGGCAGCTGCTGAGGAGCTCGGATTCGAGATCGAGGTTGACGAGTCGCTGGCAGCGGAGAAGCCTGCGAAGAACACTGAGTCCGCAGAGCCTGCAGCAGAGCCTTCTGCCGAGGTGCAAGATGAGGCTGTTGTTGATACTGATACTGCTGTAGAGGGCAGCCCAGCAGAGACAGTCGAGGATCCGACCGCTTCTGAGGGTGCTACAGCAGAGCCTTCTGCCGAGGCACAGGAAGAAGCTCTCGAGGCTGCTCAGGCGGATGCCGAGTAATTCCGCGATCGCAAACTTGCAAATCGGTTGCAACAGTAAGGGATATAAATGAAACAACTCTTCATCATCGGCGGAATGGGTGCGGGTAAGTCCTCGGCCACTAAAGCGTTGGTTGACCAAGGGCTGGCACATATCGATCTCGATAAGGTCGGTCATGATGTTCTTACATGGGATATCGTTCGCGGCGAGCTTGTCGATGCGTTTGGCGATGATATCTTGGGTGACGACGGCCAGATCGTTCGTTCGAGGTTGGCTGAGAAGGCCTTCCAGAATCCGGCTGAGACGCGCAAGCTCAATCGCATTACCATGCCGAGGATTGAAGAGTCGTTCATGGACAGGATTGATGAGCTCGAGGCGAGTGGCACCGAAGCCGTCGTCGTGGAGTTCTCAGTCTTCAAGAACCGCGTTTCCCTTGCGAATTCTGCAGATGTTGTTATTGCAATATTGGCTCCGATGGATGCGCGTATCGAGCGCGCAGTTGCATCCGGATTCGATGAGGAGGATGTCCGTCGCCGCATTGCGCGTCAGATCACCGATGCTGATCGCGTCGAGGCGGCAGATGTCGTCTTCAACAACGACTCCACCAAAGAGGCTCTCTACAGCGATGTGAAGGCTTGGTGGAAGGAGTATAGTTCCGCAAATTAGCAACGATTTCGTGTTGAGGACTTATTAGAGCCCAAGATGCTATAATGAAAACACCAGCGAAGCCCGGACTGATTAATGTGAGGCGGGCGGCGCAGGTACAGATGATTTGGTTAAGACCCGTTGCCGCGGGTCTTTTCCTTATCTCCCTTCGTCATCCGTTGCCGCTTATATTCCTTTATAGTTCCGATGCCCTATAATGGGCATCGGAATGATATGACGCTGCGCGACATCCCAGCGGTTCATCTTTGTGTTCCAAGCGCTCCTCGAGTAGCGAAGTACACTTCGTCGTGCTTTCGCGCAAATCTGAACCACTGGATATGTCGCTCGCTGTCTTTTCAGCTATCTGCAGTTTCATGGATTCATATTGTTTGAGCTTCATTAGCTTAGCTTGTGCAGCGCTTTGTAGGGGCAGGATCTCGATCCTGTCCTTTTCTATATTTAATGTGAACTTTTTACATATCGTACAAATGTACTCATAATGCGTTAAAATGAATAAAAACATGACGCATGTAGAAGGGGAAGAATGTCCACACATCTGAGCAACATAGATGGTATAGAAATGGAGGGGAAGCCCTCCGCCGATGTTTTGTCGTCGGCACCGCTCGAGGTGATATCTCCATATGAGCCTTCGGGCGATCAGCCTAAGGCCATAGAAGAGCTCGCTAAAGGCATCGCCGATGGTCTTCGCTATCAGACGCTTCTAGGCGTTACTGGATCCGGCAAAACTTTCACCATGGCAAAGACGATCGAAGCGGTTCAAAAGCCAACGCTCGTGTTGGCACCTAACAAGACACTTGCTGCACAGCTGGCAAGCGAGCTCAAGGAATTCTTTCCCAACAATGCTGTTGTGTATTTCGTCAGCTACTACGACTACTATCAACCCGAGGCTTATGTGCCCACATCCGATACATTCATTGAGAAAGACGCTTCGATCAACGAAGAGGTCGAAAAGCTGCGCCATGCTGCTACAAGTGCGCTGCTCTCGCGTCGCGATGTCATCGTGGTGGCATCTGTTAGCTGCATCTACGGCATCGGGTCGCCGCAAGACTACGCCGGTATGGCGGTTTTTCTTGACAAGGAAGTCGAATATGATCGCGATGATATCATCCACGATCTGATCGACATCCAATATGATCGAAATGACTACGAGCTCAAGCGCGGAACATTTCGCGTGCGTGGTGATTCGCTCGACATATTCCCTCCTTATGCAGACAACCCGATCAGGGTAGATTTCTGGGGAGACGAGATCGAAGAGATAACCGAGATCGACAATGTTACCGGAGAAGTGCTCAATAGATATCATGCGCTTCCTATCTGGCCTGCTTCGCATTATGTCACTGCGCGGCCGAAGATGAATAAGGCGCTCGGCACCATCCGCGATGAGCTGCGCGATCGTCTTCAACAGTTCAATGAAGAGGGTAAGCTGCTCGAAGCTCAACGCCTTGAGATGCGCACGAACTATGATCTTGAGATGCTTGAGACCATGGGTTTTTGCTCCGGGATCGAGAATTATTCACGGCATCTTGATGGCAGGCAGCCGGGCGAGCCGCCCTACACCCTTATCGATTATTTCCCGAAGGATTTTCTGTGCATAATCGACGAGAGCCATGTGACTGTGCCGCAGATCAGAGGCATGCATGAGGGCGACCGCTCTCGCAAGGTTACACTTGCCGAACACGGTTTCCGCCTTCCTTCGGCGCTCGATAACCGCCCTCTTCGCTTCGACGAATTTGAGGATCGTGTGCCGCAGTTCGTCTACGTCAGCGCCACGCCCGGCGACTACGAAGAAAGGGTGAGCCAAGCGACCGTCGAGCAGATCATTCGTCCGACAGGACTTCTGGATCCAGAGATCGTTGTGCGTCCGTCTCTTTCGCAGATTGACGACATCATCGACGAGGCGAAAGAGCGAGCCGCAAAAGATGAGCGCGTGCTTATAACCACCCTTACGAAGAAGATGGCCGAAGATCTTACCGATCACCTGCTCGATCAAGGCGTGCGTGCACGTTACATGCATTCGGATATAGGAACAGTGGAGCGCGTTGAGATCCTGCGCGATCTGCGCAAAGGAGAATTCGATGTGCTTGTCGGAATCAACCTGTTGAGGGAGGGTCTTGATCTTCCTGAGGTCAGTCTCGTCGCCATACTCGATGCCGACAAGGAGGGTTTCCTGCGCAATCAGCGCTCGCTCATCCAGACGATCGGGCGTGCTGCAAGGAATGTTTCTGGCCAGGTGATTATGTATGCCGATCGAGAGACTGACTCCATGCATCGAGCTATCACCGAGACGCGTCGCCGTCGTGATATCCAGATGCGATACAACGAAGAACACGGAATAGAGCCGCAGACCATTCGCAAGGCGATAAACGACATCATGGGCTCGATCGTTGATAGCACGGAGTCCCTTGATGCGGAGGTGATTAATCGTGAGCTTGCAGAGTTGTCACGCGATGAGGTTATGCGCATGATCATGTCCATGGAGGAAGAGATGCAGGCCGCCTCTGCCAATATGGACTTTGAAGAAGCAGCCAAATTGCGCGATCAGGTGGTGAAGCTTCGAACTACCGTGGAGGATACGGATGAAGAGGATGTTCTCAAGGAGCTTCGCAAGAGCGCTCGAAAAGGGAGCGCATATGGGAATCGCAAGCATTCAGCTTACGGCTCGTCGCGTAGAAGCTGATCTTTGACACTGAATTTCAAAGCGTTTCAAATCGGCGAAAATTTTTGCTAGACTTTTCGAACGGATGTACTATAATCGAACAAAAGTTCTAGTGAAGAGGTGCTCCGATGATAGATGAGATTCAGATTGAAAACCTTGCGTTGATCAAGCAGGGAACCCTCATTCCTGCTCGAGGTCTTACAGCCATCACGGGTGAGACGGGAGCAGGTAAGACCGCACTTTTATCCTCGTGCAAACTTCTTATGGGCGCCCGCGCAGAAAGGGAGCTGATTCGAGAGGGGGAGAGCGGAGCATCCGTTCAGGGTAGGTTTTTCTTTGATGGGCCTGATGTTGTAAAGGTTGTCGATGCCGATGCGCAAGGTGTGCAGGACGACGACCAGTCGTTCTCAACAGATTTCGAGACCGTCGTCTCTAGAAGCTTCACTGCAGATGGTCGCTCGCGTGTTCGGATCAACGGATCTATGGTGAGCCTAAGTCAGCTTTCAAATGCTGTCTCCGGACGCATGGATCTGTGTTCTCAGCATGATCAGCAAGGCCTTTTAAAATCGTCCAACCACAGAATAATGCTTGACTCATGGATTTCACATCCGCTTGATGATGTCATGGACCGATACAAGCAGGCCTACCTTGAAGCGCAAAGCGCCAAAAGCAAGCTAGAGGATATTCGCGAATCGAAGGTCTCCCAGAATACGCAGGTAGAAGATATGCGCTACATGCTTCGCGAGATCGATGCGCTCTGTCCTGTCGAAGGCGAATACGAAGAACTCACCCAGAAGCTAGAGATCGCAGAGAATTCAGAGATCTTAGCAAGCTCCGCTGAATCGGCATATTCTGCCATATCAGGCGATGACTGCATTTTGGATATGATCACATCGGCCATTTCGTCTCTTGAAACAGCGGTCAAGTATGATCAGTCGCTCACGGAGCATGTTCGATCGATAAAAGAGGCTGGGTTCATTCTTGAAGATGTATCCAGAGACATCGCCGTCTATAAGCAAGATATCGATTTCGACCCAGAAAGTCTTGCTGCCGATCAGGAAAGAGTTGCCCTATATCAAAGCGTCCTTAGAAAATACGGACCCGATGTTTCCGATGTGCTTGCAAAAGCACAATCGGCTAGAGATGCGATAGCACTGTTTGAAAATGCCGATGAGGTTGAAAAGCATGCTTTGGAGGATTTCGAGCGTGCAGAAGCCGATCTACTTGTGGCGGCGAGAGCATTAAATGAGCTCAGATCATCGTATGCTCCGCAGTTTGCAGACGAGGTATCTTCTGTGATGTCGCAACTTGAAATGGGAAGCGCCGGATTGCTTTGTGAGGTCACAATGCTAGATCGCTCACAGTGGGGAATTTTTGGACCCGATCGTGTGGAGTTGATGTTCAGACCGTCAAATGGCATGCAGCCGCGTCCTCTTTCAAGGATAGCGTCAGGTGGCGAACTCAGCCGCGTTATGCTCGCCATCCATGTGATCATGGGTGAAAAGGATAATGTCTCGACTTTGATATTCGATGAGATCGATGCGGGAGTGGGCGGCGCCACCGCTCTGGCATTGGCAGAGGTCATAGAGCAACTGTCTCAAACGCATCAAGTCATAGTGGTAACGCATCTTGCTCAAGTTGCTGCACGCGCAGAGAAGCATTATGTCGTCAGTAAGCACGAAGACAGTGGCATGGCTGAGACTGTGATCTCCGAGATTTCAGGAGCCGCACGCGAAGAGGAGCTTGCTCGTATGCTCTCAGGTTCAGTCACCGATGCCTCGATCACGCACGCTCGCGAACTAGTCCAAAGCGTAAAAGCGGCATGATGGAATTTACGCGAGTCATGAATTATGAGGCGTGTAACAGATGTCGTGGAGTCAACGATGTAAAGCTTGAGATGCACGGCGCGCAAGGCGTAAGCCGTGAGCCGGAGTGTACGAGTCTAAGGGCGCAAAGCACCTGGTGTGATTCGAAGCGCATGAAGCAAGGTGGCTCACTTTGATCATTGAAACGCTAAGATTCTTCAGCGAATCGAGCGGATGTTGAACTTGTTATGTTCAGCTTCAGCTCTTTTTGTAAAGCGATCGGATCCATATATTCGTGACATTTGGTAAAAATCTGCACATGCTTGACGCTTTATTGTGATAAAGTATGCAAACACAACTTAATACCTTAAACCGTTGAGGCGAAAGTCAAGCCATCATAAGCGCTTACAGAGAGCGGGCGCAGCTGAGATTCCCGTAGAGATGCTGGTTGGTAAATGGGTCGCCGAGGGAAAGGGGAAAGGCCGAAGTGATTCGGCTGAGTATCTGGACCGTGAGCCCGCGTTAGTGGCAGGATGTGTGATGGCACATCGCTAAGTGGGATCGTTTATCGATCCAACAAAGGTGGCACCGCAGGTGACAAAGCCTGTCCTTTGTACGAGTTATCTCGTATTTAGGACAGGCTTTTTTAATGCTTTGTCGGAAAAGGTGAGAAGTTGCAGAAAGTGTTAAAGCAAATGAAAGGAAAAGAAGATGACACAGAATGAGATCGGCATCAAAGATGCAAACTCCACAGTATCACCGACAGGCAAGCGTGAAGTGAAAGTAGAGGAGAAGAAAGGTCTTTCAGTCCAAGACTTGATCCTAGTAGCAGTTCTTTTGGCTGCTGGTGCCGTGTTAAAGCTTACCGTATCGTCGGTGTTCAGCTTTGCAGGCATGAAGCCCAACTTCATGATCGCAATGTATTGTCTTGCGATTATCTTGGTTAGACCCAACGTAGGACAAGCCGTCATCATTGGTCTTATCACTGGCCTTATCAGCCAGATCCCGATGCTCAATGCGACGCCATGGGTTAACATTCCCTCAGAGATGCTCGGCGCCCTCGCATGCGGCCTTCTCATCCACATCCCTTTGAAGATCTCCAAGCTCGATCTCAATCCGCTCGTCACCACATTTCTCTCGACCGTCGTGTCGGGCTACACTTTTGCGATCATCGTCGGTCTGATGAACGGTCTCGACCTTACTGCGGTGTTCGTCACTTATGCGGTCATGGTGTTCGGAACAGCTCTCATCAATTGCATCTTGGTCGAGATACTCACTCTGCCGCTTAAGAAGGTCCTGAAGAAAACGAACTGAAGCGCAGGCAATGCTTAACCGCTCAAACGGAGCGACCCAAGCGATAGGCCTCAGCGATCAGACAGAGGAGTCTAGATGATCGAAGTCAAAGATTTCACATTCAAATACAAAGAAGGGCAAAATCCAGCGATCAAAGATGTGAACATCACTATCCCTGACGGTGCATTCGTAGGCATCACCGGAGCGGCTGGCAGCGGAAAATCCACGCTCACGTATGCGTTGAACGGAATAATCCCTCATTGCTATCCGGGCGAGTTCTACGGAAGCGTGATGATAGAGGGTCTTGACAGCGTTGAGGCAAGCCTTACGGATATCTCGCGTTTCGTCGGGAGCGTATGCCAAGATGTGGACTCTCAGATGGTCTCCTCGATCGTGGAAGACGAGATGCTCTACGGTTTGGAGAACTTCTCGGTGTCTCGCGATGAGATAGCGTCTCGTGTGAGCGAAGCGCTCGATCTGCTTGGTATCGCTGATCTTCGGGACAGGCGGATCGATTCGCTATCCGGCGGGCAAAAACAAAAAGTCGCGATCGCTGCGATCATCGCGCTCAAACCAAAAGTACTTGTGCTCGACGAGCCCATAGCCGAGCTCGATCCCTCATCGTCGCTGAGCGTGTTTCGCATCCTCGCAGACTATGCACGTGAATTCGAAACGACGGTCATAGTCGTTGAGCAGAAGATAGCGCTGCTCTCGCAATTTTGCGACAAGCTCATCATCGTCGACGATGGCACGATCGCATACGACGATGCTCCGCGTGAGGTGCTGAGGCACGCCGATGAGCTTCTTGAGATAGGCGTGAACTGCCCTCGCTCGACTACGCTTGTCAACACGCTCAGAGAACTCGATCTATACAGCGGCGCGGCCGTTTGTAGCGTCGATGAGGCCTTTGAAGTCATAAAGGAGGTTTGCGCATGATCGCCTTTGAAAACGTCTGTGCATCATATGCCGATGAACTGCCGGTTCTAAGGGATGTGTCGTTCACTATCGAAGAGGGCGAGTTCGTCGCCTTCGTCGGTACGAACGGGGCGGGCAAATCTACGACGATGAGGCTCATAAACGGACTGCTGAAACCCACATCGGGCCGCGTGCTCATCGATTCGGTTCCTACGACGCAGCTCAAAACAAGTGAACTTGCACGCCGCGTCGGTTTTCTCTTCCAAAACCCCGACCATCAGATCTGCTGTAACACCGTCCGTGAAGAGTTGCTCTTTGGATTCCAAGCTCAAGGTAGGTTGGATGATGCCGCGCGCCGTCGCGTGGATGAGATGATCGAGCGGTTTGACTTCGATGCGGATGCTGAGCCGTATCTTTTGAACAGGGGTACAAGACAGCTGCTTGCCCTAGCGTCGATCATCGTCTGCGAGCCTGACGTCATCATCTTGGACGAGCCGACAACCGGACTTGATTTTCGCGAATGCGAAAAGGTGATGGAGGTCATCTCGCAGATGAACGACAGTGGAACAACTGTTGTAATGGTGTGCCACGATATGGAAGTAGTGGCCGATCATGCGAAACGCGTGATCGCGATGACGCAAGGCCAGATCGTCGCTGACGGTCAAACGATAGATGTCCTGAGGAACAGAGATGCCGTTTCCCGGGCGCATCTACTTGAGCCTCAGATTATAGAGATCTCGATGAAGCTCGCCGATATACCGCATAGCGAAAAGCTTGAGGACTTATGTCGCGCGAATACGGTTGACGAGATGATACGCGCAATAGCCGCATATAAGAACATAGATCCGGCAAAGGCGCTAGACGTGAAAAGGGGTGCATGATGGCTGGATTTCTGGAGTATGTGCCGGGAGATTCCTTCATTCACAAGATGAATCCGGTGGCTAAGGTCATCTGCGCGTTTCTGATATCGATCTCGTGCTTCTGCACGACGAATATTGTATTTCTCGCTTTGATCCTCGTGCTCGACGCTGTTTTGGCTGCAAGCTGCAAGATGGTCAAACCTGCGCTTGGCCTCGCGAAAGTCGTCGGGATCTTCTCGATCGTGCTCGTCCCGATCGCTCTTCTCACCTCATCAAGCGGCACTATGCTCGTCGAGCTGCCGTGGGGCTACATTGGAACGGGAAGCATCTATTCGGCGATTTTGATCGTCGTCCGTCTGATCGGATGCGCGATCCCATTGTTCTTGGTGATGTACGTAACGCAGCTCACTGATATGTCGAACGCCTTTTGCGCGAACCTGCATGTTCCTTACAAATATGCGTTCACATTCACGAGCGCCATACACTTTATCCCGGTGTTCATGAACGATATGTCGGCGATTATGGAAGCGCAAACCGCCCGCGGTGTTGCCTTCGACGGCTCGTTCGCCAAAAGGATCCGTCTCATGATCCCTCTTTGCGTGCCACTGCTCATAAGCTCGGTGAGAAAAACGAATTCGGCTGCCATCGCTGCCGAGGTGAGGGGATTCGATCTTCGCACCAGCCAAAGCGGATATAAGCGCTATCCCTTCAGTGGAACCGACGTGTTGTGCATGGTGGCTTGCGCGGCATTGATAGGGATTTCCATCGCTTCGAATTATCTGATGCCGTTCGCAATCTGGCTGTGATGGCGCTTTCGTGGTTGTCTCGTTAAGCTGGCGAAAGAGGCCAAAGCGCAAGATGTTGTGTAATATAGATGGGCTAAGTTGCAATTTCTCGCGATATAACGCATAATTGGCAACTTGAAGTGAAAGGCCTGATGTGGCCTAGATCGGTGTGTATATCGGACCAAACAGACTAAGGAACCGGTTTGCCTAAAGCAGTGAGCATCATGCATATGTCTACCAGGGTTTTGTTGGTGGTGTTGCTTTCTGTGTTCCTGTTTCCTTTTGGAACAGTCGATACGCAGCGTGCTTATGCAACAAGCGGCTCAATGAATATAGATGACGCCCAAGCCGCCTTCAACAGCTCCGAAGAGGCGCTGACCTATGCGAAGGAGCGCCTGAAGTCGATCACTGATGATTTCGACCAGCTTTCAAGCGAGATTGACCAGCTCCAAAGTCAGATAGATGAGCTTTCGGTTCAGGTTCTCGATGCGCAACAGGCTATGCTTGATGGGCGCACCTCGCTCAGCAATACCGTTATTCAAGATTATAGGAACGGATCGACCTCTGCGCTTTTGAGCGTTCTGCTCGGATCTTCTGACTGGATCGACTTTACGCGCAATATGGACTACGTCGGCAACATCATCGATTACCAAACCGAGGAGATCGCCACGCAAAAAGAACTGAAGGATCAGTTCACGAAGTCCTCTGAGAAGCTCACCGTTCAAAAGAACGAGCAGGAGGCCAAGCTTCAAGAGCTCAACCAAAAGCGCGAAGAGGCATCAAGCGTCGTCGATCAGGCAGCAGCCGAGCTTCAAGAGAATTCACAGGAGCTCGAGAACCTGCGCAAGCAGGCCTCGTCCTTTATTTGGAAGGGCAAAGAAGGCACGCCTTATGTTGATCCCAACGCCAACACAACCAATCGCGATCCTGTAGTTTCCGATAATCAGCCTGTTGTGCCGGATACCGGTGGAAACAACAACAATAACAACGGCAACAACGGCGGTACTTCTTCGAATCAGGGTTGGAAGACAGGCATCGCTTCTGCCTACGGCGGATCATCTGACCCGAACACTCCAAATCCTGGCACTACCTCGAACGGATCGGTCTGCAACGATTATTCAACAGGCGTAGCGATTCCTCTTGCTTGGGGAGACGCTGAATGGGCTCGTCTCAAGGGGCGCACAGTCGAGATCAAATACAACGGCATGACGGTCTATGGCACCGTCAACGACCGCGGTGGCATGGGCGGCGGCTCCAGAGTGCTCGACCTCCAGCCCGGTATCTTCAAGGCATTTGGTTACAATACCTGCATGGCTTGGGGATTACGAACGGTTTCATATCGATTTCTGTAGGTTCCGTCGCATCCCGCGGCGGGACCAAAATCCTTCATTCAGATCTGTATATGACTTGGATAAGTCATATAATCTTTTTGTTTCACACCATTAAATAGGAGAATCGAATGGCTGTTTTAGATGAACTTACCGCTTTGCGTGCGCAAACTTTGAACGATATCGCAAACGCCGCCACGACCGCAGAGCTTGAAAGCGTCCGAATCGCGGTGCTCGGCAAATCAGGGTCGCTTACGGGATACCTTCGTTCGATGGGCAGTGTTGCCAAAGAAGAGCGCGCCGAGGTCGGCAAGGCTGTGAATGCTGCGCGCGAGGCCATTGAGGGCGCACTCGATGAGGCACTGTGCACCTTGAAGACCAAAGAGCTCGATGCGGCTATCGATGCTGCTGCTGTGGATATCACGCTGCCGGGAAGATCGCAACAGATCGGCACGCGCCATCTGATCAATAACATCATCGATGACCTCACCGAGATATTCTTAGGCCTTGGATACACCGTGGGCACTGGTCCTGAGGTTGAGACCGACTATTACAACTTCACTGCGCTAAACGCCCCAGCTGATCATCCCAGTCGCAGCATGCAGGACACCTTCTATGTGAAGGATCTCTCAGGCGATGTAGCTGACGTCGATGGCGAGAGCGACGTGCTGCTACGCACGCAAACATCCGGAGTTCAGGTTCATTTCATGGAAGACCAAGAGCTTCCGATCTACATGATCGCTCCGGGTAAGGTCTATCGCCGCGATGTGGCCGACCCGTCGCATCTTCCGCAATTCCACCAGATCGAAGGCCTTGTCGTCGATGAAGGGATAACCTTTGGCGATCTTAAGGGAACGCTCGAATACATCTGCAAAGCCATCTTTGGTGCGGACAGGAAGACCCGATTCCGTGCGCACTATTTCCCATTTACCGAGCCTTCGGCCGAGGTCGATGTGAGCTGCGGCATCTGTCATGGTGAGGGCTGCCGCATGTGCAAAGGCACCGGTTGGCTTGAGATCTTGGGATGCGGCATGGTCGATCCGAACGTTCTCGAGATGAGCGGCATCGATCCGGAGCGCTACTCCGGTTTTGCTTTTGGAATGGGCGTCGAGAGGATAGCGTGCCTGAAATACAACGTTCCTGATCTCAGGATGCTGCTTGAAGGCGATATGCGCTTCTTGAGGCAGTTCTAGGCTATACCGAGAACTGCGACAGGCAAACGGCAGGTAGGCAACGGATGATCCGATCTATCGCGATCTTTCCATATAGATAAGGAATGACTTATGAAGGCATCTTTAAACTGGTTAAATGAATACGTTGAAATCCCAAGCGATACTCAGGCGTTTTGCGACAGGCTCGATCTTACCGGAACCGGAGTCGAGGGCGTCGAGGTCTTAGGCGATACGTTCGATCATATCGTCACCGCTCAGGTAGTCTCGAAAGAGCATCATCCGGATTCGGATCATATGTGGGTTTGCATGGTCGATGTTGGGGACAACAACCTTGATGAGCACGGCGATCCCGCACCGCTTCAGATCGTTTGCGGTGCGCAGAATTTTAATGAGGGCGATCATATCGTCACCGCTATGGTTGGGGCCGAGCTTCCGGGAGATATCAAGATAAAGAAGTCGAAGCTTCGCGGCGTTGTGAGCAACGGGATGAATTGCTCGGCACGTGAACTCGGTCTTGGGTCGGACCATGATGGCATCATGATCCTTCCTGAGGATGCGCCTGTCGGCATTCCCTTCAGCGAGTACTTCAAGAATACCGATACCGTACTTGACCTCGAGATTACACCGAACCGTCCTGACTGCCTGTCGATCAAAGGGCTTGCACGCGAGATCGGTGCCATGTATCAGCGCGACTGGACCGATCCGCTTTCCGAGGCCGCTGCGTCGATGGAGGCCTCCAATTCGAATCAGCGGCTCGAAGATATCGCCGATATCACTATTGAGGATGCACGGCGTTGCCCGCGTTATACAGCGCGTATTATCAAGGGTGTAAAGATTGGTCCGTCGCCAGATTGGATGGTTGAGCGCCTTGCTGCTCTTGGTCAGCGCTCGATAAACAACATCGTCGATGTTACAAACTATATCCTGTTCCTATACGGGCAGCCGCTTCATTCTTTCGATCTGAATAAGCTTATAGGTCAAGATGGTAAGGCCCATGTAGTCATTCGTGCCGCTAAGCCGAACGAGAGGCTCACTACGCTTGATGGAGTGGATCGCGAGCTGACTGAAGACATGACCGTGATCGCCACGCCCGATCGTGGAGCAGTCGCTCTTGCAGGAGTGATGGGCGGTCTTGATACTGAAATCACAGATGAGACCACCGATATCCTCATCGAGGCGGCGACATTCGAGCCTGGGCGAACTTCCCGCACATCCCGCAATCTGGGTCTGATCTCCGAGAGCTCCCTTCGCTATGAGAGGGGAGTTGATGACTGGGAGATCGATATCCGCTCGGCTGCTGCTTGCGCGCTCATCGTTGAAGTTGCTGGCGGCCAGATCGTCGCAGCTGATTCGAACGATGATGCGATTTTGGATGAGTGGCCCCTCAAGACCGAACCGCGATCCCTGCGCTTCCGCACGGATAGATTCAATAGCTTCGTCGGCGCGGATATCCCCGAGAGCTTCATAACAGACGTACTCACCCGTCTCGGTTGTACCGTCAGTGCTGCCGATGATGAGGGTGTGCTCGAGGTGTTGGCTCCGACATTCCGACCTGATCTTGAGCGCGAGATAGACCTCTACGAGGAGGTGCTTCGTCTGTGGGGAATGGATCGTATCACCTCGACGCTTCCCACATCAGCAAAGCGCGTAGGCGTGATCACGCGTGAGAGCCGCGTCAAGTCGATGCTGAATCACACGTTGCGCTCAAGCGGCCTAAACGAGACCATGACCTATTCGTTTGCAGAACCTGGCGATATGGAGCGCCTCAAGATGGAGCCGGAAGAGGGCACTATCGCAGTAGAGCTCCTGAATCCGCTCAACTCCGAGCAATCGGTGATGCGTCAGTCGATCATCCCCGGTCTGCTGCGTTCTCTTGCCTACAATCTCAGCCGCAGTGTGGACAACGTTCAACTCTATGAGATAGGTACCGTGTTCAGCACGGCGCAAGGTCGCAAGAAGCCGAAAGAGAAGACGAAGGTGGCCGCCCTCATGACGGGCGCCATGGGCAATGACTCGTGGAATTTCCGCCCAGAGCGCTTTGACTTCTTCGACGGAAAGGGCATTATTGAGAATCTGATTCGTGAAATGGCGCTCCCAAAGCCTAAATTCAAGCCGCTTGAAGCTGCTGATGCGAAGTTCTTGCAGCCAGGACGCGCAGCGGAGGTTTATTCGGGCGGCGCGAAGCTTGGATGGGTCGGAGAGATACATCCCAAGGTCGCACAGGATTTTGAGATTGATGCCCCCGTTGTTGCATTCGAGCTGGATGTAGATACGCTTGATAAGTGCATGCAGCCGGCCCGTCCGTTTGTGGATGTGCCGACGTATCCCGCTATCGAGATCGATCAAAACTTCGTTGTAAAAGACAATGTAACAAACGAGAAGCTCATCCAAGTGATGGGATCTGCTGGCGGCAAATTGCTCGAGGATGTTTCTCTGTTCGATGTGTATCGCGACGATGAGCGCGTGGGCGCAGGCAAGAAGTCGATGGCTTATAAGCTTATCTATCGCGCACCGGATCGTACGCTCACAGCTGACGAGGTCGAGCGTGCACACGAAAAGCTCGTGAAAAAGGTCTGCGGCGCCACCGGAGCTGAAGTACGCGGTTAAATCTCAAGTGTCATGCCATCTAGGGCGGGAATGACCCGCCCGCTGTATTGCTCTAGATACTCGCAAAGTTGCGCATGCGTGATCGGCTCATCGTAGTGCATGCACATGTGGGTGAGATAAATCTTGCCCGCGTCAAGCTCTAGGCCCTCAGCTATGCATTCCTGAACGCTGTGATGCGAATCTTCATTCCAGTTGCGCTTCCAAAACGTTGCATCCATGGCAAGTATGTCAACGCCTTGCACGCGCTCTGCGGTTTCATCAGGCAAGCGTCCGGTATCAGAGGCATAGAACAGCCGGCACGAGTCCGTTTCGATGAGATATCCGTATGTGCCGGGAGCGTGTGTCACCGGAAGCGCTGTTAGCTTGACCCCATCAAAGGTGAAACTCTCAAAGGGCTCGAGCAGGCGAAAATCCAAACAATACGTCATATACTCGAACTCTTTGGCGATGCCTTGCAGGGTCTCGGGCGATCCGTACGCGGGAAGTTTCTCGCCGCGGCGCACAAGCTGAACAAGATACTCGTATTCCCCGAGACCTCCGATATGATCGAAATGGCAGTGCGTAAAGGCGATCTCATCCACGCTGCGGATCCCTTCACGCAAAAGTTGGTGTCGCGCATCGGGCGGCGTGTCGATCATGAGTGTCGACGTATGTCCTCTTTCATCTGCAGCACCGCGTATCATCACTCCGCAATCCCCGCGGGCAAGACGTGGATTCTTGCGCGCCTCGGTGCACGCGGGACAATCGCAGAAAAATGAGGGAACACCACAGCCGGCAGCTGTTCCCATGAAAGTGAATGTATGTCCGGACACGATGTCTCCTCTACTCTTGTTAAGCCTTCTTGAGCCCGCACATTTGCTCTGTGCGACCACATACTGAAAACCGGCCTCAACCGCGCATAAAAACCTGACAATTATAGCCATCTGGCAGAAAATACGGCAATCATGTCCATCATCGACGAGCATCTATATATAATCGCTGAATGACTATATCTGCCATTTTGCACAAAGTCTTTGAACTTTCGCAAGTTTTGTGTATAAATAGCAGGTATTAGTGTGCTTTATTCAGGCGATCTATATGAACGAAGCATATGAAAGAAGACGAGAAGAGAGGGAAGGTAGATGGCGGAAATCGATATCCATGCCGATGGCGTCGAGATGGTGAAGTCGCTGTGCTACTTCTGTCACGCAAACTGTGGCGTCTTGGCTTATGTCAAAGACGGCGATGTGATCAAGATCGAGGGAGATCCTGATTACTCGAATCAGGGCGGTCTTTGCTGCCGTGGCACGAGCGCGCTTCTGCATGTGAACCATCCTGCCCGCATCAATCATGCGCTTAAGCGCGTGGGCGAAAAGGGTGAAGGCAAGTGGGAGAAGATCCCATATGACCAGGCTATTCAGGAAGTAGCCGAAAAGCTCAACAAGATCAAAGAGGAAAGCGGAGCGGAGGCTGTTGCATCAGCAGGCGGCACCACCCGTACCGATGACTGGGCTCGTCGTCGCTTCCTCAACCAGTTTGGAACCCCTAACGGATTCCATAACGCGCTTCTTTGCTGGATTCCGACATTCATGGCCGAGACCTGTGTTGCTGGTTGGTCGCCGTTTGAGACCGACCTCGGTGCTGCACGCTGTCTCATTCTTTGGGGTATGAATCCTGGCGCATCTACGCTTCCGGGTATGCATGGCTATACCGATCTGCAGATGGGCGGCCTGAAGATCATCGTCGTTGATCCTCGCTATTCAGAGACCGCGCAGCATGCCGACCTTTGGCTTCCGCTGCGTCCTGGCTCCGATGCTGCACTTGCACTTGCGATGCTTCACACAATCCTTTATGAAGGCATGGCCAACTATGACTTCATCGACAAATGGTGCTCCGGCTATGAAGAGCTTCTCGAGCATGTGGCTGAATACACACCTGAGTGGGCTGCTCCGATCACCTGGCTTGAGCCAGACCAGATTCGCACCGCTGCTCGCATGTATGCAATGAACACCCCCGGCTGCATCCAGTGGGGCTGCACGTGGGACCAGATTGGTCGTGCATCCACCACAGGCTCTCACGCCATCGCGCTTCTTCGCGCCGTTACCGGAAACCTTGAGATTCCTGGTGGCGACGGAATGCCGGGTCCTGCTATGAACTACCTCACCGACGAGGAGATGGAGGCCAACGAGGCGCTTCCGGAAGAGCAGAAGGCAAAGCAGATCAGCCGCTTCAAGCTGACCTCATGGCCTGGATACACGCTAATTTCAGAGACCGCAAAGCGCCAGTGGGGCAAAACCCTTCCGACCGAGTGGTTCTGCGAGGCTCATGGTCCGTCAGTTTTCAAGTCCATCCTCACAGGAGATCCGTATCAGGTTCGCGCCTTGCTCGTCAACGCTACGAACCCGATCAATTCCTATGGCGACTCGAAGATGACACTTGCCGCTATCAAAGCGGTCGAGTTCTTGGTTGTTGTTGAATATTGGATGACCCCGACGGCTCTGTTTGCCGACTACATCTTCCCGGCGGCAGGCGCACTCGAGCGTCCGATCATCGTTACACACTACGGCGCCACTGACTCGCTCATGGGCGGACGTCGTGCTATTCAGCCGAAGTTTGATCGTCACGATGACTATCAGTTCTGGAAGAAGCTCGGTCTCGCTTGTGGTCAGGATCCGAAGATGTGGCCATGGGAGGACCTCGAGGAGGCTTACTCCGACATCATCAAGCCGCTCGGCCTTCCGATCGAGGGCTACAACGACTTTGTCGACATGGTTCGTATGTACTATCCGCCGCTGCATCAGAAGAAGTTCGAGGCTCATGGCGGATTCTGGACACCGTCTGGCAAGGTTGAGTTCAATTCCACCATCCTTCGCGAGCTCGGATATCCGGGAATGCCAACTTACATCGGTACGATCGAGAACCCGATCGATACACCAGAGCTCGCAGAGGAGTATCCGTTTGTGCTCTCCACCGGTGGCAGCTTCATGCCATACCACCACTCCGAGTGGCACAACATTCCGAAAGTTCGCTACCTGCTTCCAGAGCCATACTTCTCAATTAACCCTGAAGCTGCCGAGAAGATGGGTATTGAGCATGGCGATTGGTGCTGGATTGAGACTCGCCGCGGACGCATCAAGATGCGCGCCGATGTCGAGCCTGTTATTGATCCGCGCGTGATCTTCGCACCGCGTGGCTGGTGGTTCCCTGAGCGTGATGGCTCTGCTGATCTGGACAATCCATTCGGTTGCCTTGAGTCCAACGTCAATGTTCTTACTTCGGTTGACGAAGAGCACTGCGACCCGATGGGCGGCAGCTGGGCAAACCGCGGCCTGCTTTGCAAGGTCTATCGCTGTGGCGAACTTGATGAGTATCGCCATGAGGACACCTTGTTCTCCATCCCGGGCTCAGCATCCGAGCCGGGCATCCATGACATGCACCCGAGCCAGCGTCCGCTTGCTCGTGAGGAGATTCCCTTCACAGCACCGGAGGCAAACGTTGCCGCTCCGCCTGAGGGCGTAGAGCCGCCGCTTGAGTGGGATTGGAAGATCGGTGCATATTGGCAGCCTGCAACCGGCTATGTCTATGACGAGTCTGGCTGGCTTGTGAACTCTGCTACTCGTGCATATCATGATTTGTGGACGGGTTGGAGATATGACAGCGCACAGAACCTGCTTGTTGATGATGCAACAGGTGATGTTTACACGATGGAGCGTGAGCCTGTGAAGTTCATTCACGGCATTCGTATCTATCCAGGTGTCGAGACTGCTCCGTATGAGGTTCCGGATCATCTGCGTTGGAATGTTGAGGCAGGCTATGCGATGCTTCCTGACAGGCAGTTTGTCTACGATCCAAACAGTGGCTGGATGATCGATCCTGATACCGGCAACTACCACGATGCGTACTATGGCTATCTTTACGATGCCAGCACGCAGACTCTGCTTGATGAGAATACTGGCAACCGTTACTCGATGAGCTATGAACCGCTCGTTCAGTCCGGTACGTCTGAGGAATAAAGGAGGGATAAGATGACCCGTTACTGCATGGTTATAGACCAGCGTCGCTGTATCGGATGCCATTCCTGTACGGCAGCCTGCCGTATGTGGAATGAGCTTCCCACCGATATCGTCTACAACGCCGTTCTGAATGAGGGCGTGAAGGGTGAGTGGCCCAACGTTCACCGTAATTGGCTGCCGACGCTTTGCATGCACTGCGAGAAGCCGGCTTGTGTTCCGTGCTGCCCGACTGGTGCATCTCAGCAGGATGCCGATGGCACTGTTTGGATTGAGTATGACAAGTGCATGGCATGTCTTGCTTGCGTGAATGCCTGCCCGTATGGCATGCGCGATCAGTCCAAGCTTCAGCCTCGTCTGCACCGCTTCGTTCGCAAATGCACCTTCTGCCGCGACAAGCGCAAGGATGATCCGTCTGCTCAGCCATACTGCGTGGCAACCTGCCATCAGAAGGCTCGTATCTTTGGCGATCTTGACGATCCGAACAGCGAGGTATCGAAGCTTGTCGGTTCGGTTGAGACCTTCCGCCTGCTTGAGGATCTGGGTACTGAACCGCAGATCTATTACATCCCTGACCTTGGAGGTGTGAGGAAATAATGAGGCATCATTTTTGGGAATGGCCCATTCCAACCTATCTGTTCTTGGGCGGACTCGGCGGCGGCATCTTCTGCCTGATCGCTATCCTTTCGATGTGCGTATATCCGAACGAGGCGATCATCCCTGAGCTTCTCGTATGGCCGAGCTTCATCGCTATTCTGGCTCTTGGCTTTGGCTGCTTGATGCTTGTCGTCGACCTTGGTCAGCCGATGGTGTTCTATCGTGCATTCGTGAAGAGCACGTCTGTTCTGGCTTGGGGCGCTCGTCTGCTTACAGTTTGCATGATCTTCGGTCTTATCTGGTTTGTGAGCTACCTTCCGTGGGAGTGGATTTCAGGTCTTGCTAACTTCTTCGCGATGTTCAGGGCACTCTGCCTTGCTATCGCAGGTATCGCCGGTACCTGCATTATGCTCTACACCGGTATCTTCCTGTCCACTCTGAAGGCTCATGCTTTCTGGGCAACTCCGGCTCTTCCTGTGCTGTTCACCGTATCAGCGCTTTCAACCGCTTGCGCTGCTATCACGCTGTCAGCTGGTTGGTGGCCTTTTGAGCTCAACACGGGCTCGATTGAGGCTGTTCTTCTTTACACCGCTGCTATGCATGCGATCCATGGCATCTTGCACACCGTTGACATCATCTTGGTTGCATGTGAGGTTGTCGTGCTTCTCGTTATGGTGCTCTCGTTCTTGGGCGCTGGCAACAAGACGGCCAACAGGGTTGCGCACAAGTGGATTCATGGTTCCTATGCAGCATTCTTCTGGGTAGGCATGATGGGCATCGGCCTTCTGATCCCCGAGTTCATCTACATCTTCTTAGGTGGTGTAGCTTCGTCTGTCGTCGCTCCAGTTATGGTTCTTTGCGGCGGCCTGCTTCTTCGCTTCATGGTTGTTAACAGCGATGAGCGCGCACCTCTTCCGGGCGAGGATCGCTACTACAACCGCCTCGTTGACCACGATGCAGAGTTCATCCACAAGTGGACATACGGAGAGAATGTCTTCTAATCTCTTAGCTGTTCACATGGATTGCCAAAAGGGGAGGCTTCGGCCTTCCCTTTTTTGCTGTATTGTCGATTTGGACGAAATAATCGCGGAGATGCTTCGTAGGCCCGCAATATGTGAAATGACATTGCAGGTTGACTGTAGGCGCGTATCCGCTTTTGATGCGCGCGGTCAGGCAGGTCGCATGATGCTTCACGGTGAAAAACGTGCGCATGGAAAACGCATGCGCACCTACATTCATTCCACAACGTTTCCCTTGGAATACAAAACGTGCGCATGGAGGACGCATGCGCACCTACATTCGACCTATGGCCTTGCTTTTGCGGTCAACAAGAATTGAGAACTTCGTAGGCGCGCATCCGACCTTGATGCGCGCGTTTGCTGGCTTGGACCTGCAACAGCCCCTCTGTCTTTCAGAGCGAAGCGACCGCAAGGGAGCAAAGCGAGGAATCTAGACATAAGCACGGGTGAGTTGCAGTGATGCTGCTAGCTCCTGAAACGCCCTCATGAAGGCGACGTCCTCTTATGAATCTTTCCGGAGCGCACTCCGCTTTCGTACAAAGTGGTGTCGCGCACTTCGCGCGCTCTATTCATGGAAAGCCTTTCAGCTTTCTTTCTCGGAGCAGCGATTGCTTTTATCATTCATGAAACAACGAGGACGGGGATATCGTCTGACGTGTGGAATACAGAACCGACCGCTGTTCTTTTGTGCTGGGATGAAAAACGTGCGCATGGAGGACGCATGCGCACCTACGGTTGACCTGCAACATTACCTTCGACGCTCCTATGTTGTCAAGAGGCTTCTTTTTGCTGGTTTCGACGGCGTTCCTCAGCGCAGAGCACGCGATAGATCTCACGACATACATATCGTTTGAGACAACGCATGATCTCACGTTTTGAAAGACCTTCTTTCG
>CAJUSF010000021.1 GCA_910588945.1 uncultured Eggerthellaceae bacterium | reverse complement strand
CTCCCCCTGGCAAGGCGGCACGATTGGATATGAGGGCTGGGTAGGTTCTGTGCACCATACAGTTGGTGAGGTTAGCTGGGTAATTGAGGGACGCCCCGGCAATGACACCACAGGCACTGAGGCTTGGGATCCTGACAACGGTACCGGTCTTCTTCGCATCTATCCGACAAATGGAAAGTCTGGATACATGCGCTCTATGGGCTCTACCACTCAAACATTTGCACCGTGGAATGCGGCGGTATCTTCTTATGCCGAGATGTTTGACAAGGTTGTCTTTGATCCAGGTGTTACTGCATATGGAGACCTTGAGAACTTCTTGTATGGATGCACAAATGTCAAATGGGTCGACATGTCAAAACTAGAGATTGCAGACAAGACTACCTCTATAGAGCAGATTTTGGCAGGAGCCACAGGCATTGAGCATGTATATATGGCTGATGGTGTTGGCGTGTATCCTACAGAGACTAACGGTGTTGTAATCCCTGGCGCTCACTCAGATGGCACTGTATCTGGTGCACAGGCTCAATCCGGCATCGCTATTTTGCCATCAGGTCTTAACCAAAGCACCACTAAGCCCACCATCACAAATGCAAAGTCTGCCTTTGCAAACATGCCAAACTTGATAGATGTGCGCATATCTGGTATCGGCAATGCCAATATGGCAACGATGACGACGATGTTTAGCGGATCGTTTGCAGATGATGAGGCGACATCTCTATACATATCTGATTCCGGAAACGGAAACGGAGCAGATCTTTCTAACATGGCATCGAATCTGCCTAACTTGAGAAAGATCGAGCTTGTAAATGTTGGTAACGGAGATGCATCTAATCTCACAGAGATGCTTGCTAATGACACCAGATTAAAGAGTGTGGCGCTCACAGAGGTTGGCAATGGGGATGGCACAGATATGACCCGTGCGATCTCAAAGATCTCATCGAGTTCTGATCTTTCAGGTGTGGATGTATCAGTGGACCTTGTTGAGGTAGGTATGAGAAATGCAAACCTTACCTACTTCGCTCTAGGAGCATTTGCGTTAATGGATACCGACGCTGACGGTCAGCTCCACCCATCCGCGGCCACGCTTGGAGCTAACTCTCACTATGCGCATATGAGCCGCAAATACGCTGAGGCTGACCCTTATGGTTGGGCACGCTCGCTCTACGGTTATATGGCGTCCACTGAGATGCTTGTAGATTCAGATCCTGACTCGAGCATCAAATCCTCCATGCCAAATATCGATCTAACAGGCGTGCCAGCGCTTTCATATGACAACGATGTAGACCCAGATACGGGAGAGTCTCGCGTAAACACATCTATTGCAGGCTTTGCATATGGACAAGCCGGCGCGAGTTCCATTCGCCATGCAACATCTGCTGAGATGGGAAATGCAGAGACTGCTGCTACACCTGTTATAACAGGAGCGCTCGTTTTGCCTGATGCGTGGAGATGGAATCACATCAAGACGATGGACTGGGCCTTTGCAAATATGACAGGGGCTACAAGCATTACAGTTGATGGCATTGGGTATGCAAGTGCATCTATGGCACATATCTTTGATGGAGATACATCAGCTACAAGCATCACACTTGGTGCAAAGCATATAGAAGATGTGGCGTCTGCGACATCTCTTGAGTATGCATTTGCTCATACAAGCGCACTTACAACACTTGATCTTAGCGGTATTGGTTCATCTGCTATCAAAGGTGATGTAGATGATGAAGGTGTGGCATATACTGGCATGCGTCATATGCTCGATGGTTCTGGTCTTAGTGACAAGACGCGCACAGATGAGCGCAAGGTCACAATAGGTAGCGCCTTCACAAAGGTTCTAAACGGCTTTGTTTGGGATAGAGAGTCAGTAAACGAGAACCCCGCATACGTTCTTCAAGCTGACATCGAAGTTAAAGATGGCGGACCTACATCAAAAGATGCTCTTATGGAGTGCCCGACTATGGAGGGCAATTCCTACAGCGGTGCTGTAAACCTTATAGGAGGCTCTGTTGAGTATCGACAAGCTTGGATACTTCGCCATTATGTTGACCTTGAGATTGAAGGCACACCGATTGATCCAACAACAGGACAAGGTGACCTTATTGCATCAGGATACATCGGATATGAGGGCATTTATGAATATGCTGGCCCTGATGAGACACGCTTGGGTGAGCAGATATTTGATGAGGGCACATCTGTTGGTTGGTCGGTGCGTGAGCTTTCTCAAGACAACGGTGGCGGGCGTATGCTGTCGATCTTCCCGACAGATGGTCAGTGGGGTCTCATGCGCGATCTTGGCAAACAGACACGCGAGACACTAGCGCCTTGGGTGGAGGCTGCAGGAAATCCTGAGGCAGCATCCTTTACAAAAGCGCAAGTATCAAAGACAGTTACTGCTCATGGTTCTCTTGAGTACTTCTTCTTCGGTGCGCAAAACATCGAGTTTGTAGATATTAGAAACCTTGAGATAAAAGACGACATCATCTCAATGTATGGTGCCTTCCAAGGGCTCACTGGCATCACCGAGATCGTGCAAGCAGCCCCTGATGGCGTATTTGGATTTGATGATCCGGTCGTTGATGGCAACAAGGCAGGAAAGCTCATCTTGCCAGGCTTTGCAGATACCTCAGGGGTCACCCGTGCCACCCTTGCATTTGCAGATATGACAGACCTTGAAAAAGTTAGCCTTGGCGCGTTTGATAATCCGACAGGACAAACAATCACACAAGCTGATGGCACTATCCTTGAGAAAGAGACTGGCTTTAACTTTAATAATGACTCTGTGAACTTGACAGAGCTGTTTGCATCATCGTTTGCTGATATGGGTACAGGTGCGGTGCCAGACGGTGAGTTTATGGTAACTCTCAAGAAATTCGCACAAGCCCCTGCTGCGAACATGCAGTATATGTTCAAGGGTGCAAAGAACTTGAAGTCTGTGAAATTCGAGCGCGTTGGTGAGGGAAATCGAGCTGACATGCGCCATATGTTTGATGGTGCGAAGTCTCTAAGTAAAGTGCACTTTACACGCGTGGGCACAGGCACAAACGCTCAGATGTCTTACATGCTCTCAGGCGTGGTGCCAGATGATGCGACCATATTCCCTGACACCAACAAGCGCAAGGTTGAATATGACTTCTATGAGTGCGGATATGAGATCGCACGCGATGAAAACGGTGAGCTTGCAACCACGCCAAGCGAGGACGGCAAGAGCCAGCTCTACTCGACCACTGGCGGATTTGCCTCTATGGAGCATATGTTTGAAGGGGCATTTGCATCCCCTAACATGGCAGAAGGCTCATATGTCACCTTCCACAAACCCCTTGATGGCATTCCAAGTGTAGACACAACAAGCCTTGATGTGGCAAACGCACAGATTCTGTCCACCACAAATATCGCAAACGCATCTTATCTGTTCTTTGCAGGCACAAATGAGGATGGCTCACTTAAAGAAAGCCACATGAAAAAGATTGATCTCTCGGGACTGCCACAGATCACAGCAGCATCAGGTGCTAGCTCATCGCTTGCATATATGCTTGCAGGGTGTGTGGATATAAAGAGTGTGGGACATGAGGTGAGTGATGATGTCATCTTCCCGCAGACATACGATCTAGCAGGTACCACCATCACACCTTGGAGAACAAATGAGATATCCGATGTATCTTATATGCTCTATGGCTGCACAAGCCTCACTAATGTGAAGCTAGTGGATTTCATCACGAACCCTTATGGCATGGGTGCGGCATTTATGTTTGCTGATTGCCCGGCCCTTGTTGAGTGTGCGCTTACATCAAGTGATGAAAAAGAGTTCATAAGTGATCCTTATGCGGCCACATCATCTGCCATGCGCGGTGAGGTCACAGATATGCGCGGCATGTTTACAAACTGTGTCGATCTGAAATACCTCTCCCTATTCGGAATTGGTACAAACAACATGCCCACACGCTATGGCACACAAATCGATACCACTCAAGAGTTTATCGATGATGACTACACGGGCACATACACCGAGCCTACAGCTATGAAGGATATGTTTATAGGCTGCACCACGCTTCTTGAGAACAAGGATGCGCCTGTCACATATGCAGATGCTGATAACGGCTCAACAAGTGCCACCACAGCTAATGGCACAACTGTCAACTTCAAAGACAAAGAGATAACATATGGCACAAATCGTCCTGTGATAACGCTTGGCCCTGCATTTAAGAAGGTGCTAAACGGCTTTGTTTGGCAGCGCGATAGCGTTGAGGTGGAGCCGACATATGTGATAGCTGCCCAGCTTGAGGTATATGGAGGACCCTTCTATCGCTCAAGTTTGATGGAGCGCCCAAATATTGAGGGCTATGCCTATAACGGTTATGTAAACCTTGCAAACCAAGATGCGATCGATCACATGGGTGTGTGGGCGCAGCGCAAATACATCAATTTGAAGATCCAAGGTGTAATCTATTCAGATCCTGATGAGGGCAATATCTTAGCCTCAGGTTATATCGGATACACCGGCATGTATCAAAACAGCCCCTACGATGGCACAAGTGTATCTTGGATGATCCGTGCTAATGAGGGCGACACTGGTGCGACCTTGCTGATATACCCAACTGTTGGTATCTCAGGTGTAATGAGAGGATTCGGCACAACAGAGACAACGCTTGCTCCTTGGAATGCATATGGTGAGTATGCATATCTCTCCGAGCGCATCACATCTGTTGAGACGAGCAAAAAGATTATCTGCAACGGATCTCTTGAGGCGATGTTTGCAGGATGTAGCAATATCGAGTCGATGGATCTAAGCTCATTTGAGTTCATAGGGCCAGAGCCTGGAGTGCTTGGAAGCGGCACCACATCGATGCGTGAGATGTTTAGGGGCCTTGAAAAGATTGAGTATGTGGGCTATGACCCGGATGCTCATGCAGGCCCGTCCATCATCTTGCCTTCTGTGGCAGATGGCAGTGCTTGTACCGATACATCCTATATGTTTGCTGAGATGTCGCATCTTGAGCTTGTAGACCTTCACGGCTTTAATGGTGCTACTGGCATGAAGATGAACCATATGTTTGAGGGTGCCTTCCAGCAAAAAGACAAGCAAAACCGCGTTATCATGGCAAATATTGCAACTGGTGCAGGCGCTGATCTTTCCTATATGTTTGCAGGCACTGCTGATAGGCCGCTATATATTAAGGATGTCTCACTTGTCCGTGTAGGCACGGGAGACTTCATCGAAGGCACATCTGCATCAGTTCATATCCCCACAGATCTAAGTTATCTGTTTGCTAACTGCCCGGTGCTTACCAAGGTCGAACTTGATACGGTTGGATCTGGCAGAGAAGCGGTGCTCTCTCATATGTTTGAGGGCACAGCAGCACATGATATTGATGCAAGAGATGAATATCTGCTTGATGGCAAAGCGATCACCTATGATCTCACTGACGTTGGCATCGGAGGCCTCGCTCAGATGGACTTCATGTTCAAAGATGCCTTCACCTATGACAAATTCGATATTGCAAACTCTTATGTGAGGTTTGCAACAACGCTTGATCTATCTGTCATCAATGAGGAGAACGAGCACAGCTATGGAGCATCGACCATGCGCGGCATGTTCTATTGCGACTTTGATATCGAAGCGGGCGAGACAACACGCAACCACATGGCAAAGATTGATATCTCAGGCCTTGTTGGCGTGCAGCCGCTAAATGGCATTGACTCCTCGCTTGCATTTATGTTCTTTGGATGCGACAACATTGAAACTGTTGGTTATAACGCTGAATCTTCCGTAGTACTCCCAAGCCCATGGGATATCAGAGGCGTTATCTCGATGACAGGCATGTTTGCATTCTGCGAAAAGCTCACAAATGTGGACTTCATCGATGCATGTACCTCATCAATTCGAGGGCTTACAGGTGGCGTGAACATGGCTGCGATGTTTGCAGGAGATCCAAAGCTTGCTACCTGTAACCTCACATCATCAGGAGCATTCACCAACCCCGATACTGGTGCTACGGTGGGATCCGCTAACGACATGCGCTGGATGTTTGCAGGAGATGAGGCTCTAGATGAGGTTGATCTGCAAGGTGTCGGCACAAGGCTTGCTCCATTCCAGATGGGAGTGGATAGCGATGTTGCGGCCACAGAGACAGATCGCCATGGCGTGCTTCAAGGTGGAATGGTGTCCATGTTTGATGGATGCACCAAGATGACCACGCAATATATCCCGAAGTATCAGATGGTAAATGGCGACTATGTGATCGATGAGACTGGCTCTCGTGTGATCGAATACTATGTCACGCGTGCGGGATACCTTTCTGCTGGCGAGGATAAACAAGATGAATATCTGAACAATCCGGCAAATGCCGTACATGAGAATCCAGGTGATCCAACATCTCCTCTTCTCGGTGTTGAGATTCCGTTTAGCAAGATCATCATCGGGCGCGAGTTTACACACGTGCTAAATGGCTTCTTCCAAAACAGAGAGATCGCAGATGCCGCCCCGCAATACGTCATCAACTCTGATGTGTTTGTGTACGGCGGCCCGCAGAAACCGCAAGATCTCATGTGGTGCCCGCGTGTTGGTGGATATGAATACAACGGACACATCAACATCGCTGGGTCCAAAGAGGTGAAAGACAACCTTATTAAGAATGTGTGGACACCGCGTGAGTACCAGCTCATGGGAGCAGGTGTGGTTACTGTGCGCTTTAACTCTGAGTGGGTGCGTGTAACAAACATCACTGATAACAGTGTGTCGTTCACCAAGCTTGCTACATCACCCTCACAGCAAGAAAAGTCCTTCCGTGGTGCGATTTATAACACTGATGCTGATGGCAACAAGAGCACCTTGCGTGTTCCGGGTGCGCCTGTAACGGCAAAAGATATTCAGACACCAAAGGCATATGGTTATATCGCCTCCACCCTTGAAGGTGATGCATTTGATGTGCCTGTAACTGTAAATCCGCCAACGACAACCGGTGCCACCGTGCCTAACTACACCTATAACACAGGAGATATCATTTGGTATGAGCGCTTCCTTGTGAAGGATGCGCAAAGCAAAGATGACCCGGCAGGGCTCTCGCCTGAGCCTGCGCGCGACAGCCCAGAGGTCGCCGATGCCCTCAAGAAGGCAGACCGCACGATCTCAGATCATGCGCTTATCGTTGTGGCACCAGCGACTACACCTGAAGAGCTTGCAGAGGCAAAATCGGGTTACGCTTGGTATGTCTATGAGCCCTATGCGTTTGGATCAATTGGCAACGTGCCTACAGATGATGAGAAACCGATCAATCTGTATTCGTACTACACGTCGATCAAATACAAGGTAAACCTTGTAAACGTTGGTCCAAATACCAAGGTTGAAAATGTCGCTGAGCTTGATTATGAGGTGCAATCAGGCAATCCGTATCAGTTCACACTACCTGATCCGGTTGTGACAACAAACGAGGATGGCACAACAACAGATTCATTTGCCAATGAATCTTGGAACACATCTCACACATCGTTTAACCGTCTAGGCTATTCGTTCCTTGGTTGGTCAATTTCAGCGTCTCCTTATGCCTCAAAGATCGACTCTCAGTACTTCATGCCAGGCGAGAGCGTTGGCGCAGGTACGCGCATGGGCGCGATGAGTGGATCTTCCACCACGCCTGCGGTGCTCTATGCTCACTGGACACGGACGCCTGTGGTGGACTTCTACATCAATGGCACAACAAGCTATCAGGTGCTCGTGAAACAAGCAGATGGCAGCTGGAAGGAAGACTTCGTCAACAATGTTGGCATTGTGACCACCAAGCCTCATCGCCAAGCACTCACCCCAGATGAGGTTGCCTCCGGTGTGAAATACGGTCGCATCCAGCACTTTGATGTGAACATTCCGTTTGTAAATAAGGGAGCCACGCAGCCTGATACCGGATGGAGGACCGATTACTCGGTCAAAAATGCTTGGCCGATATATGATCCGGCATATCCGACAACATCTACCGGTCAGTATCCACTTACCATGGTGCCGCCTGGATTTGGAATGGAGTCTGACCCATCTGTCATGAACCCAGATGTGGTACCTGGCTCATATATCTCAACTGTGGGCGGTGTGTCTTCATACACGCAAGCCGTATCAGGTGTTGTGAACACAGACACGATTTTGTACAGGCGTCTGTATCCTGAGCGTGCAACGATCTACTACATGCCAGGATATAGTGATTCTGCCCCTGAGAACTATTCGGGAAGCTACAGCTGGGATCCAAACGGATATCAGCTCCTGCAAAACCAGTTCAGCCGTGCAGGTTATGACTTTGCTGGCTGGAATGCGATAGACCCAGATACCTATCATGTGGATGCTTCCGGCAATGTGACATACGAGCTTGTCAAAGATGAGAGCGGAAAGCCGGTTCTTTATCCTGATCGTGCGATTGTGGATATCAACGACATGCAAAACAACATCGTCTCATCAACCACATACATTGGACGCTTCGTGGCTACTTGGGAGCCTGCGACATACACGATCACCTACAACCTTGATCGTGGACGGTGGGGAGCAAATGCAGGACCTGAGAGCTATCGCACGGTCGATATCCCCGCAAATGGTCTGTCTATTCCACGTCCTGAGCGACCAGGCTATGTATTTGATGGATGGGAGTCCCTCATCATCTCAGGAGATCCTGCACTTAATGCGGTGATCCCGCCTGGAACATATGGAAACCTGTCGTTTACTGCTAAATGGGTGCTGCAGCAATACACGATCACGTGCGATCTGGCTGGTGGACGCTTCCCGGCAAATGCCTCTGTGCCGCCTGGATACAACACAGAGTCTGCCCCGATCACACTTCCTGTGCCGATTCGTGATGGCTATGACTTCTTGGGTTGGTCTGGAGGCTTTTTGGGCTCCACCCAATCGGTCTATGTGACAATCCCTGCCGGCATGATCGGAGACCAGAGGTTTGTGGCACACTGGAGCGCGCATAGGTATTCGATCACCTATACGCTAAATGGCGGCACGCTTGATCGTGAGACGCAGTATGTCAAGGATGACTATGTGGTGACAGATCCTGACTACACGCTTCCCACCCCGACACGTCCAGGTTATGAGTTCCGTGGATGGTCTGAGCAAGCAACACCAAATTCAATGTCGCTTACGATGACAGTGCCCAAGGGCTCCACAGGCTCTCTTCACTTCATCGCGAACTGGAGATCATCGAACTTCAAGCTGACATTTGAGATAGCGCCGGGCTCTTGGCCTAGCGGCTACACACCACCTACAAGCTATCTGCCGACAAGTGATCCGATTGTGATTCCTGCGCTTCCTGATATTGAGGATAGCCGCGGTAAGTATAAGTTTGTGGGCTGGACACAAACTGAGGGCGGTACCCTTGAAGGACAGCCGGTGAAAACATTTACGATCCCGAGAGGATCGGTTGGAAACCGTGCATATAAGGCAGTGTTTGCAGGCGTGCAGACAAACATCGGCTTTGTGGCATCGCTTCCTGCGGGTGTGTCTGTTGAAGATGGCACGGCATACATCAAAGACGGTGCGCTAAATGATGTTGTTATCGCAGAGGACGCATTTGAGACAGCACACATCACGCTTCCCGGACAAGATGCGCTATCTGCTAAACACTACATACTTCGCGGCTGGGGTGCAAGCGCTGATGCACTTGCTCAAGAGCGCCCAATCCTGCAGCTTACAAAATCACCGACGATACGTGACATCATCGCAATTGGTGCAACTCCTGATGCAGAAGGTAGATACACCCTCTATGCTCAGTGGGAGTCTGCCGAGCGCGCCATTAACTATCATCTCTTTGGCACAGGTGCAGTGCTAAATGATGCGGCACCAAAGACCTTCTATGCTGGGGAAGCGACAAGCCTTGCAAATGCGGTGCCTGTATGGTCAGGAGAAGGCTATAAGTACAACTTCGCCGGTTGGTACACAACGCCGAACTACTTGGCCGAAGATGGCACTACAGAGACAAAGGTGACAGAGATATCAGCTGATACCACAGCATCTATTGATCTGTATGCGCGTTGGGACTATGAGGTGGCATTTGATAAGAATTTGGCCTCTGATGTGACAGTTACAGGACTTCCAGATACCATGCGTGTGACCTGGATTCCAACGATTGCAAGCCTGAGTGCTGAGGGCATAGATACAGATGGCGTTGATATTGATGCCATGTATAAGAAGTGGATTGGTGACTCGCGTGCACCTAAGCGCAACAGCGCTACCTTAACTGCACCAGGATATGAGTTTGCAGGATCGTATAACACCAAATACGACGGCACAGGTGAGGGATTTGCACCAGGGGACGCGATCGCCAAGGGCGCATCTACACCATCTTCTACAGGCTCTCTCGTGCTTTATGTCCAGTGGAGTGCAAACTCTGTTTCTGTGAACTACATGAGTGATGTCACGGGAGATAAAACAGGCATTGAAGGTGCAAGCCCGACGGACTCCTACATCAAGACATATGATGCTGACGGAAACGTTGAGTGGATAAAAGTTGATGCAACATCAACTGATCCAAAAGCACCTGGCCTTCCTGTAGCAGATAGCTTGCCTGGCATCCAAAACATCACATACGGACAAAGCTGGACGGTGTCTACTAAGGTTCCTGCAAGGACGCTTGGTGTGGATAGCGAGGGCAACAACATTGCATCCGGGTGGAGATTTGACCACTGGGAGGCCACCTCTGAGGACGGCTCGACGATCACGCTTGCTGCCGGGGCCTCAACTTCTGCAAAACTTGAGGGGTGGACATCAAGCTCTAAGACTGGCGCGCTTGTGGCAGTTTGGAAGTTCTCGGCCTATGCGGGATACCTTGATGGCAACGGTGGTTCTGCGCGCTCTGGATACGCTGGTCAGTTCACACTGTTCCCGGCAGATGGAGCCACCACGATAACGCTTCCGGCTGGTGCGAAAAATCCAGCAGCGCCAGAGGTACTAGAGCTTCCATATACTCGTGATGGCTTTAAGTTTGCAGGTTGGGAGTGGACAGATGCCGATGGTAATGCCCAAAGCTGTGTTTGGGATACAAAGACAAATGCTTGGGCGACAGGTGCAAATCCTGTTGTGGATCTTGTCGATGCAGGCTCGATTACGTTTAAGGCACGCTGGGAGGCGATACCGTATCTGATTAAGTTCCACACAAACACAAGCGAGTGGGATCCCACATTAAATGATGGTGCTGGTGGATATAAGGACACATCAATTGTGATGGAGACGATTAAGACCCAGATCGACTCGACCACACCGCTTACCATTCCGCATCAGCGAGAAGACATTAAAAACCAAGGCCTCACTCTTGTGGGCTGGGGACCGGACAAGACCGGAAACGGTGTGAGGTTTGTCTGTGATGATCAGATCTCGTTTGTGGACATGCTGGCAGATATGAAGGGCGCTGGTATGAGCGATTCGGAGATCTGGAGCGAGGATGAGAATGGCAACAGGGTCGTGAACCTATATGGCCACTGGTCTGCTGTCCTTAACTTCGAGGTGCCCACAGAGATCCTCTTCCTGATCGATCCGTCCACGAAAGAGGCCTTCCCAGTCGAAGGCTCTATCAAGAGCTACACCGCAGGTGAGCTTGAGGTTGTGGGACTTCAGGCTGATTCTGTTAAAGCAGGATTTGAGCAGTTCTTTGACAATGTAATGGCTGTGATGCTTGAGAACACCAAGATCTCTGTTACTGACAAAAATGACAATGTGTCTGTGACAGTGCCGATGGACTCGAACACCTACTATCGCCCGAACCCGCTCGATGGTAACTTCGAAGTGCCTGCAGGCTCGCCGACAAATGCCGCGGTGCTGCCACTGACATACGGGCTCACGCTTGATGAGAGACTGTCGATTCAAGAGATCAAGAAGGTTTATCAGAATATCGAGATCGGAGCTTTGCACTACGAGCTCGCCCTGAAAGCTGACCTTTTGCGCCCCGGTACCGGTAATGGTTCCGGGGCCGGCTCGGGCTCGGGTTCGGGTTCGTAGGTGTGTGGTTTGGGACGTTCCTAAACTCACGCTTTATGTCAGGGGACGGGGATGATGGCATGCTCCATGGTTCAGAATTGGAAGAGGTCCAGTGTAGGGGCAGGATAAAATCCTGCCCCTTGTTGCTTGTTCTGTGCTACGGAAAATCAAGCCCTTACATCCCTTTTCGTATTTGACGTTTACCCTTGACGCTTCGCGTCAGCGGTCAACTCCTTCATGCATTTATATATATGCTTCCTTACGGAAGCCATTAATAGTTTGTGTTCAGAGCAAATCGAAAAGGGATGTATCGGGCTTAGATGTGAGCCTTACCTATGAGCGAATCTCGTAGGCGCACATCCGTTCTTGATGCGCACTTCTGCGGAACTCACTTTAAAAGATCGGCTGCCACCTCGAGTCTGTCCGCGAGAATATCCGATGGCGTGCCGTTTGCGAAAACAGATGCCCCAAGCACGACGATCGCATCGGCGTGGATGCCCCGCTCTTCTACTTGCGCAATGGTGTGGACATCGTCGCGCGTGCTACTAATGATGTAGCCATTGATGCCGATAGTCGCTACTAAAAACGCCAACAACAACGAGAAAGTCGCAATAAGAACTATTCGTAGTATTCTACCCGCACTGTTTTTCGGGGTAACGTACAATTCTTTGCGCACTTTGACAGCAGCATAGCCTAGATACGAAAAGACACGGCTCCAGCCTTCGGTATGATTTGAGTGTCGAATTCGAATCAGCCAAGGAGGCGAAGCCATGTCCGATCCCATCGTAACAT
>CAJUSF010000020.1 GCA_910588945.1 uncultured Eggerthellaceae bacterium | reverse complement strand
CTGAGTTCTCGTTTTCTAGAGATTCCCGCGTGATCGAGCATCGTGGGATAGATGATCTATCTCCATATATGCGAGCTTGTGATATATGTGTTTCGGCTGCAGGAACCACTATCTATGAATTATGTTCTATAGGTGTCCCTTCGGTCATTATCCCCGTTGTTGACAACCAAAGCGTCAATGCTGCAGGGTTTGAGAGGCTGGGATTGGGAATCGTGGTGGATCATGATGCGGTATTTGAGGACCATCTGATCGAAGCTGTTAGAAGCTTGTCCGCAAATGCGGATCTTCGTGAATCGTATGCATCGAAGATGCAGGGTGCTATAGATGGTGAAGGCGCCGATAGGTTGGCGAAGATGCTTTATGTCGAGAGCGATATTGAGCATATGCTTGATAGGTGATGCTGCTAGTTCGACATCGGTAAGAAAGGAAAGATGTGAAGATACAGGAGTTTCAGGAATTGTTTACGGAGCTAACCGATATTCCGGCAAACAGGTTTCACCCTTTGGTGTGGTTGGGGGGAACGCCGGAGATCGGTGAAAATGTATTCATTGGTGGTATGTCAGAGATATACGCCAAGGGGGCTCGTGTGGTCATTGGTGACAATTGCGACATCGGGTCGTTCGTTTCGATAAATTGCTCTGATTCCCATAAGCGCTGCATCGGGCTTAAAGATGAGATCGATAAGCAAGATATCGTTATCGAGAACAATGTTTATATCGGCACTCAAAGCTTCATAGGTGGCGGAGTCCATATAGGTCATCACAGCGTCGTTGGGGCAGGCACTATCGTAAGGAAAGGCGATTATCCACCTTATTCTCTGATCGTTGGGAATCCGGCTGTTGTTAAGCCGGGATATTATGAGGATAAGATCGTCGACGCTGAATAGTAAAAGAGCATCACTGGTCAATTCTTGTCATGACGAAAATGCATCATATGCAAGAGGGTGATGCTGATTCGGTTCCGGAGTGGAAATGCCTGCCTTAAAGTCTGGGATAGGGACGACTGAAAGTGCATAGGATTCTACATGCCTTATTTAAGACGCAACGCCTTCAAGCCTCGTGGTCTGTTCCTCCATGGCTTTTTTAGGATTTGTTGGATATTGCCTTTCCGCAACCCGTCGTGCAAACTAACCTAGAAGAAAAATGAAGGCATGTGGCACCATATAGGAGATCGTCATGAATGGTACCAATTCCAAGTTGATCGCCGCGTTTCTCTCGTTCGTTCTAGCTTTTTCGCTTTTGCCCTCTGTTGCGCTTGCGTCTGAGGACGTCAAGGGCTCTGACAGCCAGGTGGAAGAGTCTGTTGATATGCCTTCAGGTGGATCTGAGGAAGATGAGCCTGGCCTGGTGGATGACCAAGAAGCAGATCAGACTGAAGAAGATCCAGATATCCCGACCGGGCCCGAGGAGGGTCAAGATGCATCTCAGCAAGACGATGAAGATATCGATGCCATCTTTGAGAGCGAGGATGTGGTTACAGATGAGCTGCTCGTGGTCTATAAGGATGACCCTATCGATCTTGCAGATGCCTCCGAAGAGATAGAGGATGTTGAAGTCCTCTCACAAGAAGAGGTCACAACGGAGAGCGTGGGCAAATCTGTGGATCTCATTGAGGTGTCTGCGGATGTGCCTCTCTCTGAAGCTGCGTCTGCAATAGAGTCAGACCCTGCCGTTGAATCAGTGCAACCTAACTATAAGTACTCCTTGATGACAACCTCTACGAATGACCCGTACTACTCGCAGCAGTATTACATTCCCGAGTGCGGTTTCGATGATGCTTGGGATAAGTCAAAGTGTGAAGGCAAGTCAACCATTGCTGTATTGGATACTGGGTGCAATTACGCTCACTCTGATCTAACGGGACGGATCTTGACGTCATATGCGTGGGATGCAACAAAAGACAGCAAGCTGCCCTCTGTGAACGATACCATCGGACATGGAACCAATGTTTGTGGGGTGATAGGGGCGCAAGCCAATAACTCTAAGTGCATCGCAGGGGCTTCTTACAATGCGAATATCCTCCCAGTTCGCGTATTCGACGATGACGGCAATTGCACGTCGGCTTATGTCATAAAGGCCTTGGCTTACATCATCGATCGAGTCTACAGCGGCGAGATACCCGATCTGCATGTGGTCAATATGAGCCTTGGTGGATATGCAAGCGATCCTGCCATGCATGCAGTGCTGCAAGAAGCACGTGATTACTATGACATATTGGCTGTGTGCGCTGGTGGCAATGGTGACGGGAAGACAGTTGCTTATACAGATAAGAGCTACCCTTCAGATTATGAAGAGTGCATGGCTGTCACGTCATTGACGGAAGATGGCAAAGACTCGGTTTGGTCTGATTACAATGAATGCAAAGATATCAGTGCCCCAGGCGAAGGGATAATCACAACGGGTCTTTCTGGGACCAGCTTGCAATATACGGAGGGCACTTCGATATCTTCGCCCATAGTCGCTTCTGCTGCGGCGCTGTTATGGGCATATAAGCCATCTCTCACAGCTGATGAGGTGGTGTCGCTCATCAAGAGCACGGCGTCTCCTATAAATGGATCTACGAGACCTTCGAACGGAAGCGCCGGGAAGTTGGAGATAGGGGTTGCTCTTGATAAGCTCTCAGGTGCGTCTTCTGCATCGCCTGGTGGCTCCTCCTTGGCGAATACGAACGCTGGGCGCTTTGTCACAAGATTGTATTCGCTCGTGCTTGAGCGTACTCCTGACGCAAAGGGTTTGAGCGACCAGGTTGCTGCATTGAATGCGGGCGTTCCGGCAGCGGACATAGCTTGGGGATTCTTCGGGTCTCCTGAGTTCCAGAACAAGAAGCTCACGAATGACCAGCGGATCGACATCGCTTACAGGACCATGCTCGATAGGAGTCCTGATGTAGGTGGAAAGGCAGACTGGAGGGCCAAGCTGGATGCGGGCATGTCCATGAGATTCGTCATAGCAGGCTTCTCGCAAGCTCCAGAATTCAAGAAGCTGTGTGCTAGATGGGGCCTGAATCCAGGTCTCCTCACCGTAGTTGAGAACAGGGACAGGAATTACAATGCCACTGCATTCGCTACGCGTTTGTACAACATCGTCTTAGGGCGGCCTGGGGATGTGAATGGGCTCAATACGCAGACTGGAGCTCTCAATGCGGGCGTTCCGGCAGCGGACATAGCTTGGGGATTCTTCGGGTCTCCTGAGTTCCAGAACAAGAAGCTCACGAATGACCAGCGGATCGACATCGCTTACAGG
>CAJUSF010000019.1 GCA_910588945.1 uncultured Eggerthellaceae bacterium | reverse complement strand
TGCGCATTCCCTTATCGAGTCTCCCAGTCGAAGCCTCTCTTTGACCGCCGTCCAATCATCTATGGAATATCTAGACATTGCACCACATCCTTCCAATGTGTGCAATGATCGCTAGAATCCGCCCCGTCCCTTGACATAAGTGCACAGACGACGTGACAAGCTATACGTCCACTTGTCACACAGGATAATCACCCGTGAAGCATGCCTCGCAGAACCCAGGATGCCTTACCCCACCAACCGCCTCACGCAATCCCTCAAGCGACAGAAACGCCAACGAATCCGACCCGATCCACTCATTCATCTCCGCAAGCGTCATATTCGCCGCGATCAGCTGATCCCGCGTATCGGTATCTATCCCGTAATAGCAAGGCCACATAACCTCCGGACTCGTTATGCGAAGGTGCACCTCTTTCGCACCCGCATCACGAAGCATCTGCACCAGCTTCTTCGACGTATTCCCACGAACGATCGAGTCGTCGATCACAATAAGCCTATTCCCACGAATCACACTCGGCAACGGATTCAGCTTAAGGCGAATCCCCAGCTGGCGAAGCTCTTGCGTAGGCTGAATAAAAGTTCGCCCAACGTAGCGATTCTTCACGATACCGTCCGTATACTCGATACCGCTTTCCGCCGCATACCCAAGCGCAGCAGGAACCCCCGAGTCAGGAACTCCCAGAACCAGATCAGCCTCTACTGCCGACTCTCGCGCCAAGATGCGCCCCGTATTGCGACGCGCCTGATACACGCTCTGCCCGTCGATGACCGAATCCGGCCGAGCGAAATATACATACTCGAAGATGCACGACGCGTGCCTTCCTGGCTCAAGCGCCTGCTCGCTTACGACGCCCTCTGCATTAATGCGCACGATCTCGCCCGGCGCAATGTCACGTTCGTAGGTCGCGCCGACGATATCGAGGCCGCAGGATTCAGATGACACCACCCACCCACGATCATCGGGAAGCTTTCCTATGCAAAGCGGCCGAATGGCGTTCGGATCGCGAAACGCATAAAGCGACTTTGACGTACAGAGCACCATTGCATAAGCACCCCGCATCTCGCGCATCGCCGCTGCGATCCCATCTCGAAGATGTCCAGTCTGACGCGTAACCATACCGATCAGTTTGGCAGCGACCTCAGAATCGGTAGCGGAGAAAAGCTGCACGCCTTCGCCAACAAGCCGGGCGCGCATGCTGTTAGTATTCGTGAGCGTACCGTTGTGAGCTAGCGCGATTAGCTCATTGTCAATCGCAGACATATGGGGCTGCGCCGCTTCCCAAACAGCCTTTGAACCGCTTGTAGAATAGCGAACGTGCCCGATCGCCACATGACCTTGAAGCGCAGAAAGCGATGAGTCGTTGAACACCTGCGTCACAAGACCAAGATCTTTCGCAACCGTGACCGTTTCGCCATCACCCACTGCGATGCCGGCGCTCTCTTGTCCGCGATGCTGCAAAGCCTGCAAACCGTACGCGACCATATGCGCGGCATCGCTCGAACGATCGCGCCGGTCAGTCCCATCACTTGATGCGCTCGGTTGCGTCCATACGCCAAAAACTCCGCACTCCTCTTCCATGCGATCAGGGAGCCGTCGACTTTCAGATCGATATTCCATAACGATTCTCTGCTTCTCGAAGTTGATTCTTGAACTTGAAACCTGCCGACACGAAAGGTCGGCCTGCGGCTTCCGCTTCTAATTATGTTGCGATTTGTGTTTCGGATCAGTTTCGGGTTTAAGCAGTGGATGCAGGTTGAGACAGAGGCAATTTTTGCGCGAACGTAGCAAATTGGACCTTGTAGCTTCACGAAAGGCGCTGATCGACGATATCCTCCACATTGGTGATATCGCTCTCGTCCACCAGCACATTGCCCTCTAGCGGATCGGCATCGGCAGCCAAGAAGTCATTCACGTAGCAAAACGTGATGATACGGTAATGATTATCCGGATAATCGCAGGTTGAGAACGCGAAAAGCTGTTTGATCCTGCTAAGCTCAGGCGCTGGCGGAACAGGCGTCACAGTGGAGGAATCGACGCGCTCCTGAAGATATGCCTCGTACTCCTCCTGAGTTGGGAAATTCGGAATAACGATATCGGTGGAGGTGCCTAGCACCTTGTCACACGCGAACGATACAAGCCTGTAATTGCCCTGCGGCGTCAGCAGATAGTAGACGCGATGCGAATTGAACACCTCGCTATCATCGTTTTCGCTCAACGAATTGAACATTGAACCATTTCGCATATTGTGTCCGTAGAAGATATTTACCTGATCGGTCAAATCGGGCTGATTTTCGCCAGAGAGCATCAAACAGCCATATTCGGCCGCAAAATCACCTGCGGAATTATCGCCAAAAGTTCGCTTCAAATAGTACTGATCATCGTGCTCGCGCCAAACCACCGGATAGTTGATGTTCGTATTCGGAACGTAAAGCCAAGCCACAACATCTCTGTTGATAGAACGGAGCGCATCCCAATCCACATCGAAACTTCCGAGCGTCAGCACCTCGCCGCTGTCATCGACCTGCATATACTGGGTAAGCTCATCGTATTCGTTTTCACCCTGCCAATATGAAAACAGAATGTAGCCCGCAACTCCAAGAGCACAGACCAGCACGATGAGCGCGATGATGAACACCACGCGCCAGCAGCCTCCTCGACGCGCGCCCTTCTCGTAACGCTCATCAGCCTGAGCGTATGCGCCGCCGGTAGTGACAGGATTCACCGTTGTTTGAGGAACGAAATTGATCGGCCTCGGCGCGCCCGGCTGCCCTGCTGGCATAGGCTGCTCACCATACGATCCTTGTTGATCGGGAGCACCGACATAACCCGAATTCGGGTTAAACTGCGAAGGGTATTGCCCCGAACCATCATTCCATCCGGGGTTGTTGCCATATTCGGGAAAGCCCGGTTGCTGAGACATACCGCTCTTTTCCTAGATAGAAATAGCGTTGTTCGCCTAGAACTTGTGTTGCTATTTCTTCTTCATCTCATCGATGAAGCCTTTGCCGATAAATACGACAAGAAGCACAACGATGATGGCGATGATGACACCGATAACCCAAGGCTGCGCGAGAAATTCCAAAATTCCGTCCATCGAAGTTCCTTTCAATCTGCCGCGCTATGCAGGCGGCCAAGATTTCTCAAATAAGGGGAATCGCTGATTTTATCTTGCGGTCTTCCCACGAATTTCCAACTATGTTAGCACGTTTGCAGGTCCGAATCAGCGGAAGATGATCCTTGATGACACATGGTCAAACTGCGTGCGCCGAATCGCCCTCCGCGCGCCTACTGCTCGAACTGCGGTGCGATAGCTTTCCATTCCGGAAGCTCACGAGCAACATAATGACCAACTGCGCGATAGACCCAAACAGATACCAGTGCGCCGACCATGCAAATAACAACATAGCAGATCAGAAAAGCCGGGATCATCGCCAATAGCATCGAGATCATCGCAAAAGCAAATCCCACATCATATATACCGCCATAAGAATAAGGCGCGTATTGGAAAGCAGATGCCCCTGCCAGCGCGACCAGCATGAACGCCATGATTACTACAACGACAAAGACGACACCCACCATAATTAGCTGCGGAAGTATGGCTGCGCAGAATAGACTGCCGAAATTCTTAGTGAGCGCACGCCAGTCTTCCGAAATATCGAAACCACTGCCCAACTGTTTGGAGATGGCCACACGCATTATGCCGACCATTCCAAAAATCTCTTGGAAAAAGTAAATGCCTATTCCCACAATAGCACCAAACAGGGGAACCCACAATACTATAGAACTGGCGATGCCGCAGACCAAACCGAGTACCAACAACCAGACAAATCCATAAAAACCTTGTGAGAAATTGCCCTCCTGGAAGATCTTCGCAGGCATGCTCTCGATCTTGCCGAGCACGAGCTGACGTGCCCAACGCATGCAGTAGCCGATCACATAGAAATTCAAAATGGGCACGCACATGATAAGACCGAGAAGCAGTATCTTCTTAAACCAGCCTTGCGATGATGTGATGTCGCTCCACGCTGCACCAACGCATCCCTTTGCGTAAACTGGCCTTGCTTGCGCGGCGTATGAATTTGGCTGCGGGACCTGCTGGTACTGCGCGCCGACCTGCGCGGTCGAAGCGGCTTGCGCGGGCGGGACAGTCTGCGCAGTAGGAGCAGACTGGGCGGTTGGTGCGGGGTTGGAAGCTGGGGTCGCCCCAGATGCAGGATCGGCCTGCGTAGACGAAGCTTGCGCAGTCACAGGCTCGGCGGTCACATTCGCAGGCTCAGTAACGGTCTCAGCTGTGATCTCCGGAGCATTCTTTTCAGTTGCATCGCTTTGAGCGTGAACAGGAATGTTAACTCCGTTGTCCACACTGACCGCCTCAACCGACTCCACAGACGCCTCATTCGAGGTAGCACTATCGGCTACAGCCTTCGTATTAGTGTCGGAAGTCGATTCATTCTTGGCTACACTGTCGTACACGCCAGCAAGCGACTTCCCGCAATCAGCACAAAACGGTGCTCGATCAACATTCTCTTTTCCACAATATGGACATATCATCATTTACCCCTATCGGCTTAAACTTTTGAAAAAGTCTATCACACAGGCCTGAAAACAATCTTACGGAACCGTGACAACATAATGATATTGCGTTGCCCTTTTCCTCTCGATGAGAAAGTGTAAGACTTGATGACATTAGATGTGTTCTGATGACATCAAGCCTTCTTTCTGATGTCATACTTTGTCATCACGCAAAAAGGGGCGAGATCGAAATCTCGCCCCAAAATGAACACTTAACACGTCCCCTGTTCAAGCACTACCGCATGCCGTAGCCTACAGAGGGACGCGGCTGACGCATCGTCGGATGCACTCCTTGCGGAACCGGCTGTCCACCACCCGGACGCCCCGAACCACCGAAGCCGCCCGGCCCCATCGGACCACGAGGTCCATGCGGCCCTTGAGGACCACGATAATCATCATCGTCATCCTTCTTGCGACGACGCGCACCCAACGCAACGAGGAACAGAGCCAGCGCTGCGATCGTAAGCAGCAGCACGATCGCCGGACCATTCAGGTCACCCGTCTGGGCAAGTGCTTGCAGTGTACGCAGAACACGCGATACCGGCAAGGGTCCGGGGATAGAACCATCTGGCGCAAACACAACCTCAATATCCATATCGCCGGTCACTGCGTCGATCGTATATGAATTGGCTGACCATTCAATCGTATTACCATTGATGATCAGGTACGCAACTTTATACCCCGCATCAGGATGGAAGTTCAATATCAAGCTCTGCCCGTGCTCAACATCTGCTTCCGTCGGAGTTACGGTGCCGCCGACATTGTCAGCAACGCTAACGCTCACATGATGCTTGTTGTCGTTAGGATTCTGATTCGGATCCTTCACGAATGTCGCAAGCACCTTGATGTCAAACTCATGAGAATTCTCATCATCTGCAGTAGCAGCACCAGTGCGCGAACCCTTGTTCAGAAGCGGAGTCTGGAACTCGTATGCACGCGCGAACGATTTCTGCGTAGCTTCTACACTTGCAGCGCCATCATTCATATTATCCAAAGCACCCTGAACAATATCCTGCGCTGCTGCGCCACCAGAACCACCAGAACCGCTCGAGTCCGAGCCAGAACCCGAACCGGAGCCTGCGTTGTTATTAGCAACGAATCCGGCAACACCGTCGCCTTCATTTGTCGGCATGTAGACAATCTTGTTGTCCGGATCCAGCCCAGTAATAGTATCGCGGGCGGCAGCGGTCTGCTTCAGATCGCTCGTCATCTCATCAGACTCGACCCAAACGCCTTCAACCTCATAGCCGAAGTACGGTGCCACAACGAAGTTCAGCGACGTATCCTTTGCCACATAGATATAATCACCGGGCGCGGTGTTCGGAGTAACATAGCCCTCGTCGTTGTTCCATTCGACATAGACACGCTGCGCCTCTATAAACGTCACGCGAATCTCATAATCACACTGAACATCGTAAAGCGTATAGATACCAGTCTTATACTCATTCGCATCAACAACCGTCTGCTCCTCTTGATCCGTTCCCGGATTGGCGACTTTCACGATGCTCGAGATCAACCAGCCGTCCTCGGCAGTGGAAACTGCAAAGCTGATGGAGTCACCCGGATACACCACGTTCGATCCGGCAGGCGAGATCTTGCCGCCCGTACCATCCACAACGATCGCGTTGACGTTGAACGCATCCGGCGGAATGATGGGCTCTTCATCTTCTCTGAGCTCGCGCCAGATGATCTCGAACTCACCCGTGGAATCCAAAAGGAACTGAATCGTGTTCGAACCCGGCTGAACCTCGATCTCCTGACCGTTGTAGAAGACTTTGTCGAGCACCAATCCACGACCGTTCGGACCCTTATCATCCGTGTGGAAGGTGAACGTCGTCACCTTATTGCGCGGAAACTCCACAGGCTCACCGGTCACAGGATCGATGATCGCAGGATTCACGCTAGTAACCTCGACATCCTTGAACACCGGATTGCCCTCGGGATCGAATGTCGGATTTCCATCAGCATCCAGCACCGGAACCTTTGATGATCCGATTCCCACAGTCACTGTGGAAGGCGTGCCAATGATCTTGTACTTGGCATGGACGTGCATATTGTATTCGCCCATGGTAATAGGCAAGGTCTGCCCGTTTACTTGGTTCGTAACGTCGACATTCTTAACGGTAACCTTCTTGCCGTCCTCGATCTTGTAATACTCGATCATGACGGAATCCAGATAGTACCCGGTGAATGTCTTAAAGCGAATGTTATCCGTGTCGCCCTCAGGCATCAATAGCGAGCCGACCGGGCTTACCGTGCCGCCACCCTCAGAAGTAATCACCAGCTCATGCATCTTTGATGTGATGTAGTCGAACTTCTGCTCTGTGATCTTGCGGAAAGAAACCTCGAGCGTCACATCGCCAGTAATATTCGGGATAGTAGCGCGGTATGTCGAGTAGAAGTTGTCGCCGTCGGCAACCGTCGACAAGTTTGCCCCGCCACGATATAGCGCAGTGGATGTGGTTGCGCCGCCAGTGTAGTTGACGGTTGTCGGACCGCCATCCCAACCATTGAGATACGTATGCTCCTCGCCATCAACACCTGAATACGGAATCGGCTGCCCATTAACCCTCACATGGCCGATGGTCGAACCCGGATCAGGCATGATATAGAACGTTGCGCTTCCGCCATAGGGAACCACCTTGCTTGGAGGCGTTACCGTACCCGAGCCGTTTCCTGCGGATCCGGCCTCAACATCAACCTCAACCTTCGCAGTTACCGTCAAATCACCACGATTAGACTCGATCATCTTGTAGTAGACCTCGAGCACATTCGCTCTGCCTCCAAGATCGAGTGGGGTAACTGTATACGAAGTGGTTCCTGCCGGAACAAAACGGATATCCCCGTTGAATGTAATGTAGTCCACCTCGAAACCGTTGCCAGGCTTCAACGTGAATGTTTGCGTAGAACCAAGCGGAACCAGCACGCTCTCAGGCGAAACGCTGCCTGATGCAGGATCAGATGCCACCTTTGCCTGAACTTCAATCGCAGTGGTGTTCCAACCGGTCTCGCCGGGCTCAAGCTCATTAAAGTACGCTTTCAGGCTATGGTTCTCTGCAATATTTGCGAATGTATAGCTGCGCCCGTTATACGCAATGCGCTCTCCGCCATCAATCGAAATACTGGTCAGCTTATATCCGGCATCCGGGAAGAAGTTGATCGTCATCGACTGGCCAGCAGCTACCTCGGTTTTCTCCGGAGAAACACGGCCGTTGCCAAGGGAAGAAGCCTCGATCGTATAATAGTCGATCGCACTGTCTACAACACTGAATGCAGCCTCAATAGAGTGGTCATTCGTATCGGAAGCACCAAATGTGTAAGTGCGCGACCCGGAAAGCTGCGAAACCACATCGTTGCCGTCAACCTTCAAACTCGTAAGCTCGGAGCCAGCATTAGGAGTAAGCGTAAAGCTCAGCGACGCGCCGTTCGCAATCTTCAAATGTCCGGTCGGATTGATGGATCCCGAGCCGGTGGAACTGGCGATAATCTCGTGATATTTAGCCGGCTTAATAACGCCGTTGTTGATATCGTCTTGTTCCTCACTAGTTACATTGCGCCACGTTACCTCGATGGTAAGCCCACCGCCGTTGACCTGCTTGTCGGTGAACGACATGAAGCCCTTCTGCCAAATATCGTTAACGCGCGGAGCGTTGATAACCTCGCGGGTGCCATCAGGATAAGTAATCACGATTTCCTTGATAGCCTTGCCCGAATCGGGAATGAACGACACATCAAGCGATCCGCCTGCCGGCAGCTCCTCGATCACCGAGGTCCCGTTGCCGTAGGAGGTAGTTCCGCCGGCACCATCTTCACAACCCTTAATTGTGATGGTCGTGTACTTCGGTGTCGGATTGTTAATATCATCCATCTTCGTGAAGGTGGCGCTCAAACTCGAATCGGATTGAAGTCTCTTGAACGTGAAGTTCGCACCATCGAAGCTATAGGAAGCGGTGTCGACCTTGTTCGGTGGGATGGATGCGCCATTAACTACGATGGATGCAATCTTGTATCCGTATATCGATGCAATCTTGAACGTAGCGTCTTCACCCTTGCGAACGAGTACGCTACCGTTGTCACCATAAGGCGCAATCGTTCCGCCAAGCGGCTTGTCCACAACAACGGTCACGAAGTCCGCAACGTTGTCACCAACAGGGCAGAACACCGCATGGATCGTATGATTCTCAAGCACATTGGAGAAGATATATTGATTGTTCGTAATCATTGCGGCCGGAATGTTTATACCGTCAACCACCACGTAAGACAGCTTATGTCCCGCAGTCGGAATGAAGCTATAGAATGACATGGCACCTGCAGCCACCTTCGTGGTCCCTGCAGGAGACACGCTACCATTAGCGCTAGCGGTGGCGGTGATGTCGAACGTATTGACCGGCGTTGTTGTCTCGCCATCCTTCAGAGGTTCGAAGTCCACCCTGAACGTCTTGTTAGCCGTGATATTGAATAGTGTGTAATTCGAGCCGCTGAAATTCTCAACATGCGTCTCAAGGCGATTCGGATCGCTCGGGTTGTCCGGATCATCCGGGTTCGTCGGCGCATTGTCGTTGGAGAACGTGATGATGGTCAAGCTCTTCACCTTGTAGCCCGCATCCGGGATAATGGTGAAAGTCTGGCTTCCGCCTGCGGGCACACTAACCGCACGATCAGGCGAAATGGAGCCGCCCTTACCGGCCTGCACAAACACCGTGTAGTGATTCGTCTCAGGATTCGAAGACTCGGCGCGCTCGAAGTTACCCACGATCGTGTAATCGGACCTGATGTCGGTAAGCGTGTAAGTGCCATCGGCGAGGCTGGATGCCGGGATAGGCGCACCGCCATTGACAATGACCTCGACAAGCTTATAACCCTGAAGCGGAATGAATGTGAATGTCTGATCGGTTCCCGCAGCCGCCTGAACAGCAGTCGGCGATACCATGCCGCCAGCACTCGTATACGCAAGCACGTTGTAGCGCGTAACAGAAGGCGCCGATCCGGTCCTGAACGTTGCGTGAACCTCGGTGTCCTTCGTTATGTTGGACAGCGTGTAAGTGAGGTTGCCGCCATTCACATTCACCTGCTGACCATCGACAGTCAGCTTGTCAAGCGTGTATCCGGCATCCGGGATTACGTTGAGCGTAACCGACCCGCCATCAAGAACACGGGTTATGCCCTCAGGGGACACCCAGCCGTGGTCCTCGTGCGTAACCGTAACGTTGTGGTACTTAGTTATGTCAATCTCGATGCGATCGAAACGAACGCTTAGCGTCTTATTGGCAGTAACGTTTCCAATGGTATAAGAGTTGCCGCTCATTCTGTCGGTGATCTCAGTAGTGCCATCAAACAGATGTGTCTCGTAACCATCTTCAGGCACAAATGTGAACGTAGCCGAACCACCCTTCATGACTCTCATCATGGAAGGCGAAACGCTTCCGTGTTGCTTGCCGTCAGCCGATGGATCGATCTCCACGGCCACATCAAACGTGCCACCAAGCTCGCTGATCGCAGGAGACTGCCTGCCCTCAACGAACACCGCGCGCACATGCGTGTTGGTGGTAATCGAGGAAAGTGTGAGCGAATAGTAGTCAGTGGCCACAAGCACATCATTCACATAGACCGCGTCAAGCTTATGATCCGGATCGGGATAGAAGTAGAAAGTCTGGGACTTGCCGGTCTCGATCTGGAATACGCCCTTCTTGCCAACTGGGCTGTTCGCAACGTCGGTGGCAGGCGAAACCTGACCATTGCCCTCAGCGGTAACTGTAACGGTCTTCGTATTGACAGTCGAAATGGACGGCTTCTCCTGGGTGGTGCCGATCTCAATCAGAGTATCTTCTGTGATCTCGCGCTGCGGTATCACGAGCGAATAAACACCGTCGCCGGTCTGCGTGTAAGAGCCGTCATGTCCGTTCACCTTGATAAAGTCGAGCTTGTAGCCCGGTGTGATCACAACTGTAAAATAGCCCGTCGTGGAGGCATACTGTCTGCCAAACTGCTTGTACCAAATAAGGCCATCGGTCGGGGGCTGAAGCGTTGCGCCCTCGGCCACATCAGAATTCTCTGGTCCCCAAATAATGAGATTCTCAGGAATTGGTGTCGGGATGATGATATCCTCTCCCGGACCGAGCTCGCGGAATGTTACTTCGATCTCAAGATTTTCCTGCACATCAAAGTAAGTGAAGAGGTTTCTGTAAACCGAAGATGCCATATTGATGCCCGAGCTCGACGAACCCAGCGGCTTTACATTGATCTTATCGTAGGTGTAACCATCGTCCGGCATGATCGTAATCGGAAGCGATGCGCCGCCTGCAATGGTCAGCACGCCCACCGGAGAGGTTTTGCCATGCTCGCCATTCTTCACGATGATAGTGTACGCGGAGTCGCGATCCTTGGAAGAACCTTCCTTCGCAAACGTTACGTGGATCTGCTTGTCTTCCTTCACGTTCGTGAATGTATAGCTGTTGTCCACGTAGTTGGGATCGGTGGCCGGAGTAACTTCGCTACCGTTGATGTATAGCTTGCTCACAACATAGCCGGTCATCGGGAAGAAATAGAATTTCTGAGACCCACCGTCGTATACCAATGTCTCGGAATCAGGCGAGATAAAGCCGCCGGAAGATGATGTCGGGTTGATCTTATGCTTGGTCCACTCGGAGATAATCGAGTCGCCGTTTGTGAACGTAACAACCACATCGTGGTCGCTCTGAACATTAGGAATGACGAGCTTCGAATCGTTGTCTTGAAGAGTGGAGGTCACATCGCGGCCGTCAAGGGTTACGCTTTTCACCTTATAACCCTTGTCCGGGAAGAAGCACACCGTGGCATCATCGCCAAGATTCAACATCTGCGTAGGCGTGATGGAGCCGTTGCCGATGCCTGCCACCGATGTGCGAATGGTGGCATATGCAGGCGCGGGATTGGCAACGGTATCAAAAGTAGCCCTGATCTCGGATGTTCTGTCGTTGATATAGACAACCTGATCAGTTTCTTTCGCGCCTGAATCGGTAGTCCAAATTCCGTCGTTTGCGTCAGGCGAATCTGACTTCACAACGGTGATGGTGTAGTAAGCGCCGTCGTTGCGCGAAGTAGCCAAGCTGGTGATGTTCGTGCCGTCCATCTTCAAAGAGCCAAGAACATAACTGCTCGAATCGGGTGTCATAATGACGCGCAGGCGATCACCTTGCGACATATCTACTGTTCCGCACGGAGAAATGCTACCGCCAGATCCGTCGACCGCCAGCGTGAGCGTGGTGTCAACATGCTTGAAACGGAACTCGACCTTCACCGGCGAAACCACATTAAACAGATGCAAATTGCTGATGGAGCTACCCACGTTGACCATGGATGTCACATCGACCGGATCCGCTAGACCATCGTAATATGCTAAAGCAGACGATACCTTCCAATCGGCCTCGGTGCGCATCTGGATAGAGAGGTCGCTGCCAGAAACTATCTTATACGTATAAGCCTTGACCTCATTCGCCGAGTTATCCGGATCCAGGATAAAAGCAGCATCCTTTCCGGCCGGCTCGTCCTCAATCGAAGCGTTGACCGAAACATCAGTTGCCGGGTCGGTCATGCCATCTCCATAGACAACCTCAATGTTGAGATCTTCCACCAAAGCAGGTACATAATAAGAGGTTCCCGTTGCCTTATATTCGGTGCCGTTGATCTTTAGAGACTCCACATGGAAACCAGACCCTGTGTTGAACGTAAGTAGAACACCGGCGCTTGAAGGCATGCTTATCGGACCCTCAGTTGCACCCATGTTGACGGTGGTTTCGGTCATTGCGGGGTTGCTGGTATCCACACCATTAGAATCGACACCGATAAGTGCTGCGCCAGAAATAAACTTCAGCGTACCGCTTCCCTTACCCGAAAGCGACACGGTCACATCATATTCCGGATCTTGAGGCGTGGCCTCCACGAAGTTGGCCGTGATAACAACGTCGTTGCCATCACGCACGTTGAATGTGCCCGGATCGAACCTGAAAACATTACCGTTAATGAAGTTGGTGTCGGTGGCAGGGATCGGAGTGTAGTTACGATTGCCAACCAAAATGGAAACAGAATCGAGCACGTAGCCGTTCATCGGATACAGTGCGAATTCCGGCTGCGCCTCGAGCGGAAGAGTTCTTTTTCCATACGGTGTAATTTGACCGTTTCCAGTTACGGCAGTCTCAAGAGTGTATTTGCCGGCCGAATCGTAACCGATCGCAAAAACACCTAAAGCGGCCGAGCCGCCCTTGATCTTCGTTTTCACACAAAGCACCGGATCCCCATTTGAATCCCGGATTATGTCACCGTTCTCATCGTAGGCGATCCCGACGACTCCCTCGAGCTCTTGGACCATTCCTGTATCGGGATTGTACCGATAAACTGGAACCTCATCGCCTTCTTGAAGGCCTGCCAATTCCGGAATGGACTTATCGATCTCGAGCTGCAGATCCAAGTTGAATAGATAAGCCGGCATGTTGGCGGGCTTGTTGTCGATATTGTAGATCTCAAGCTGAGTCGGCTTCGTGATGTTCTTTGGAGCAGCCACACCATCCTCGGTAGTGCTGGCCGCAGCGTTCATCATATCAGCCACAATGCTGGATGTCGAAGAGATATCGCCTTGGCGAAGAAGGCCCGCGTCCATGGTCGCAACCGATGTATATATGAAGCCAGTGGCATTCGTTATAGCATCGAACACGTCGTTCGCACCGATCGTGCGGTATTCGTAATCCTTATAGGTGCTCACATAGATGGTGAAGGTTGCTGGGGTGACCTTATCCTCTCTGTAAGCAGTGATAACGAACTTGTACATCTTGTTGTCGGCAAGACCGTCTGCCGCAGTGATCGAGCGTGTGAACTCGTACAGACCGTCGGCATTGGGCTGCATGCCCGTAATGTGCTCCTCAGGGGAAGTGGTAGGAGTGCCGACCTCATCAAGGTTCGAATCGACTTCAACAACAGACCATTGAATGTAGTAATTCCCGCTTCCGCCCTTGAGAAGCGCCATGAGCGGTGTCTTGCCGGGGGCTGTTTCGCTTATAGCCTTATCAGCGCTGTCGAAATTGGTGGACTTGCTGCCGCCTACGAAGTCGAAATCCGCATCATAAACTAAGGCGTTGACGCCCGTTTCAGCATTGAATCCATACGGAAGGCTTGGATGATAGTAATACGGCTTGGAGTCGCTTACGCCCGCACCTTCGCCTGTCATGTTCCAACCCAGATTTTGGTTGGTCGAATCAGGCGGCGGAGTATATGAGGGCGTGTTGCTTGAAGCCCAAGCGCCCATAAACGTCATGCTTACCAGCAGAAATGAGCTGACAAGGATGGCGATTATCTTATGAAATATTTTCCCCATGGTTAACACCACAATTCCTTCTTGCTTCCCAGCAAATCGAGAATCGCAATGTGAGGACGGTCTGGCTCCTGCACATTGCAGAGCACAGATAATGTTACGTATGCATGAATGAAGAAAAGTCTTGTGTCGTTATCTTTTTAATACACATCCAAACACCGATGCGGTGCATCATCGCTCGGATGCGAATATTGCGATCTTAAGGCTCTTCGACAATCAGCTAAGTTCGCTAATGCGATGCTTAGTTGTCAACGACAACAGTTACCCGTGCAGCGGTCTGTCCAACAAGCTGCTCTGTTTCAGGATCAAGAGCGAAGAACGTTGCGGTACACGGATAGCTTCCTGCTGGAAGGTCTACATCGAGAGCTGCATACTGGATGTGATAGTTCGGCTCTAAGACCTCAGAGGTGTAAATTACCTCACCAGTGTCGGTGATAGAAACTTCGACCTGCATGAGATAATGGTTGGCTGGCGAGTTTTCGATCTTCCACTCACCCTCAGATGTGCCGTTCTCGAATTCCACAACACTGGAAATCGAGATGCTCATCATGCCTTCCTGAACCACTCTGTCGAGTTCAGCTTGGATCTCTTCTTGGGTCTTGCCGTCCAACTGACCTAAGCTGCCACCACGATACTGGGTGGAATCCATAAACATAAATATACCGATAACGATCGCCGCGACTATGGCGATAATAGCAATTATGATTCCAATATAGAAACCTGCACCACGCTTCTTCTTTTTCTTCTCTTCCTCTGGCTGTTGCTGAGGATTAGGGGCGTAGGGCATGTTCACTTCAGGCATTGGAGTTGGATTCTGTGTATTTGGCATATTTCTAAGTCCAGTCCTTCAGGCAAGTTTCCTTACACAACCAATAGATGTAATAGGCATTTTAGCAGTGTTTCTAAAATATTTCACTAAATTATACGCTCAATGCTTATAACACCTTGCAGTGTTTTACTATCCGTAAAAAAGGGGCGGTAGAATCACCGCCCCTCCGTCCTAACTTCTTGATCAGATTTGTATCAGAACAGCTAGGCCTCTACCTATCTTGACTAAGCAGTCTCAACAGTGTAGGTGATGGTCATGATGGTAGCCATCTGATAACCAACAGCTAGCGGAGTAGCGAACTTATTAGTGGTTCCGGAAAGCTTGATAGCAAGCGGAGTGTTAGCTGGGATCGGAATATCTCCAATCTTCGTACCACTTTTGCCATAAGTGTCTACACTAGCCAAATCACCACTTGCGGTAACAGCCTTATTAAGGTCTACAACCTTATCTGTGCCACAGTCCAAAAGCATCGCGATATTGCGAGTAGCTGATCCTTGACCATTAAGAGCTACCTTAGTGGTGTCATAATCACCAAGAGTAAATCCAGAGCCAGTTGCATTTATGTGGGTGATCTTAACAGGCTTGTCACCATTGTTGATGATGTTGTAAGCGCCATCAGACGGGCAGGTGAGCTCAGAACCAATAGATGCAAAAGCAACGGAGAGCTGCAGCGGAATGGTAACCTGCATGTCAGCATCGAAAACAGATGCCTTAACAGCAGTGCTGCCAGTACCAGTCTTGTGGTTATTGTTGGTAGAGTCAGTGGTGAGGTTGGTGATCATCTTGTTGTTAACAGAAACACCAGCACCGCCGATACCCTGATCCGTGCCGTTCTCCCAGTCGGAAGGGGCATTCACGCTAGCGAATGCAGGAACAGTACCCATTGCGAGAGCAGCTGTAAGAGCAACGCTTCCTAAAAGTTTTGTAGCCTTCATGGTCAATCCTCCTTATTGTTATTTATGACCATCTTAACAACCGTTTAATTTATAACTCGATTTGGTTTTCGAGTCTAGGGTTATGAGCCGATTTCATAATATCCTTCACTTTTAGGCAACAAATTCTCGACTGTTTCTTCACATAATCTCCAAGAATTGATCGCGATACACAATATATTGTGTATGTAGTTTGTAAATACAACGATTTCTTTACAAAATGGATTCACAACTGTAATGGTTGCACGCATAGGTGCGCATGCCGTAGGTGCGCATGACGTAGGTGCGCATGCGCTTTCCATGCGCACGTTTTTGTATTTCAAAAAATGTTACCGGTTTAGCGTAGGTGCGCATGCGCTTTTCATGCGCACATTTTGTGTTACAGGTCGCCCGTAGGTGCGCATGCGTTTTTCATGCGCACGTTTTGTATTCCAAAAAACGTTACCGGTTTAGCGTAGGTGCGCATGCGGGTTTCATGCGCACGTTTTTGTATTTCGGGTTCGATAAACGTATGCGTTAAACCCGAACGCCCGCGTGAATGATTATGTACATATCCGCATACGCGGATATGTATGAAATGTAACGGCCTTACGCGCTTTGCGCGAACGGCCTGCGGGACGCTTCGCGTTCCGCGGTTGCGCGCATCAAGGACGGATGCGCGCCTACATTCATCCAGCAATATCAAGCGAGACATACGTCGCATCGTCAAACCGGCAATTGTATGCATCAAGGTCGGATGCGCACCTACGGAATCGACCGGATTCGTTACAAGGGCAATTCGAATCATTACGTTGGCAATCTTACCGAGGATGCGCGGTTACGGGATTCTCATTTCTTGATACCCGCAAAGCACGTTTACAAAATGATCAAATATTATTTTCCTGTCGCTGATGAGCCCAACGAATGGGGTTATTCTCCATATATTCCATGATTCGAAGGACATCTTCATTATCACGTACGACATGATCGTAATAATTCTTTTGCCAGAGCCTACCATTAAAACCAGCAGCCCTTGCTTTTCGAGTCACAAATCTTTTGAATGCGAAGACGACATCACCTAAGGCTGTAGACCCATTTGCATCAATGTTTGCGAGCATGTGGATATGATCGGGCATCAGCGTAAGCTTCTCCAGACGGACATCATCAAAGCGTTCGCCCAATGATTTACCAGCCTCAATGCATGCGGTTCCGATTTTGGACGGAATAAAAGACGCAGGGCAATCGAGCTTGTTATCATCGTAAATGATATGCCCCAAGGCGTGCTTTCGCTCGGCAACGCATATGGTGACATAATACATGCCTGATTGAGTGTAATCCCATGTGGGCAGTCTGTGATTTGTTCGCTTCGGTTCCATCATATTATGATAACACCCGGTGCGGTGGTGCGCGTCGAATTCGAGTATTGTCCGAATCCGCACATGTGATTATGTGTGTTCCACATGCGCGGGTGCGCACGTGTGATTTTGTGCACATTCGCATGCGTGAATGTGCATGCATGATTATGTGCGTTCCGCATATGCGGAACGTTTTATATGAAACGGCCTTACGCGCTTTGCGCGAACGGCCTGCGGGACGCTTCGCGTCCCGCGGTTGTGCGCATCAAGATCGGATGCGCACCTACGGAATCGACCGGATTCGTTACAAAGGCAACTCGAATCATTACGTTGGCAATCTTGCCGAGGATGCGCGGTTACGAATGGATATCGCTAACCTTATCTCGCTTCGCGCAACAAAGAAAAGCCACCATCAAAGGCATGCCGAAAATCAAACACAGATAGTATCTCGCCAAAACACACGGTCCGAAAAGCACCGAGATTGTCACGAAAAACAGCAGCGCCACGGGCGCGCCAATAGATCGATCACGCGTGACTAGGCACCTTGCCGCCAGTAACAAAAGTACCCACACATAGAAAGCTATCATCACAAAGAGCGATATAACGGGGATCTGCTGCAAAAAATCCTTCGTCGAGATCTTTTTCAGAAGCACCTTCAATTCCTGAAACTTTGTATCTGAGTCCGCGGGACTCTCCCAATCAAACGCAAAAAGTGATGTTTCGCGGTTTTCGTAGATGCCATCAGGGTAAATCCTATCGAGCGCGTAAGGATTCCACATTCCCTGCGTCTGCTCCACAAAAACGAAGAAATACGCCTCGGGATGAGCCGTCCCAAGCCTTAAGTAGAGCTGCATCACCTGCGAGAAGCTCATATTGATAAGTTGCCATCTTGAAACGTCGGCCAACTTCGCCATATATGCAGTATTGGAAGCATAGCCCAGATCCCGAGCCAACTGCACTTCTTCTTCGGTAGCCCCTCCGCGCTCGAGCACATAGGATATCTGCTGAGACGGAATGCTGAAGATCATAGAGTTGCTGTATTGACTGGACTTTACGTTTAGCAGCGATGCAACCGGCCCAAGCCATACGAACGAAAGAACCAGTGCGCCGCAACAAATGCCCGTGAGAGCTTTCTTCTCGCAGGCTCCGCGTGCGCAGATCACCACAAACACTAGGCTCAAAACGAACGCGATGATGCCGTTAGTGCGCATGATGCACACACCGACTCCCGAAATCAGAATGCAGGCGATGCATAGCACCACCTCACGCGGGCCCGCCGCAGCAATACTGTCTTTGCTCCGGAAGATTCCAGAGCGGATAGTCGTGAAGAAAACCGTGCAATACATCACCACGAACGCCGAGAAGAACGTATCTTTTGCCGTGCACTCCACAAACAACACGACGAGCGGATTCAACACTAAATACGCCAGCGCACAGCCGGTGAAAACGCGCGAGCGCAACGTTCGATCGATGCAAAGAACCATCAGTGCGAAAATGAGCGCCAGCAGGATGTTTTGCAGCGCAACATAAACCGCAACGCCATCGTTAAAGGATCCGGTAAGATTCGAGATCGTGTCGATAATGAATCCCATCACGAGCGTTTGCGCGACCGGATGATGATCATTCAATTCCCAAGTGGAATACTGTTTCCACATCGGAACATCGCCGTATGTCATGTCATAGCAGAAGAACCCTGGATAAGCGGCCAGATAGACAGGAATCCAAAGTACAAAAAGGATGCCCGCGAAGACGAGATAGGTCTTTACCGGATGACTGAAACGACTGTCGATGACAGAGGTTGCGCTCGCGTCCGCACCATCTTCCGCACACACGTCCGCGCGCGCATTCGCCTTCACATTTGCAACCGCTTTCGCGTTCACTTTCTCAGAAATGCGATCCATCAGGTGCATCAGATATATGACCAGAAAGAAGATCGGGATCATGTTCATCGCGATGGCCAGCAGGTCGAGCCAAGATATCGGGGCAGGAAGCGAGGAGTGCATAGTGTTGTCCTCGATGATATCGCCTGTGAATATGTCGACGATCTCCATAGACTCGATGGTGGTACCGCCCGAATACCACGCACCGAGCACGAGAAAGCACGAGAACAGAATGGCGAGCACAGCAGAGACGGTTACGAGAAGCACGCTTTCGGACATCGCGCGTCTGACGTGCTCCCAAGTTTGTACATATATATAGTAGAGGGCGATGCAAACAAGGATCGGAATGAACCACATCTCGAAATACGACGGAAACGGTGTGGCGAAGCTTGCGAAATATGCGCCAACAATGGCAAGAAGAACAAAGACGACATGCGCCACCATGCTTGGTATGTTCTTTCCCGGAATAAGCTTCTTAAGGCATCGTATCATGCCTATATTATATGGTAGGAATGCGACAATGGAGGGCAAGGCGGCCGTAGGTTCGCATGCGGGTTTCATGCGCACGTTTTGTATCGCAGGTCCGATAAATGTATCCGGCAAACCCAAATACGAGTCGTATGCACACGTGTCACATTCCCAGACCCGCGGTTGCGCGCATCAAGGTCGGATGCGCGCCTACGGTCAACCAATAACTCTTCCATCCAGACCTGCAGATGTGCGCATCAAGATCGGATGCACACAGACCATGCCAACAATCAGGATAACGGTACAGATCATTGCCGTAGCATACCGCGTCGCGCCGATCGGAGATATCAGACAAACCAAAAACAATAGCAAGCCCGGAAGCAGCAGCACCTTGCACTTCAAACCATGCCTCAGCATAAACAGCAAGAGTGCCATTGGAATCCACATCGTATACAGCGCGAGCCTCAGAAAGAACCCGATCACCGGCATCTCACACATAACGTAGTATGCGCCGCAAATCGCCTCCTTGAATCCGGCCACCTCCGCAGGTGCCCAAATCACGAGCGCGGCACCTTCGCTTGTCTCCTTATCCGAATAAGCGATGTCCCTCGGATAGTTGATGTCACTCGCAAGCGTGATATAAACCGGCGTGTCGAATGACAGATAAAACGCAGCCGCACCCATCATCGCATCAAAATACGACTCCGGATGCTTGATCCCCATTTCCACGTATACCTTTAGATACTCGATGATGTCAGTTGTCGTGGCCTCCTGATCGAACAGAAATTTCACGTAATCATGCACACGCGGGTTGTAGCTCTGTGCGATCTCATCGTAGGCCAGCACCTTCGATATAGCCGCTCTCTCTGACGGCGTAACCTCATCGCCATGGTCGATCACGTATCGAGCCGTTTGCTGAAACGCCAAACCGAGCGCCTCCTGCTTACCACCGGGTGCGATGTTTAGCGCTGGAAATACTACGAATGGGATCAAAGCAAACATCACCAGTGCGCTTGTGATGGCAGAACCTAGGAACACGAGCGAGGGTCTCTTCTCGCATATCGTTTCGTTAGTCGTTTCGCACGACATTCCAGTCGTAGCATCGCACGATGCTTCACATGGCGCTTCGTTCGACGCTCTCTCAGGCCTTATTTGCTTTTTCCGCCTAAAGCGCCAAGCAAGTGCAAGGGAAACCACTATCACAATGTAGATGCCCGTTTTCTTCGTAAGGCAGAGCGCCAGCGAACACAGGATGAAAAGCACTATGTTGCGTGGGCGCGCAAAGAGCTCGCCATTGGTGAGATATGCGTTGAACAGCATCATGAGATAGCCAATGAGAAACAGTGTGAAGGTGCTGTCTTTCGTTAGGCCGATCGACCATATGACCACAAACGGCATCATCGCGAAGAAAAGCCAGATAGCAAGGCATAAACCGGCCGGGCAGCCCACGCGCTTGAGAAATGCGATCGAGGCCGTGTATGCAACAGTGAATCCGATAGCGTGTAAAAGCGAGCACGCGAATATGCCCGCCTCCCAATTGCCGGTGAACTGCTCGCTTATCCAGCCGAACGAGCCGTAGATAATCGTGGTGAAAAACGGATGATGATCGACAAGCCGCGCATCGACCGCGACATTATGTTCGTAGCCGCCAAACGGGATGATGAAGTTTTGCGCGTCCGGAAAAAACTGGTAGATCTGGTGGTAGAGATCGACATTCACAGGAGCTGGGAAATACGCAATGATCCACGGCGACCACAGCACAAGCATGATCGCAGCGAATGCGATGATGCTCTTTACGCTCCAGCTTGGCGTGATGGTGTCTAGTGCGATGAAGCGGCGAGGCCGTGATGCGGGACTGGAAGTTGCAGGAATAGAAGAGATAGCAGAATTGGCAAGAGTAGCTTCTTCGGATCTTGGAGCGGCACCGGCGACTTCGACCTCCGCACGCGCCGAATCATTCACCTCCGCTTTCGCCTTTTTGCCAGCGATCAGATCCAAAACGAGATTGAACGCAACGAGCATGATCGCAAAGGCGACGATTCCTATAACTATATATAGTAGCGTCTCAAGAGGCGGCATCGACGGACCGATGCGCGTTTTTGCATAGGATACCCCAATCACGCCGCATGCAGACAAGACCGCCGATGCAATAGCAAGAGCAACCCAGTCTTTTGTCTTGTATGACTTGAAGTATGTTTTCAGCATACGTTGATTATAGTGGTATCACATCGATGCCGTAGCAACTCGACATAAGTCCATGGTCAGAATGTGTCTGGATGTGTCTGGATGCGTCGGGGTACGCCGAGGTGCATCGGGGGAGGTGCCGGGGTGCATCGGGGTGCGCCGTAATTACACGGATGTCATATGCTCCAATTCGCTGCGGTTCTGTTCGCGCTCCTTCGCAAGCTCGCTCTGCAGACGGCTGCTCAACTCGGGATTGCGCGAGGCGAGCGACGCAAAGCGATTCTGCCCCATCAAGAATTCGCGCAAAGCTGCCTCGTTCTCAGGTGTTGCGCTATCGATGACAAGAGGCTCTTTACCCTGCTTAGCAAGCTCGGGGTTGAATCTCCAAAGCGTCCAATACCCTGTGCGAACTGCATCTTTGCACGCGCCTGTCGCCGTTCCCATGCCGGCCTTGAGCCCCCAAGAGATACACGGACAAAGCGCGACCACAATGCTTGGACCATCATACGCCTCCGCCTCTTGCAACGCACGAATGATCTGCTGTTGATCGGCTCCGAAACACACCTGCGCCACATAGACGTAGTCGTACTGCATGATCATCCTGGCAAGACGCTTCTTCGGCGTATCCTTGCCGTCAAGCGAAAACGAACTTACCGATCCAAGCTGCGTGGCCTTCGACATTTCGCCGCCAGTGTTGGAATATCCTTCCGTATCCAACACGAGCACGTTGATGTTCTCCTTTGAAGCCAGCACCTCATCAAGCCCGCCATAATCAATATCGAACGCCCAGCCGTCACCGCCGACCGCCCAGATGGACTTCTTCTGAAACATGTCCGAATAATCCAAAATCTGCTGATAGAGATTCGCCTCGGTTGTGCCCGCCTGGCCCTTCGCCAACGGTCGCACAACATCGACAACCGCCTCTCCGAGCGCAAAAGACGCCTCTGCATCATCACGCCCGGCAAGCCAAGCGTTCAAAATCTCCTTATCGCTGGCATGCAGATCATCAGCTGCCACGGCCTCACTCACGAGATCGACCAGCTTCTGACGACGCACCTTTACCGCCTTCATGATTCCGTAGCCGTATTCGGCGTTATCCTCAAAAAGCGAGTTGCCCCATGCAGGCCCGTGCCCGCGCTTGTTGGTCGTATACGGAAGCGCCGGCGCGTATCCGCCCCAGATCGAAGAGCATCCGGTTGCATTCGCGATTATCAGCCTATCGCCGAACAACTGCGTCAGAAGCTTCACGTTCGGTGTCTCCCCGCAACCGCCGCAGCACGCGGAAAACTCGAGAAGAGGCTGTTGGAGCTGGGTGCCCTGAACGGTCGTCTTCGGCAAGATATCGTCTTTAACGCTGATGTTATCTTGTGCGAAATGCAGGTTTTCCTTCTGCGTGTCGATCTGCGATTCGATAGGCTGCATGTGAAGCGCTTTACCCGGTGCCGGACAGTTGAACGCGCAGCTGCCGCACCCCACACAATCCTCGGGGTAGACTTGAATGCGCAGCTCCATTTCGTTTAGCTTTGGGTTTCGAATCCGTATTGTTTCGAATGATGCCGGCGCGCCTTTCAGTTCCTCTGGCGTTGCCACATAAGGGCGAATCGCAGCGTGCGGGCAGACAAACGAGCATTCGAAGCACTGGATGCACTTGGTCGGATCCCACTCGGGAATGTGAGTGGCGACACGCCGTTTCTCGTGAGCGGTGCCACCGGGAGGAGTGAATCCGGCCGGATCCATCGCGGAAGTCGGCAGATCGTCGCCTTTGAGTTGCTCCATCGGCCATAGGACCTTTTCCACATATTCATTCTGCGGATCGTATTTTGTGGCCGGAAGATCGGCTTGCTCGGCTTGCTTCACCGCGGGATCGACCGCGTTCGCCCAGCTTGCGGGATACTTTATCTCTTCGATCGCGGTCACCGTCGCATCGATGGCATCGAGGTTTTTCTTCACCACGTCTTCGCCCTTGCTTGCATACATCACCTGCACATCAGCCTTAAGAGCAGCAGCGGCATCGCTGAAATCCATCACGCCCGAAAGCTTCAGGAACACGACCTCCATGATCATATTGATGCGCGACCCTAGGCCGACTTTGGAGGCCAGCGCAGATGCGTCGATGTTGTAGAAGCGCGCATGCTTGCCGGCGATTCCGCGCTTGAGTTCAGCGGGGAAGATCTGATCCATGTCGGATGCCGACCACGGGGAATTCAGCACGAATATACCACCATCTCTGAGCGGCGCGGTCATGTCGTAACCGCGAGTGACGTAGATGTCTTTGTGGCATGCAACATAATCGGCATCTGTTATGAGGTATGGCGAGTGGATCGGATTGTCGGCCAGGCGCATGTAGCTGATGGTCAAGCCGCCGGATTTCTTCGAGTCGAACCACGAATACTCCTGCGCCCACTTCCCCGCTTTTGCGCCGAGAATGCGCGCGGCTTGCTTGTTGGCACCGACCGTGCCATCGCTACCAAAGCCGTAGAAGATACTTTGATTCATCCCGGTCGGAAGCGTGTCGATGGCTTCGGGAATGGGTATGGACGTGTGCGTCAGGTCGTCGGTGATGCCGACCGTGAAGCGACGCTTGCCGGCGCTTGCTGTCGATGATGTCCCTGCACCCGGGCCTGTATCTTCGCCGGCAGACACCTTCGACATGTTGTCGAACACCGCCTTCACCATGGTCGGCGTGAAATCCTTTGAGGAAAGCCCATATCTGCCGCCGATCACCTGAATGCTTGTGCGCCCGGACGTGAGGACAGCCATCGCCACGTCTTGGAACAGCGGCTCTCCCTGGCTGCCCGGCTCCTTCGTGCGGTCGAGCGCACAGAGCACCTTCACGCTGTCGGGGACCGCCGCCATCAGCCGCTCGGCTGCAAATGGACGGAACAGCCGAACCTTCACCACACCGACCTTTTCGCCATGATCGTTGAGATAGCGGACTGCCTCGTCCACGACATCGCAGCTTGAACCCATCGTGACAATCACGCGCTCCGCATCGGGAGCGCCGACGTAATCGAACGGCTTGTAAGCGCGCCCGGTCAGCTTCGCCACCTTATCCATATTTGCCTGCACGATATCGGGAAGCGCGTCGTAGAAGCGATTCGGCGCTTCGCGATTCTGGAAATAGATGTCGGAGTTTTGCGCTGTACCACGAATCATCGGATGAAGCGGATCCATAGCACTATCGCGAAAACGTTTGATGGCCTGCCAGTCGACGAGTTTGCCCATGTCGTCTTGCGAGATGATCTCGATCGTTGCGATTTCATCGGATGTACGAAAACCGTCGAAGAAGTGGATGAACGGCAGGCTTCCCTGAATTGCGGAGAGATGCGCGACCAGCGAGAGATCCATGCATTCTTGAACCGAGGACGAACCGAGCATCGCAGCGCCTGCCGCACGCACGCCCATGAGGTCCTGGTGGTCGCCGAATATGGACAGCGCATGAGCGGCTAACGAACGACAAGTGACATGGAAAACTCCGGGTAACAGTTCCCCCGATATTTTGTAGATATTCGGGATCATGAGCATGAGGCCTTGGCTTGCCGTGAATGTAGATGCGAGTGCGCCGCCTGAGAGACATCCGTGAAGCGCACCGGCAGCTCCTTTCTCAGACTGCATTTCCTTTACTTGAACAGTTTGTCCGAAAAGATTCTTTCGTCCAGCAACCGACCATGCCTCGATCTGCTCTGACATATGGGACGCGGGCGTGATCGGGAAGATGGTGGCCGCATCGGATAGCGCGTAGGCTGCATACGAGGCCGCCTGCATTCCGGAAAGCGTTTCCTTGGTGCCGGTCTTTATGGCGTTTGCCGAATGCTCGCCGCCATGTGCGGTAACGTGCGTGGAGCGGTTGGCTGCAATCGCTTTCGCGTCGGTCTTTTGCTGGGCGGCTGGTTGTTGTTTTGTGGAGTCTGTCATGATCGTGTTCTCCGTGGTCTGTGGTCCTTGAGTTTCGGGTTGTGAGTTCGGGTTGTGGTTCGAGTTGTGGGATTTTGTTTGCTGTTCCGAGTCCTTTGTTCTGTTTTCCGTTTTATAGGTTGCTGCGATTATGGCAAAGAAAACCCCGTTTGCGACGCCCGCCACGCATCTGTATATGAGTTGATGACAAAGGATTGCGTGACAAGTGGACGTATAGCTTGTCAGGCTCATTAACAAGGAGCGCACGTAAGTGCGCGACACCACTGCGTCCTTGTCGCTACCATCTTGCGTATGCGGCCTTGCACTCGCAAGGACGCTCGAAACCTTGCGTGTAGGGCATGTGCGCCCTGCCGCAAGGTTTCGATAAGGATGTTTTTTGTTTATTGGGGGGCGACCACCAAAGCCCGTAGCATCCCTTTTCGATTTGCTCTGAATACTAACTATTAATAGCTTGCGTAAGGAAGCATATATAAATGCATGAAGGAGTTGACCGCTGACGCGAAGCGTCAAGGGTAAACGTCAAATGCGAAAAGGGATGTAAGGGCTGTGATTTCTTCTGTTTCATGAAAATGATTGCCGAGGTGCTTACAAAGCGACTAAGTATCTCGGCAATCATTTCGATCCAAACCTGCAGGTGTGCGCATGAAGAACGCATGCGCACCTACAGTCAACCTGTTGCACTGTCTTCCGAGTCGATTTGAGCGTGAGCTTAGGAACGTCCCAAGCTCACGCGAACAATGCTAGAACAGCTTTGCAACTACAGGAACTACCCAAGCCCACAGTATGCATGTCGCTGCAAATACAACCGTCGACACAGCCGTGGTAGACATTCCCTCTTTAACGTAGATATTGTAGCGGCTCGACATGATGACACCGGAGAATGCAGGCGGCAATGCAACCGCCATAACGAGCATTCCAAGCTTATCAACATCGCCCGCCATGCCACAAATCAATCCGACACCCAAGAACACAGCAGGCGTGAGCACCAAGCGATAGAAAGTGTTCCAGATAGTCTCTGCGCCCAAGCTGAACTTGACGGTCGAAAGCGATAAGCCTGCTGCCAAAACCGCAACACCGGAGTTCGCCTTTGCAATAAGATCGAATGTAGGATCAACCTCGGTTGGGATACGGATACCAAGAAGCACGATAACGATCGCGAGCACAGGAGCCCAGCATACAGGCTGCTTCATCGCATTCACGAATGCCGCAAGATTCTTGTTCTTGATGAGATGCTTCTTGCCATGACCATTCTTGTCGGCCGTAGCCGCCATGACCTCGGACTTGGGGTTCTTCTTCTCCTCAGCCGGCGTAGTGGCCAGATTCGTCGTCTTCGCATTCTTTACGTCAGCCTCACTCGGCTCATCCGCTGGCTTGCCTGTAGCCGCATTTGCTGCAGCAAGCGCGACCTTTTCGTGAGCCTTCGCTTGACCGAGATTGATGAGATACATGCCGATCGGAATCGTAACGGCATTCACAACGATCGATACGATGGCAATGACGAGGTTCGTGTCAACACTGTTGCCATAGATCGGATCGAGAACCGCGAACCCGAGAAATCCGATGGTCGGCGAACCCGCGATCAACGCGCAGATCGCCGCCTCTTGGATATTGTGCTTGAAGATGATCCTGCACAGGAAATAACTGAGCATGAACATCCCCACAACACCGATCAAACTGATGAGCGTAAGAACGACATCTTGCGCCAACATCTCTCTGGTTGCCTTGACGATGGAGACAAACAAAGCAGCAGGAAGTGCCACATTCAATACGACTTTGTTCAGACCTTGTCTTTGATCGTCATCGAAATAGCGAAGCTTTCCGAAAACATAGCCCAATGCCATGATGACTATGATCGGGATGATGTCTTGAACGAGGATCTTCTCAATCTCCATTTTGCGCCTCCTTCCACTTCGTTTTCCGATTCTTACGAATCATCAAATAGATACCGTCTCAACAATTTTCGGATACCTATCTCCGGCCCGACCGAACATCGCCGATCTCATCGAGCCGCATGACGGGCATCCGCTCATCCGCTCCGAACTTCGAACTTCGGAGCAACAGGGAGAACTCGGCCGGCCTGTTGCTCCGGTTCAGCAGCGGAACTGCTTTCAAGATCTACATATGGGCACCATCGAGATACGGGTACCTCGTGCATTCCGAAGTTGCCAAAGGTCCGACCACGGGCTTCGGATTGAGGCTTCCGATGTTTCCCGATTCCTTACCTGCATACTCGGCCAGCTGCACGTGGACAAAACTCGGCTTACCTGATGCCACAGCCTCCCCGACCATCTGCTCGACCTCGGTAGGCGTGGTGGCGTAATAGCCCTTACCGCCGAATGCCTCGATCATCTTTTCGTAATGGACGTCGTAGGAAAGCGTCAGCGGGGAAGGATCGCCGTCATCGCCGAGGTTCTCGAAGTCGCCACGGTAAATGCCACCGTTATTGAGCACGACGAATGTGATCGGAAGGTTGAACCTACACGCGGTTTCGACCTCCATGCCGTCGAATCCGAATCCGGAATCGCCGCCGATGTAGAGCACCTTTTCGCCGGTGGATACAGCCGCACCGATGGCATAGCCCATCGCGCAACCCATAACGCCCCAAGTGCCGCAATCAAGACGATGGCGCGGCTTGTAGATATCGATGACATCGCGGCAATCGTCCAGACTGTTCGCGCCTTCGTTGCAGATATAGATGTCTTGGTTCTTGTCATATACCTTCTTGATCGCACCAAGTGCATTCCAGTGTCCCATCGGCACTTTGTCAGAGTTCAGGCGCGCTGCGAACTTCTCGTTGTTCTTCTCCGTGTCGGCCTTGAGAGCATCGAGCCAGTCTTGGCTTGCTTTCACAGGCGTCTTCTCCAGCCCGTCGATCAGCATCTGCAGTCCGCTCTTAAGGTCGCCCACGACAGGGCATGCGATGGAGCGCGCGTTCTCGATCTCGTTAGGATCGATCTCCATTTGGATGAACTTCACATCCGGATTCCATTCCTTGCCCTGCCCGAAATTGAGCATCCAGTTCAATCGAGCGCCTACGACCAGCACAACATCGGCCGTGCGAAGCGCAAGCCCGCGGCAGCTTGCCGTGCAGTGCGGATCGGTATCGGGAATGAGGCCTTTTGCCATCGACATCGGCTGATATGGAATGTCTGTCTTGTTGACGAATTCCTGAATCTCTTTCTCGGCCTGCGCCATAGCCGCACCCTTGCCAAGAAGGATAAGCGGGTTCTTCGCGCCAGCGAGAAGTTTCAGCGCCTCGTCGATGCTCGATTGCGCCGGAGATGCCGGTGCGGGCATATTCGCTGTCCAAAGGTTGGCATCAGCCGTTACCTTGTCGAGCGTCTGCGCAACAGCATCGTCCGGGAAATCGATATAAACGCCGCCGGGGCGCCCAGACATGGCGATATGCATGGCGCGAGCCACCGCCAAAGGGATATCCTCAATTCGATCGATACGGAAAGACTCCTTCGCGAAGTGCTTGGCGTATGCCATCTGATCGAGACCCTCGTACTCGCCTTCCTTCATGTCGACGACATGACGTGTGGAGCTGCCACCAATCATGATCACGGGCCAGCCGTTGTTCGTGGCCTCCAAAAGCGCCGGAAGCCCATTTAGAAAGCCAGGTGCGGAAACAGTGAGTGCGATAGCCGGACGGCCTGTGATGAAGCCCTCCGCAGCTGCCGCATTCACGGCATCCTCCTCATGACGCATTCCAATGAAGCGAATCCCCATATGCTGCGCGATGCGCGCGAAGTCGGTTACGGGAATGCCAACCACACCATACATCGTCTTGATGCCGTTTTTGATCAGCGCTTCAGAAAGATAATGCGGCGAATCTGTGAGATTCGTAGAAACGGAAGTTGTTGCAGTATCAGCCATGATTTCCTCCAATCGATGCTTGAATACCTTGATTCTAGGTTTCTTGATTTGGAGAAAATACGGTTCGACATAGTCGTTTACGTTGCGTTGTCGTTCCGTTCTGTTTTGTTGCTTTGCGAGCGGCAAAACGTCGATGCGGATACGAGGTTTTACAAGCCATGGCTTCAAGCGGACGCAGAGGCGTACTTTACGTGCACCCGCGTTGTGCACGCGACCTGCAAACGTGCGCATGAAGAGCGCATGCGCACCTACATTGGGATAATATTCACTGCGCATCTGTGATGCGTTCATCAGGGTGGCGGATGCGATGACTCGCGCACCTACTGTCGGCCAAGATATGGTCTGACCTTTGCTCGACTTGTCTCGCATCCGCCTTT
>CAJUSF010000018.1 GCA_910588945.1 uncultured Eggerthellaceae bacterium | reverse complement strand
GGCGCGCTCGGAGTTGCTACAATACATTCAAAACAGCAAAGTCGGAGACAGCTCACTGATCCAAGCTATATCACACGAAGTCGATCGCAATAATTCCGATTCCGAGTGGAGGCAAAGCGTTATGGGATTCATGACATATGAAATGCATTACAAAGGACAGATCTCCCATGCAGAGCAAAAAGGCTTCGCTCGTGGGATCGAAGAAGGCGAAGCCCGCAACAAAGCCCTCATAGATAAGCTCCTTGCCGATGATCGCATCGATGACCTCAAACGCTCCACAACAGATGAAGCCTTCTGCAGTGAACTCTACAAGGAGTACGGACTGTAGACGCAAGCGACCCTATGGGGACAAAGCATTGGGCTGGAAGTTGGTAGGCACGCAATAATGCCGTCGTCTCTTCGGGAAACAAAACGTGCGCATCAAACCCGGATGCGCACATACGGTAAACCAGAGACATCTCCTTCGGGTCGCATGCGCGCCTACGGTTAACCTACGACATTACCTTCGTAGGCGCGCACCAAGATTGGAAGCGCGTATAGGATTAACCCCCGCTTAGGCCCTTAAGAAAGTGATTGGAGCGAGCATTCTGGATTGCACCGACGGCACCGATTATTCTTTGATCATTTCTGATCGATCGAATAAGTTCATTCGTTTCGTCCAGTCTATCATTGTTCTCTGACAGAAGTTGACTGTTCAGCTCTTCTTGAAGTTTGAGTTGCTCTTTCAATTGGTTCGCTTCATCTAGCGCCAGCTTCATCCTGTAGTTATCATAAGAATTGATAGCAAACGACACGTCGTAATTCGATGAATACAGCGTTGTGCATATATGCTGCAAAGCTTCAATGCTTCGATAATGTGAAGGAATTATCCTGCTGGAATTATAAAGTGAGTTCAGTTGGTTTCTCGATGATGTAATGATCGTCTTAGTATTTGCTATTTTGCTTTCATGCTGCTCTGTCCATATTCTCTTTTCGTTATTGTACTGTGGCAAAATCTGATTATTATATATACTCAGTTCATATGCATATTGTTGATTGAGCTGTTGCTGTTGATAATCGTACATCCTATCGTATTCATCAACTTGGCTTTTATACTTCTTCGACTTCAGTATGTTTTTCTTCTGCCGTCTGCGTCTTATAAACTGAACAATAATATATCCTGGAGTCCATATGAAGATAGAAGAGACTGCAACTACAAGAAACATTGCTCCGCCATGAGCACCAAAGATTATGCTAACCAAAGGCGATAGCAAAAAAAGGATAATTGGCAACAACATTATGTACCATCTGTATTTTACAGTGATCACAGGTGGAGGATAAACACGGTCAACCATTTGCATCACAGGAGGTGCGGGACATTCGCGAAACGTTTGCCTTGAAAGCTTATTCAACTCATTTGTTGCATCGTGAATGGTCACTTCAAGATCAAGTGCGCTTTTGACGATGTTGTATTGGTTGACATTATTCATAAATCCCACACTCCTATGGAATAAGGATAAACATACAGAGAGCAAAAATGTTGAGCAACATTTTGATTCAAATGGTATTAATAAGCGCATTTCGGATAAACATGATGCGAATCGAACGTCAGCAGTTCGTCAATGCACGATGTGACACAAAACAAGTTAGCGCAGGGTATAACCCTGCGCTACGAATACACTTACGAACTTATCCAAGCAGATCGCTCTACTTGCCCGAATTCAACCTGCAATCGTTATTTTTGATTCAAGCTCCTTCTGCGATATGTCGCCAAGATCAAAGTGGAAGCAAGCGCAAGAATCGCAGAAGCCGCAATCAATGTAAACACAATGCTGCTATCCCCCGTTTTGGGCAAGCTTCCTTTTGGATCGCCGCTAACATTGGTGTTATTTACAACAGGAGACTTGTTTTCGATCGGCGATGCTGTTACCGCGTAAGTACTGAAATGGGTTGTATCGAATATAAGATTTTCGCCCTCGATCCATGTTTTCTTAGTTTCTCTTTTTGAGAGATCATCCGATAGGTAATGGACAATAAGATCATTGGACAAAGATAATTTTTTCAGCTCATCGGTTAGAGCGATATACACCGATACGCTTTTTGAGTTGCTATCCCATGGATGAACGTCATCATTGCCATCGATCAAATCTATGTCGTATAGATCGGCTAGCGTCGTGCCATTACTCAGCGAATCAACGGCGGCAGATTTGACTTCGCTCGCTGATTTACGGTCGTTGTTACTAATCCTGAGCCTCAGACCATCCAATTCTTTTGCTAGGTCAGGATCATCTATAAGAACATAACCTTTAAGATCCGAATCTGTAGCAGCGGGTATGCTCTTAGCATTGATATTTACTTCACATGTTGCAAAAACTGCACCTGCACGGGCTGTAATCACAGCATATCCTGACTTATGAATATCGACTCGACCGTTTTGCTCCACCGACACAACATCGGGATCGCTCGAAGACCACAACACTTGATATCCCGAAGCGCTCTCAGGCATAACAGTGGAAACCAAAGAGAATGAATCATCACCCACAAGGGAATGTATCTTCGACTCATTTAAGGTAATACTCTCAGGATCATTCCAGACCACTTCGATTTCCTTTGAAGCAGAAATATGTTGCCCATCATAGATGGCATCCACAGAGATAGTCACTTTACCAACTGACAACCCCGTCAAACTGGCACTGAATCCATCAGCGGACAACTCCGCAAACCCTGCATCAGAGTTGATCCAAGTCGGGCTTGTCAATTCCTCAGTAGCGCCCGGAAGATCTCCCGCTCCAACAAAAGAAACGCTTATGGTCTCGCCGATCTTTAAAGTTGAATTCATGTCACCAAATGAAAGAGATACCGGAGGGTTGAGCACGGTCACTTTGCATGTTGCGGATTTTTTACCATCAAGGCTGCTTGCAGTGATCGTGGCCTCCCCTTTGCCCTTAGCCTCAACAACGCCTTTATTGTTAACAGTCGCAACACTTTCGTTAGAAGAGGACCAGACTATTGCTTTATAAGTTGCGTTCTCAGGAGCTGAAGTAGCAGAAAGCTGTAAGGTTTGCTTGCCGACAATTTCCGCGATCGTGCGATCGATCGTAACAGACTCAACCGGAACGATATCCACATTAGAAGATATAACTGTAAGCGTACACTGAGCGGTCATCGTTCCAGCGCTGGCTACAATCACAGTGCTGCCAACACCAACAGGAGTAACTCTTCCGTCTGCATCAACGGTCGCAACATCGGTATTGGTAGAAGACCAAGCGATCGCGCCATTGAAGGAATCCGCAGGCGTGACGGTGGCAACGAGTGTAAATGGACCATCGCCCACATTCACCACTTTTGCAGTTTCAGAAAGTGCAATGCTTTGTACGCGCTTATTGACGCTTAGTGAAATGGAATCCTTGATGGCATTCGAAGTGTTATCACCATCTGTTGCCGATATCGTCACATACCCTTCTGCTTTAGTAGTCACATAACCATTTTGATCAACTATAGCAACGTTTTCATTGCTGGATTTCCAAACGATGCTCTCAGTTGTATCACTAGGCTCTATCGCAGCAGATAGTTGCAAACTTCCACCGATATCGAGCAAAGTTGTTGATGGTTGCTGAATCTTTATGCTGGTGATCATTATGGCCGCCGTGTAAGTATCGGCCACACCAACTGGGATTGTAGAAGAAGTCACAAATGCTTCCCCTTTAGAGTTATACCATTTGCCAGAAGGAAACGTACTGGATTCTATTGTAAATTTCGAACCAATAGTTATTTCTTTAAGTGAACTGCAGCCACTAAACAATCCATACCCAGATCTTGCTCTCGAAGTATCGAAGCTTGATATATCAATATATTTTAAGGATGAGCACCCTTTGAACATCTCACTGAAATCAGTAACGGAACCTGTGTTGAAACTTGCAAGATCGATCCCCTGCAAAGAAGAGCAATCGGCAAACATAGAACTCATGCTTGTAACGAATAGCGTATTAAAATCAGATAAATCAATTGCTTTAAGATTTGAGCACCCGCTGAACATGCCATTCATTGATATAGCTTTAGATGTTTCAAAGCCGGGCATATTGAGATCAGCAAGGGATGAACAACCAGATAGCATATATGAGAAATCCCGCACTTTTGATACGTTGAAACTCGAAATATCCAACTCCTTCAATGACCGACAGCCGTTGAACATTCCGTCCATTCTCACAATACTTGATGTGTCAAATGAAGATAGATCGATAGATTCCAAGGATGAGCAAAACCCAAACATATCATGTAGACCATATTGTCCAATTGAAGAAATATCAAAGCTCGAAAGATCTAAATTTTTAAGAGAACTACAGTACTTAAACATTCCGGAGATATAAACCACATTCGAAGTATCAAATCCAGATAGATTTAAACTTTCTAACGAAGAGCAATAATAAAACATTTGACTCATTTTAGTAGCCTTTGAAGTATCCAAAGAGGATAGATCTAAAGATTTTAGTGATACACAAGATGCAAACATCGATGAAAAATCTTTCACATGCGACGTGTTCAAACACGCAATATTATCTATTCTTTCCAAGTTCTCAAAATTCCTAAAGAGATCATCTGCGTATTTAACAAAAATTTCACCACTAAATGAAATTGATCTAGCAGCGCCTTTATATTCCTCAGGAATATATCCTCCATAAAGAAGACCTATATTATTGTTGTTATTCGGCTTAATGTGCAAACAATAATCACTGTCAAGTTCGTATTCACAAAGCGGAATAGAATTCCAATCTGGCTCCGGATTGGGATTTACCGCACTTCCACCTCCCCCACTGTTAGAGTTTGAACTGGTTCTTGTGCTGTTATTTGCATGGGTGGCAACATGAGTGTCGCTTGGACTATCATTTGAAGACCCATCGCTTAATGTTGAAGCAAATACTTGATCGCTTGGTGCAAAGAGCGACATAGCAAAAACAAACGGAGCTAGCGCCATAAATCCTAATACTATTAAAACAACCAAACGTTTTTTTAATATATTCTCCATGGCTCTCTCCTACTTAAGAATTGGAAATATAGATGCCCATATAAAGAAATCAACCTTCTTCATGTTGCTCATATTCTCGATATCGGGATAACTCTTGAACTTCTCGTTGAAGGCATCGATGAGCTTATTGCATAATGGCGATGGTTCGGGTTTTAAAGCTTGGTCGTAGTTATCAATCAATTCCTTGTAAGTTTTATGCGCCGTATTAAGCTTTATATCAAAGCTGCCAGTTGGATTACCTATTTTTAATACTTCGCTAACAGCAGAATCCCAAATTGGGTATCTTTCAGGGTCAAGAACACCCAAGATCTTACTAGCAGTAACTTTTTCGAGACTTTTTTCAGAAAGCACCTCGCAGATATCTTTGAATGTTGCCCCATCATCATTGCGTGCTTTCTTTATTCCTCTTGCAATGCTTTCTGTTGATGTATGAACACCCCAATACGATCTGAAAACTTTCGCATAGCTTTCAAGGTTAGCCTCATCAATCTTTTTTATGTTATTGACAAGCCAAAGATATTCATCTACGCCCCATAATTCAGCCGGGTACTTTCTAAGAATTTCGTTTGGATCCAACTCAACTTCATTAATACTTTTCATACGTCAAGCCTCCCATGCACAACACCAAACACGAATCTTTATGTCAGTATCAAAGCAAGCAACAGTATTGCCAAACACCTCAATTGCTGTATTTCGTGTTCCCTATGTATAAGCACCTTTATTCCACTACATAAAAATGCAATCCTCCTGAATTAAATGTAACGCCATATTTACTGGAAATGTTGAGCAACATTTTGATTCATATGGCGTTCATAAATGCATTTGGAATAAACACGATGCGAATCGAACACCATCAGTTAGTCAATGCACGATGTGACACAAAACAAGTTGACGCAGGGTATAACCCTGCGCTACGAAGTACATTTGATAAGGTCGCCACAAAACCAAAGGTGTTACTCTGCGCTACGAAGTACGTTCAGAAGGTTTGTTTGGATTGTGGAGTTGTTACAGGTTGTTCGTAACGAAAGGCTATGCCTTTCGTCGACTTGATTTGTGGTTTAGGTTTGCAACAAAGCCAATACGTATCACAAAACAAGTTAGCGCAGGGTATAACCCTGCGCTACGAAGTATGTTCAGGAGGTTTGTTTGGGTTGTTGGGTTGTTACAGGTTGTGCGTAGCGAAAGGCTATGCCTTTCGTCGACTTGATTTGTGGTTTAGGTTTGCAACAAAGCCAATACGTATCACAAAACAAGTTGACGCAGGGTATAACCCTGCGCTACGAAATGCGCTCAATAAAGTCACGAAACCAAAGGTGTTACCCTGCGCTACGAAGTGCGTTTGATAAGGTCGCCACAAAACCAAAGGTATTACCCTGCGCTACGAAATGCTAAGCCTCAGGGACACCTTCCACAACGGCAAACGTGGTCGTGGTGCCAAAGCGCAGCTCGTCACCGGGATGTATCTCTATCACACCTCCGTGCGCACCTGCATCGGTAGCGATCACTCGAGATTCTATTCCTGTAACACCGTCGGTCACGAACGTACCATTGCTCGAACCAAGATCCTCGATCATCCAAGTCCCGTCTTCAGCGCGCGTGATTCTTGCATGATGCGCTGACACATCCATACCTACATCATTGAGCGCATCATCATCCATCGCCATGGCGCCTATCTCAAGCGTCCCTTTGCAACTGTCTATCCAATGCGTATTACCCACCACATAGCCATCCATCATCCGCATAAGCCCGAGAGTAGTGGACACAACACGCGCATTCGAACCACTCCCCGCTTCCACATCGCCCGAATCGACCGGAGTGAGCATAGGCGTAGACATTCCAACGCCATGTATCGACTTCGAAAAATCAATGGCGCACTCGACGGCAAAACGCACATTACCCGTGCAGGCAGCAGCGGCAAAGAGCACCATCGCTATCTCCGCGCGCTCGTAATCGGTGAAGCCCTTCTCGTTTAAGATGCGATACATAGTGTTGCGGTAGAGCGGAATATTCTGGTGAAATCCTGCAAGTGCATCCATGATCGACTCGGCCTCTTCCCCGCAGATAAGATCCATTATCTGCTCGCTGGAAAACGACTTACCCTTCTTTGCCTTAAGACGCGCCACGATGCGCGGTGCGCTTATAGAAAACGGACAGAAGAAATCTTTTTGCAGAGCCCCTACAGGCGCATGAACCACATAACGCGAGACCCAACTACGATCGTTGACGCGGCTTGCGGGAGATTGTCCGTCAGAGAGCGGGTGCCCTGAAAGTATCATCTTCGCCAGATCTTTATAGCTTATCCCGCCATGCTTCTTCATGAAGCAAAAAAACTCAGAGCATGGTGTAGGTTGGCTAGGCGCCATCGTTTCCTCCTTCTCCGATCGCAGGACGATCTGGGAAATTATCGACTGAATCTGTAGGCATACCTGCGTTCAAGGCATCAGAACTGCGCTCGGTGGCAGGCTGCGAGAGCCTCTCGATGCTCTCGACGGTGATGTTTCCGGGAATCCCGAGTATTTCAGAAAGATTCCCGGGAGGAAGTTTATTTCTCCTGCGTCCTCTGAATCCCGGGAAGGCGAAATCGAGCACCATCGGACACCATGCTGTGGCGATCAGTGCGATGAATGCCGAGAACAACAGATTGAAAGCGTTGAGGTTGTCCATATGCAAGAACATGGACAGCACGAACAGAACCATCCAGCCGATGATCAAACCGAGCGTACCGCGCATAAGCCCCTTAGAGCTTGCAACGTTGCGTCCGCGAGCGGCGTAGCCTATGGCGGCGGGCACGACGCAGGCCACCCCTATGAGCAAACCGGATACGTCTCCTGTCCAGATAGGATTGCTCTCAGAGCCAAACGTTGCCGGCACTTGATCTATGAGAAGCGCCGATGATGCGAGCACCGCAGCACCGATAGCCGTACACACGCCTTGACCGATGCGCTTGACAAGCGTTTGCGTACGATACGAAAGCGCCCAGATACCACGCTTTGGATAGATAGGCTCAAGCGGCTCGTCGCGCAGCGCTCGGCCGATATTGATCTTGTAGTTGTCGCAAAACGCCGAGAGCATCGACTCGAGCTGCGTGAAACTAGGGCGCAGATCAGGATCGATCGCGAGACAAGAAGCTATGATCTGACCTAGTTGCTCGTCCACAACAACGAGCGCATTTCGAACATCCTGCGTTGTTAGAGGCGCACGGAAATCGGATATGGCATAACCAAGCGCCACCGCCACCTCAGGTTCCCTTGACAAAATGATCGCAAGATCAGAATCGAGTCCATGAGCCGTTACGTAAGGCTTCATGCAACCATGCACCTTCTTTTCGAAGGACTTCTCTATAACAGCGCGCTCGTCCGCATCATCGATATCGAAGGGAAGCTGCCCCGTAACAAGAAGGAACAACACGCTGCCAACGGCATAAACATCCGCTTTGGAAGTTGGCATGGTGTGGTCAACTCTACCTTCGCGCCTTACTAAAAGCTCAGGCGCCGCGAATGCGGGCGTGGCAACCAGCCTATCCAAATCAACATCGTCAAAACAAGCGTCGCTTTCGATACGCACAACAGCATTTGGAGCGCTGCTATCCTTCTTAGCTGTAGAATCTTTAGCTCGACTTGAGACATCGGATGAACCGCGATCGCCTTTCATGGCGGAGCCGAAATCGATGAGACACACATCGAAGACGCCTTCTGTAACTTGCTGCGGCAAAGATAACGAGCTCGTACGCACGATTACGTTTGTTGTGGATATGTCACGATGAATAACGTTCGCATCATCTGCTTGAAACGTTACAAGCGCATTGCACATATCGCGACATATGCGAGCCGCTGTAAGCGGAGAGATCCTGCCGCGATCATCGAGCACAAGCTTCCCGCGAACACGTTCAAGCGTCTCCCCCTCTATCCACTCCATAACCAGCGCATCTGCACCGTTTAGCTTTCCTCTTGCGAACAGTTGTGGGAACCCAAGCCTGCCCGATACCGCCCGATGACATTCACACTCAACATCCTGTGGACGGTTTTTTGAAACCTTCACAGCAAACTTCTCGCCCCAAGCATTCGTTACACAATGCACTACAGCATGCCTTCCCTCACGAATGCGATCCGGCTCTTCGAACAGAGTCGAGAAGCGGCGCAGGCTGCGATCTTGCACCGAAGGATCATCTGTGCGCTCTGATGCAGCATCGAATATCTCGAGATTGCAAAGATGGATAATCCGCCGTGCACTACGGCTTGCATTTACAGGCTGCGGATGCTGCATATACGTATCGTCCACTGTTCCTCCACCGATATCTTCCTTGCCTTCAATCGATGAAGCCTTCATATTATCCATTCCCATCAGAGCCTGACCTTATTGTAAGTAGCGACAAAAGCCAACAGTTCATTCAGTTGTCCATCGGTAGAGTTGGCAATTATGTTGCTCATGTAGGAATCATACGGTCTATTGAAAAGACCTGCTTGCATCCATCCAGTACGAATATAGCCGATCGAAGTGGCAAGATTTCCATACAGCGACCATATGAGCTTATATTGTTGGTACCACTTCGATGTTTGTGGTACTTCGATTTCATTGCCATCAATGTATACCTTACCCTCATTGAGCATGTATCTATTCTTGGTGGCGCCTATCTCGTTATTCAACGTAGTGGCGTTGTTGAAATGTTCACGCTTCAAAGCTTTATCCATATTAACGCTATCAACAGCCAGCGTCTGTAAGGATGCGACTGTCCTTTCATATAGAGCTGGGAGCTCGTTATAGGCACCCACGAGAACATCGTGGATGACAGCATCGCGCTTCTCATCCTCCGTGGGCTCAGAAGGTTCGACCGGCTCGCCCGGCTGAGTGGGACCGGTGCCGCCTTGTGGAGGAACTTCTCCACCCGAAGGATTCGACGGATCGCCACCTTGGGTATTTCCCAAAACAGCGAAATCAAACGCCGGAACGGATAGGCCTGATTTCATGATCGCTATAGCGGATCCCCCGATGAATTCAAGCCCACCATCGTCCGCAGAGCCATCGTTGGCAGCTTCCTCCGAAAGCGCTTCGGATTCCGCAGATGAGTCAGCTGAAGAAGCGTCATCATTAGAAGGGCCTTTAAAGATGTTTCCAACAAATGGAACATCGCTGGTAAACATGCCGGGGACGGCTGAGATGTATATCGACGATCCGAAGGCCACCATAGCGAATGAAAAAGCCACGAGCCCTGCCGCCAACGGCGACATGGATGCTAGCCACACTCTATTAGCAACGGATCTTGGTCCGAAGATCTTAATTGACATTGAGCGCCCCCCCCCCGTGAGGTCTTGCTCTCCCGAGAGAAAACGATGTTGTGCAACAAATGATATTTCGATTATACATACACAATATAATTAAATGTTGCGCAACATTTCATCGGTCGAGACGAGGTTGTTCGGTGTCACAAAACAACTTGACGCAGGGTGTAACCCTGCGCTACGAAGTACGCTCACAGTGATTGTTGCAAGTTGTTGCAGGTTGTGTATAGCGAGAGGCGCTTAAAGGATATGCTGTAGTTTGTGCACAGCCAAGACACTGCGGCAGGTGTGCGTAGCGAAAGGCTATGCCTTTCGTCAACTTGCTTTGTCATGCGATACAAAACAAATAAACGAAGGGTGTAACCCTTCGCTACGAAATCACCATGCATCACAAAAAGGGGTGCATGACATAACCCTGCGCTACGAAATGCGCTCAATAAATTCACAAAACTAAATGTGTAACCCTGCGCTACGAAATGTGTCCGAGGAAGTCCTTCGTGCGATCGTGCTGCGGGTTGTCAAACACCTGCTCAGGAGTGCCCTCTTCTACAATAAGACCGCCATCCATAAAGATTACGCGATCAGCCACATCGCGTGCGAAGCCCATCTCATGCGTTACCACGATCATGGTCATCCCCTCTTGCGCAAGCTCCTTCATAACCCCTAGAACATCACGCACGAGTTCAGGGTCAAGCGCACTTGTGGCCTCATCGAAAAGCATCACATGCGGATTCATCGCAAGCGCGCGAGCGATCGCCACACGTTGCTGTTGACCACCGGAGAGCTCGGATGGCTTATAGTCAAGCCTCTCTCCAAGACCGACCTTCTCTAGCTCCTCGACCGCGATACGCTCAGCTTCCTCCTTCGAGCGCTTGAGCACCTTGCGCTGCGCGAGCATAACATTGCCCTTTGCGTTCAGATGCGGAAATAGATTGAAGCTCTGAAACACCATCCCCACCTTTGCGCGAATCGCGTTGATATCGGCATCAGGTGCGGTGATTTCGGTATCTTCAAAGAAGATCTTTCCCGATGTGGGCTCTTCGAGCAGATTTATACAACGCAGCATGGTGGATTTCCCCGAACCGGAAGGTCCGAGCACAACGACCACTTCTCCGCGATCAACCTCAAGGTTCACATCGCGCAATACAACATTGTCGCCGAATGCTTTACGCAGATTCTCAATGCGAATAACAGGCTCACCTTTCGCCTTCTTCACAGCATCTACCTCAATTTCGATCTTTTCGAGAACTTCCACTTCAGCCATGATCCCTGCTCTCTATGATGTCATACCCGAACCACATCTGCGCTAAATTCGCGCATCAACACGGTAGAATCGAATACCTGATATCGCCTTATACCGCCAAACTACGAGTCCTGCGCGGGGGCCTTGCGAACCGGAATACCCGCACTTGCCGCATACACTCCGACCACATCGATCTCATTTTCATCACTCGAAGCGCTACTGTCGATCTTGCCCTTCTTCTTCGAACGCGAACTGCGTCCCGAGTCAAGACGCGCCTCAAGCATGCCCACGAGCTTGGCAAGCGGAAGCGTGATGACAAGGTAGAAGCAAGCCGCCACGATATATGGAGTGATCGAGCCTGTTGAGGCCACGATCGTCTTCGCATACATGACTACCTCCATAACGCCTACAGCCGCAAGCATCGAGGTGTCTTTGTATAGCAGGATAAATTCGCTTGTCATGGTCGGAATGACGCGTTTTATCGTCTGCGGGATGATGACGAACACCATCGTCTGAAAACCGTTCATGCCAAGCGAGCGAGACGCTTCGGTCTGTCCTTTTGGGATGGACTGGATGCCTGCGCGGAATATCTCGCACAGATAAGCGGCTGAGTTCATTGAAAGCACAACCACGCCAAGCGGGAATGACGGGATCTGGATGCCTGCGAGCGGCAGGCCGAAAAATGCGATGTATATCTGAAGGAAAAGCGGTGTTCCTCTGACGACGTTCACATATATGGATGCCAGACCGCGCAGAATGCGAAGGCGCGCCATCCTCATCAGCGACAGGCAAAGTCCGAGCGGGATGGCAACCGGAAATGCCACAGCAACGATGCCGACCGCCATTAGAAAACCTTGGAACACGATCGGGAAACTCTCGATGATGATGACAGGATTGAAGAAGAGACGAAGAAATTTATTCGAGTTCCAGCTCTTCACCCAATCCTGCTCCTCGAGCGAGCTTGTGATCTGCGAAGTAACAGAAACCCCTTCGACCTCGATCGGAGTTATATCTTCAACAGGAATAGACGTGTCGTCAGCAAGCGTATATGTGCCATGAAGCTCCATCTGACCGCCCGTTGTAGGGAATATGACCTCATAGACCTCAAGTCGGATATAACTTCCTGCGACCACAGGCTCATCAAACGTGGCGATCAGGGTCTCCCCATCGCTTGAGAAACTGGCACCGATATTGGCGCGATCCATCAGATCCTTGCCGGAAAGCGCAGTGAGCTTCGCATCGTCTGTGCCAAATGTCGTGCCTGCAGGAAAAGTTATCGAGATGCCTGTAATGGCTTCATCTGCCGCAGCCTGCCCTTCCCAAGTGAGACGCGTCTCGCTTCCGCCGTAGACCTCAGATCCGGTCGAGCCGTTGGGTCGTGCAGAACACTTCGCGGTATCAAGTGCATAGGCCGATATCGGGCTTAACGCGAGCATAAGCGCTGAGATCGCAAGGACTAGAATAGCCATCATGGATAGCATGCTCGATCTGCGTCGCTCAAGCCAGGTGCATCCATGGTCGCTATTTATCGTATACGATCCGTTCACTTTGCATACATCTCTTAATCGCATCTATTATTTCCCCTCGATAAAAGACCGACCGACCCTTCCCCGCTATTTCAGGGATAGGGTCAGTCGATCGAAGCTTGACAGCTTAGATGTTGAACCACTTAGCCTTGAGCTCGTCGATGGTTCCGTCGGCCTCAAGCTCTGCAAGAGCGTTGTTGACAGCCTCGAGAAGAGCGGGGTTGTCCTGAGACACGACTGCAGCATACTCCTCGCCTGTTGCAACCCTGTAGACGATGCGAGCATCCGCGTAAGCCTCGGCGGTCATGTCGGCCACAACAGCAAGGTTGGTGCAGACTGCGCTGGCCTGACCGGACTGCATGGCAGCAAAGCAATCGGTGCTGTTGCCATATCCTTGGATGGTTGCGTTCGGGAAGTTCTCCTGAGCGAAGGTCTCGCCGGTGGTGCCTGTCTGAACAGCGATGATGACATCAGGATTGTTCAGCGCCTCAACAGCGTTCTCTTCAGTGATCGGAGAATCATCCATAACGGCCACAGCCTGATCGTCTACATAATATGTAGCTGTGAAGTCGATCTCCTTTGCGCGCTCAGGATCAACAGAGAAGCCAGACACACCAACATCGCCCTGTCCACCTGCAGCGATAGCCGGGATAATGGCATCGAACTGAAGCGGCACGATGTTGAGGGTAAGACCCATCTTATCGGCAACAGCTTGGAACAGATCGACCTCGAAGCCGACGGTCTCATCGCCGACAAGATTCTCAAACGGCGGATAATCCGGTGAGCTGACGATCGTAAGCTCACCATCGTTGAGGAGGACCATCTCCTCGGTCTCGGCAGCAGCGCTCGAGCTCGCCGATGAGGAGCTTGCCGGTGATGAGCAACCGAACACACCCAAGCTCATTGCCATAAGTGCGCCTGCGGCAATAACTCCCAACTTTTTCATTTTCATACAAAACTCCTTTTCTAGGTAACCCTCCCTTAAGAGATGATTCCTTATTATCGCCTAGAGTACGTCATATGTGAATGGTCATCTCGCTACAGGCATGATGTCGTCTATTTATGGCACGCAAGAGATGGCTGTGCGCCCGGTCTTTTCGATTAGCGCTATCGGGATAAATCGCCCGATATACGATCAACATGAAAGCAGATACAAGCCACACGCATCAGTTGCTCATACGCATCTCATCGAGCCGCTTTTTCGCCTGAGAAACCAAAGCAAGGTGATTGCCATGTTTAGCGACGAACTCAAGAGATGTGCGCTCTTGCTCAGTATCGTGCGCGCAAAAATACGCGATTGCGGCATCATAGGCGAACTCCACGCGGACCCTCATAGGATTGTCTGTAGCATCCACTACAGACTTATCGATCTCAGCACGTGTGGCCGGATCATCTGCAAGCCTGCTTTCGATGACCTTCTTTTGATTCTCCAGATACTGCCTGCGAACAGCCATATTAGGCAAAACAGAATCCTTGCAATACCCAAGCCCTTCATCAATGAGCGACATGACATCATCGTTGCTGGAAAGCTTTTCCTCCAACGGGATCAGATTCACAAGGATCATGCATTTCGTAGCATCCTTCTTAGAGACGATGATGCTCTGCCTTATCCCCTTCGCGATCCTGCTTGCACGCTCGACATCGCCACTTTCAAGCAACGCCTGCGCATAATAGCTCATAAACCACGCGCCGCTCTCATTGCAGGGAAAGGTTATAGCATCGGCGAGCGATTGGCCTTCATCGATCAACGCCTGCGGGTAGCACTCATCGTTGTACAGCGCCAGCAATCGCGCCGTGGCAGATTCGGCCTTCCTGTTGAATATGGAAAAGCCGATCATCATCCCAACGAAGAACAGGGCAAACATCAAAAGAAGCCCAGCGAGCGAAGATGCCATCATCTGCCCGGTGAAAAGCGGCCAGATCGTGGATACGACCACGGGTAATGCTACGGCTATGACACAGACCGCGATGGTGTACTTCTTGAAATAAGGCAGCATAAGCCATCCTTTTCGGTCGTGATCGACTCCTATGATCCGCGCTAGTCCTCTATACCGTCAGAATTTCTGATCTGCTTGCGCTTGATCTTGCCGCCGATCGTCTTTGGCAAGTCCTCCACAAATTCTACTATACGAGGGTACTTATACGGTGCAGTAGTGTGCTTGACATGATCCTGTAATTCTTTGACGAGCTCATCAGATGGCTCATATCCTGCAGCTAGGATCACCGAGGCCTTCACAACCTTACCCCTGATCGGGTCGGGCGCAGCTGTAACCGCACACTCGACCACGGCTGGATGCTCAATAAGTGCGCTTTCCACCTCAAAGGGTCCGATGCGATAGCCCGAGCACTTTATGACATCATCGTTTCTACCAACGAAAAAACAATACCCATCCGAATCGCGCCATGCCATATCGTGAAGGTTATAGTAATCTCCGCCAACCGCCTCTTTCGTGAGATCCTCATCGCCGAAATAGCCAACAAACAGTCCTGGTGGATAAGCCTCGCGAAGGCGTGTTACGCAGATTGCGCCTTCCTCGCCTTCCTCAACGGCATTACCCTCATCATCAAGCAAGCTTATGTTCAAAAGCGGAGAAGGCTTTCCCATAGAGCCCGGACGAGGCTCTATCCAAGGGAATGTAGCCAGCAGAACAGGGCCTTCCGACTGACCGAAGCCTTCACGGATCTTCTTTCCGGTAATCTTTTCCCACTGAAGCGTAACCTCGGCGTTCAAAGGCTCACCTGCTGTGGCAAAGTTCTCGATACTCGACAGATCATAGGAAGCCACATCTTCTTGGAGCATGAATCGATACATCGTAGGCGGCGCGCAAAATGTAGTGAGCTTGTAGTCCTGCATTTTCTGAAGCAACTTCGTCGGGACAAATTTCTCCATATCGTAAGCAAAAATGGTGGCACCCGCGATCCATTGTCCATAGATCTTACCCCATCCAAACTTCGCCCAACCAGAATCAGTAACACTCATATGCAGCTTATCCTCTTGGACCTGCTGCCAGTACTTCGCTGTGATGATATGCCCGAGAGGGTGTGCGAAATTATGCTCGACCGCCTTCGGGTTTCCTGTTGTGCCGCTCGTGAAATAGATGAGCATGATGTCTTGGCTGGTGACACCCGCATCGCCTGAAGGACGTGCGAATTCATCCGATTCGCCTTCGATGATGTCATCAAACCTCTTCCAGCCCTCACGCGATCCTGCAACAACGATGACATCCTTGACGGTAGGTGATTCTGGAAGCGCCTCTTCGACCTGCGTACAAACATAATCATCATCGACGCATACGATAGCCTTCACGCCCGCGCTGTTCGCACGATAGACGACATCTTTTTTCGTAAGTTGAAGCGAAGCCGGGATGATCGTAGCGCCGAGCTTGCAAAGAGCGGTCGCAACCACCCAATACTCCCAGCGTCGGCGCAAGATGCACATCACGATATCGCCTTTGGATATCCCCATCTTGGCAAAGGCGTTGGCAGCTTTATTCGACAAAAGCGAGATATCCTTGAAGGTGAAAATCTTTTCCTCACCCGCATCGTTGCACCACACAAGCGCACGCTTATTGCTGTCATAGGCAGCCCATTCATCCACCACATCGAAGCCGAAGTTGAACGCGGGAGGAACCTCGATCGTGAAGTTCTCCATGAAATCCTCATAGCTATCGAAATCGATGCGTGGGCAATATTGCTTCAAAACGTGATCTGACATCTTATACCTTATCCTGCGTTTCCAATATCTTGCGTTTATGCTAGCGCCGCAAGCTCCATCGACTCGCGTCTCAAGAGCTAACAACGAAGGGCAACGGCATCACTCGGTGATTATCGTAATGAACTTCGCGGGCTTATCCCCGTTGCATTTCTGTGCATGAGGAAGCTCGGGGTTGAAATAGATGCTGTCCCATTCGTTGAGCACAAGTTCGCGATCGCCGACAGTAACGGTAACGGAGCCTTCGATGACGAAGTTGAACTCTTGACCTTTGTGGGTGATCAGCTCTGCGGGTTCATCGGTCGGGTCAAGTATGACCATCAAAGGCTGCATCATCTTATTACGATAACGCCAAGCCATATCCTCGAAATGATAAGCCGGATGACGATCGACCACTTTGCCCTCGCCGCGGCGCACGACATGATAGGTATCGAGCTTGGCCGATGTGCCAGTGAGGATCTCTGTCATGTCCACGCCAAAGCGATGAGACATATGGTAGACAACCGAGATCGGGATATCAGCGCCGTTATCCTCCCAGTCCTTCAGAGTCTCACTCGACACTCCGAGATCTGCTGCCATATCCTCCAGCGAGACATCGCAAGCCTCGCGAAGCCCTTTTATCCTCTCGCCGAGTTCTTTCAGCTCTTCCATCCGACGATTCTCCATTCCGTGTGCGTTTTCTCTGGATGCATCCAACGTGAATGCCCCTCGCTTAAGATGCTATGCCAAGCTCGATAGCCGACTTGTTCTTCTCAACAAGCGCGGCTTTTCGCGCAGGCACGCTCTTGTCGATCGCAGCATCAAGCGTTTCGCGATCACAAAACCCAATGGCATCCCAAAGCTTTCCGACAAGAACGATGTTGGCAAGACCCGAAAGATCAGCATCTTCAGAAAGAGAGGTCGCAGGAATAGCGTAAGTCGTCACGTCTTCACGATCGGCCAGATCCTGAACAAGACCGCTATCAACGATGACAACACCACCCGGGGCGACATCGTTGATGAAGCGATCATAGGATGGCTGATTCATAACGACGAGCACGTCAGGGGTAGTCACAAGAGGGCTTCCAATGGGCTCATCGGAAAGCGTGACCGAGCAGTTAGCTGTACCGCCACGCATCTCCGGACCGTAAGATGGCAGCCAAGACAATTGCTTGTTCTCGATCAGTCCGGCATAGGCGATCACCTTCCCAGCAAAAAGAACACCTTGTCCGCCGAATCCGGCAAGTATCATCCTTGTATCCGACATGGGACTACTCGCCCCCTTTCATCTGCGAGTTGACCATAGGGCACTCCTTAGCGCGCGCAAAAGCCGCCTCGGCCGCGTTCTCAAAGCCTTCGGCCACAACATCCTTATATACACCCAGCGGGTAATAGGGCAGCATGTTCTCACGCAGCCAATCATAGGCCTCAGAAGCATCCATTCCCCAGTTGGTCGGACAAGAAGCGACTACCTCGACAAGAGAATATCCAACGCCATTGATCTGGTTTTCGAACGCACGCTTGATGGCTTTTTTCGCCTTGCGGATGTTTTTCGGAGAGTCAACTGTGACGCGCTCGAGATAAGCCACGCCATCGAGCGTAGAGAGAAGCTCGCACACCCTGATGGGATAACCTGCCGTTTGAGGCTCGCGTCCATATGGCGATGTCTGCGTGACCTGAGTAGGAAGCGATGTGGGAGCCATCTGACCGCCTGTCATGCCGTAGATGGCATTGTTTATAAAGATGACGGTGATATTCTCACCACGGGTAGCCGCATGTATCGTCTCGGCCATTCCGATCGAAGCCAGATCGCCGTCGCCTTGATAGGCGAAAACGACGCCGTCGGGAAGAACTCTTTTCACAGCGGTAGCCACAGCAGGTGCGCGCCCGTGCGATGCCTCGATCATGTCGCATCCGAAAAAGTCATAGGACATAACAGAGCAGCCCACAGGAGCAACGCCGACAGTGGTCCCCTCCACACCTAGCTCGTCTATCGTTTCGGCCACAAGGCGCTGCACTACACCATGCGAACATCCGGGGCAATAATTCGTAACTACGGGAAGCAGCGCATCAGGGCGCTCGAAGACGACCTGCATGCCATCGGTCTCAAAAGCTTTATCTGCAACCAAAGTATCGGTCATGTCACTCACCCACTTTCTCGTTGAGCGCACGGAGCTGAGCGAGCACCTCATCAGGTGTCGGAATGACGCCACCCGTGCGGCCGAAGAATTCGACCGGGACGCTATTGCCTACAGCAAGGCGCACATCCTCGATCATCTGGCCCATATTCATCTCTACAGTGAGAAAAGCCTTGGCAGGACACTGCTCGATCGCACGATACGGATACGGCCAAAGCGTTATCGGACGGATAAGCCCGGCTTTGATGCCCTGCTCGCGCGCCTCGTTCACAGCGCTGCGAGCGATCCTTGCGCACGCTCCGAAGGCAACGATACAGATGTCAGCATCTTCTGTGCGGTATGTCTCCACGCGCTGTTCGTCGCGTTTGATCATCTCATATGTCTTGAAGCGCTCGATATTCTTGTCCTCATTGGCCTGCGCATCCAAGAAAAGCGAATTCACAACGTTGTGCTTGCGCTTGCCGGCATGCCCGTTTGTGGCCCAATCCTTCTCAGGAAGATCAGCCGGGTCGATTGCCTCAGGCAGGATCACCGGCTCCATCATCTGTCCGAGCATTCCATCGGCAAGGATAACGACAGGCGTTCTGTATTTATCAGCCACATCAAAGGCTTCATAGACCAGATCGGCCATCTCCTGCACGGTGGACGGCGCATAGACCGGCATGTAGAAATCGCCATGCCCCATAGCGCGCGTGGCTTGGAAATAGTCGCTTTGCGAGGGCTGGATGGAACCCAGTCCGGGGCCTCCGCGCTGAACGTTGATGATGACGCCTGGAAGATCGGCACCTGCCATATAGGAGATGCCTTCCGTTTTGAGCGAGATTCCCGGGCTTGACGATGATGTCATCGCACGCGCACCCGCAGCGGCAGCACCGTAGACCATGTTGATAGCCGCCACTTCGCTTTCCGCCTGAAGGTACACGCCGTCGCGTTTGGGCATCTGGCGCGCCATGTAGGCGGCAAGCTCGGTCTGAGGTGTGATCGGGTATCCGAAGAAGAAACGGCATCCGGCGCGCATAGCGGCCTCAGCCATAGCCTCATTGCCCTTCATGAGCACTTTCTCTGTCATCTATCGCACCTCCCTGTAGACGGTTATCGCCACATCCGGACACACAAGCGCGCAGGTAGCGCAACCGGTGCAGCGAGCCTCGTCGATGCAATGCGCAGGGTGATAACCCTTGCTTGTGAACACCTCCGGATCCAGCTCGAGAATGTGGGTGGGACACACATCGACGCAAAGGCCGCAACCTTTGCAAAAGCCCTCATCCACGATGACTTTTCCTTTAGCCATGCTCTTTTCTCCTCTGTTATCTGAATTGACCCAAATAAACGCAAGCTACACCTCGCGATGCAGCTTGGCTACTATGAACTCAATGGATGGCAGAATTATACCAAGCCCTCGGTCACAACTGCTTCCTTATCGCTTTCGCGTATGGCAACCCGCCTGATCTTTCCGTTGACGGTACGCGGCAGCTCGCTGACATAATCAATGATCCTCGGATATTTGTAGGGCGCCGTCTGATCCTTTACCCAACTTTGAAGCTCTGAGGTGAGCTCGTCTGTACCCTCGAAACCGTCAGCGAGCACGACTGTGGCCTTCACCGCTGATCCGCGAAGCTCATCGGGGACACCTGTGACCGCCACCTCACGCACCGCCGGATGCTCGAGCATAACGCTCTCGATCTCAAAAGGACCGATGCGATATCCACTCGACTTGATGACGTCATCATTTCTGCCAACATACCAGAAATACCCATCCTCATCGACCCAAGCAGTGTCTCCGGTGTGGTACCAGCCATCATGCATAGCAGATGCCGTCTTTTCCGGATCGAGGTAGTACTCCATCATGATGCCAGCCGGATGCGGATCGATGCTGATGCAGATCTCGCCGGTCTCGCCTATATCGCAGCGGCTTCCATCCTCGCGAAGGATAGCTACGTTATACAGCGGAACGGGCTTTCCCATCGAGCCCGGACGAGGCGTTGTGTTCGTCAGGTTGCCAATGGTGAGCGGAGTTTCGGTTTGTCCGAAGCCCTCGAAGATCGTAAGACCAGTGGCTTGTCGCCAAAACTCGAAGAGATCAGGATTGAGCGCTTCGCCTGCTGTAACCGAATACTTCAAGGTGGACAGATCATACGAGGCAACATCGGCCTGCATCATCATGCGATACATCGTTGGTGGTGCGCAGAATGTGGTGATGCCGTACTTGCCGATAAGATCAAGTATCTCAGATGCATGGAAACGATCGAAGTCATATGTGAAAACACAAGCCTCCATGATCCACTGTCCGTAATACTTGCCCCAAACGGCCTTTCCCCAACCGGTATCGGCGATGGTGAAGTGTATTCCGTCGGGATCGACATTATGCCAGTGCTTAGCGGTGATAAGATGCCCGAGCGAATAAAGACTATCGTGCAGCACCATCTTCGGGTTTCCCGACGTGCCCGATGAGAAGTACATGAGCATCGGATCGTGCGCGAGCGTATCAACACGTGCGAAGTCCTCAGATGAGTTGCGAGCGCCTGTATTGAAGTCGTGCCAGCCGTCTCTTTTCGCCGGCAAGGCACAGATACCTTCTTTACCGGAAAGCGAACAGCCTAGCGCAAGCCCGTCTTTAGAGACAAAATCACCGTTTGCGTCCGCCTCGGTAAGACCGCCGCCTCCCCCGTTGACGAGGATGAGTTCCTTGACGGTGGGACACTGTTCCACCACAGCATCTACAACATCTGCGATATCACCGGCATCAGTGCATATGACATAGTCGATCTTCGCTTCATTCAGACGATATGTCATATCATGCTCTTTCAGCATGAACGTGGCGGGCACCATTACGGCACCAAGCTTTGCAAGCGCCGTTGCCACGAACCAGAACTGATAGTGACGACGTAATATAACAAGCACTTTATCCCCGCGTCTTACACCGAGGCCCTGAAGGTAGTTCGCAGTCTTATCTGACCACTTCTTCATATCAGCAAATGTAAAGATATGCTCCTCGCCCTCAGGATTCACCCAGATCATCGCGCGGCGATCCGGGTCGTTTTCTGCGATATCATCCACAATGTCATAAGCGAAGTTATAGTCATCATCGCAATGAACTTCAAATTTGGTCAAGACACCCTTGTCATCGTATTCTTCATCCACATATCTAAGATTTATTTCTCTAGTCATGATTCATCCTTCGAGTATCGTCAAAGCCTCAGTGTTGGCCTTATTGCGTTCAAGAAATCGGAGCCTGCGCATGAAAAGCTCCAGTGATATCGAATCTTATAAGGCGCTGGCAGCTGTTCTTTTGCACTTGAGTAAATCAAAGCGCAAAGAGACTGTCGCGCCTAGATAATCTCTGCCGCGCTAGGCTTGATGACGATAGCAATGAACGTGCAGGGCTGCCCGCCAACAGCGATCATGCCGTGGCCGCGAGACGAGTCGTACATCAGAAGGTCTCCCGCCTCAAGCTCTTCGATATGATCCTCATAGGCAAAACGCATCTTTCCTGAAATGACATAGTCAATCTCCTGCCCTTCGTGATAGGACAGATGAATGGGCTTGTTCTGCTCCTCTTCAAGATATGGAGCTTTGACCAAGAACGGCTCTGCGAGCTTATGGCGAAAATGCGGCGCCTTATGCAGGTACTCGAAACCAGCGCGGCGCTTGATGGAAAGACCGTCATTCACGCGTGTGAGCGAATAGCCCGTAAGATGTGGATTCTCGCCCGTAAGCAGCTCTATGACATCGACGCCAAGCTTATCGGCGCATTTATAGAGAAACGTGAACGAAAGATCCTCGTCCCCGGATTCCTGAGCGATGTATTCCTCAACGGAGCGACCCGTCGCCTGCGCCATGTCTTCGCAGGTAAAACCAGAATCTTCGCGCAGAGCATGGATACGGTTCGCAACTTCTTTGATGTTCGGTTCCATTTTGCATGACCCCTGTTGAATAGCGTTTTAGGTATATTTGATTGATGATAACGCCGAAATGTTACAACAATATTTCAAAGATTCAGCGCTCTTATCGATTTTAGTCGGATAACCTCTTCAAAACGCAGCAAAAATGCGAATCTGGTGAACCTTCGGTAGTGAATGTTCGTAGATACGGCAGTTGCCCTCGAGAGGCATTATCGCCTACTCCGTTATCAAGGATCGATCCTATCGGCACGATCTTGAAGTGGCGGCCGAGGTCAGTCTTTAGAAACGATAACACCGCTTGTTCGTTTTCCTGCGGGGTGACGGTGCAGGTGGCATATACCAAGATTCCCCCATCGGCCACAACGCTTGCCGCCGATGCAAGGAGCATCGAATCGAGCGCGGCTGCATCGGTAATCGAGGAAGGCTCTATACGCCAACGGATTTCAGGATGACGACGCAGCGTACCGAGTCCTGTGCAAGGAGCATCCAGAAACACGCAGTCAAACGTGCGGTTGGGAAAAAGCGAGGCGAGCTTGGTCGCATCGGCACAGATGGCATCCTTGATATGAATGCCGTATTGCTTTGCGCGCTCAGCAAGAAGCTTCACCTTGAATCCCACATTATCCAACGATGTGAAATCCAAGATCTGGGTGCCGAAAAGTCGATCGGCATCGCTTTGCAATAGGATGGTCTTTGTCGCTCTGCCGGCACAAAGCTCGAGCATGCTCAGTCGCTCGGCGCAATGTTGAAGGGAAGAATCTGTGCGCTCGACAGAATTCGCATGCGCAAAAGATGCCACCGCTGCTCTCACCGTGATATTTGCAACCAACTGCGCCGCGGCATCGCTGATGCAGATCTTGCCAGCCTCAATGCCGCTCAAGATAAAGCGTGATGCCGCCGCTTTCCTATCCGCAAGCTCAAAACATCCGTCAACCTCATATCCATTGATGCGCGCTCTCTTAAGCGAGATGCCAGCTTTGTCGGCCTGAGCAAGGAAGTCAGCCTCATCTGTCTTCAGCGAGTTCAGCGCAATATAAATGGGCGCAGGTTCGTTGGCGGCTGCCATAAATTCACGTGCGCGATCCCATTTGAACGTCGATACGAAAAACGCAGCCAGCCATGCAGGAAAACCTTCCTTAAGGGCGAGAACATCAATGTCGGCATCAGGGTCTCCGAAGGGAAACGACGGCTTGACCTGAGCGATCTTTCTTAGCGCGAAATTGGCCAGCCCCCTTGCTTTCGGGGCGACATAGCCAACGAGCTCAACACCTTGATCGACCGCCGCATGCGTCTGTTTGTCCAGATAGATCATCTCGTAGATGGGAATGCGAAGCGCGCACCGCACATTAGCCTTGACATCCTTAGGGCTTTTCAGACACTTATCCAGCATCATATCAAGCGCGCCTTTGGTGCTAACAACTCCAAGAACTAACCTTGTGGCGAATGCTTTATCCTGAGCGGAGAGCTTGCTCTCATCGATCGTCTTGGCGATAACGTCTTGCGCGAAAGCATCTCTTTTCTCTATCGCAAAAAGCGCCTCATATGCTGCAAGTCTTGCCGGAGATACCCTTGCTGGTTTCATTTCACGCGGCTTATCAGCAACCATCGATGCCGCTCCATGTCGCCCTACCCTCGCGAATATCTTTATTTCCCGCCGCAAACGCCTTGCCATCCATTGCCGATTTGCCATCTGGTTTCAGTGAATCCACAACAAGCGCGCCATTGTTGCAAATAAGGTAAAGCTTCTTTCCCACAAAGGCTACATCTCCTGCATGCAAAACATCGCCAGTGCTCTTGATGACAGAAACATCATCCACCTTATCAGCCTCAAGGAGTGTGACTACACGATCAGCAACGACGCACTTCGCGGGATGGGCAACACCAGATGCGCGGACACATCGTATCGCGTCTTCTGCATCCATATTGCAAGACAAATCCAGCTCTCCCTTTTCGATCTTGGAGGCATAAGTGACTTCATTTTCATCCTGCACAACCCAGCGTGCGCAACCGTGCTCAATATGATCAAGCGCAGTGATAAGCGATACAGCGCCAAGACTCGCAAGCTCGGATGTGAGAGTAGCAGCATTCATGTCGGCGATAGGGATAGAGCGACTGACACAGAAATCACCAGTGTCAAGTCCTTCTTCCATCCGCATAATGCAAACGCCTGCGAACTCATCACCTGCAAGAATAGCGCGCTCGATCGGTGCCGCACCGCGCCATCTCGGAAGAAGAGACGCATGCACATTGATGCATCCGAATCGCGGGATATCAAGCACCTCTTTAGGAAGTATTCTGCCATAGGCGGCAACCACGATCGCATCAAGCCCCAGCGATCGCAGATAGTCCTGCTCAGCCTCATCCCGAAGCGTCTTCGGAGTGCGAACCTCTATGCCGAGAGCCTGCGCGAGCACCTTAACGGGCGTAGGCAGAAGCTGCTTTCCTCGGGAACGAACAGCGTCCTCGCGCGTATACACGACAACGATCTCCATATTTTCATGGATATCTTCAAGTATATCGGCGGCAAATTCCGGCGATCCCATAAACGCGATACGCATATCTTCCCTCTTCTCCTTGATGCTACATGGCGATGATCGGGGCTATTTCACCATTATTGAGGTGTCACCTGGCTTTGCTCCCATCTTGCGCGCTTGATCATACGCCTGAAGCGCTTTGAGCTTCACCTCTGGAATGCAGCTCTCGAAAAGAGTTCGACCGTCCAGATGATCAATCTCGTGTTGAAGGCATCTGCCTAAAAGCCCATCGCCCTCTATCTCCCACTGCTCGCCATCCAAATCGAAATAGCTCACACGAGCGAAGGGATGACGCTTCACCGGAACGCTGATCCCGGGACATGATAGGCAGGCCTCCGCATCTATAACAGGATCGCCCGCAAGCTCTTCGATCACAGGGTTCACGAGAAATATAGGATTTTTCGTCGAGGCATCTTCGCCATCCCAGTCAACATCGATAACGACCATCCTCGAATTCAGACCTACCTGAGGGGCAGCGATGCCGCATCCATTATTGGAATACATCAGTTTTGCCATTTGCTTGGCAATACGGATAAGGCTTTTATCCCCCGGTGTGCACTCCTCGCACACCGATGCCAATATCGGATCAGGCGATTCAATTATCTTCATCATATGCTTTGGCTCCTAATTGCTCCACGCATCCGTTTCATTTTCCAAGCTGCTATTTTGGATGCTCAAAGAGGTTTTGTCCAGACCTGTTGCCATAACGCATGCTGTGATCTGACAGAATTTCGAACGAAGATCTTAAACTGAATCTTAAAATCACACGAACCTGCGCAGCACGCGCACAGATCAGCTGACAACACGAGATTTACGCGCGCTGTTCAGATGCGCTTGCAAGCGTACGAGCTCTGCAAACAGCCCATCGTCGTCAGACTTACCCTCATCTTCAAGTGTGGCAAGCTTGCTCTTGAGACCCGCAATCTTCTCCTCAAGATCTCCTATCGCAAGCTCATGCACCAGATATTCCATGATCTGATCCGGCGTTAAATCTGATGAAGCGGCAGCACTTGTCAGAATCGATGCAGCCACACGATGCTTTGATGATGCGGCATCGATCAGGTCGGCTGTTTTGGCAGCAAGATTTGTAGACAGCACCTCCAAAATGACCTTTGCGATATCCGAGTGGATCGGATCGTGCCATATCGTATTCTCAAGCGCATCGGCACGCGCAATAGCAAGCAAAGGATTCTGCGCGGCGAGCCCAAGGAACTCGCGCTCGATGCGAAGCCTGTTTTGCTCGGCCTTTGAAAGACGGATGCCTGTTGGCGCAGACCTTGCAACTGTCGATGTCCGCGAGGCTTCGCGCCCATCTTCAGATTGATAGCGCTTGGGAGCAGAAAGCGTGGCAAGCTGATCGAGAACATCCTGCTCGCGCATGTGAAGCCTACCAGCTATCTTCACCGCATAATCCTTGGCAAGTATAGAGCTCTTTATTGGAGCCAGGATATCCAGCACATCTACAAGAGCGCGCGAGCGCCCCTCCGCAGAGGACAGATCATGCTTTGAAAGCCTTCGCTCGATCCCGAATGCGAGAAGGGGTTGCGCGCCTTCAAGCTGCTCGTTCATGGCCTCAGCACCTCGCGCCTCTATAAACTCCGCCGGATCGAGGCCATCAGGCAACGACAGCGCACATATCTCAAGCCTTGAGGCGCCGGATTCCGGCGTTATAGCATCATCTATGAATTGAAGTGCGCGCTCTGTGGCGCGTTGACCCGCCTCGTCTCCGTCAAAAAGATAGATCAGCTTCTTGCTAGCATGACGCGATAGCAGACGGATATGCTGGCGCGTGAGCGAGGTGCCAAGCGTTGCAACAGCGTTTCTGATCCCTGCTTCGTGAAGGGCGATGACATCGGTGTATCCCTCGCACACAACAGCGATGCCGGTCGAGGCCATCGCGGATTTCGCCTTATCTATTCCATAGAGGACCTGCGATTTATGGAAAATGGGTGTTTCTTGCGAGTTGAGATATTTCGGCTGCCCGTCGCCCATGATGCGCCCACCGAACGCGATGCACTCGCCGCTTATGTCGTTGATGGGAAACATCACACGTTCATAGAACCTGTCGCGATACTTGCCGCTACTGCTCACGACCACATTGGCTTGCACCATCTCATCGGCTTTGAAGCCAAGCGAGAGAAGATGGTTGAACAGGTGATTCCTACCGGGCGCATAGCCGAGATTCCATTTCTTCGGGATATCACCGCCGAGTTTTCTGCCCGAGAGATACCTCCTCGCCTCATCGGTTCCTTTTGAGCGCACGCGCATCAGTTGATTGTGATAGAAGTCAGCCGTGGCGTTGCAGATATCGCGAAGACGCTTCTTCTGGTTTTGAGTGGGACCCGAATACTCACCTTCCTGTATGTCGATATGGGCCTTGTCGGCAAGCTCGCGCACGGCTTCAGGAAATGAGATATCCTCGATCTTCATAAGGTAGCCAAAAACATCGCCACCTTCCCCGCAACCGAAGCAATGCCAGAATTGCGAAGAAGAATCGACCTTGAACGATGGTGTCTTTTCATGATGAAACGGGCAACATCCCCAGAACTCGTGACCGCGTTGCTTCAAAGGAACTCGCTCGGATATGAGCGCGACGATATCTGTGGCATCGCGCACTTTTTGAATATCGTCTTGACTTATCCCTCTTGCCAATGCATTATCCTGTTCGAGTATCAACTTTAAACCCGGTTGCTGTATGAGCATGATTCTAGCATCAATGTCACTAGGCTGAAACAGACGCACCCTGATCGCGCTTTGATATCATGATACTTATTGCAACTTCCGAGATCCAAGGCGAATTTAGGAACTTAGAACATGGCAACTTACACCGATAAAACAGAAAGCTCTTCGCTTCCCTATCTAAACATAGACCCCGCTATCGAACAAGCTATCCGCGAGGACCGCATGAGAGGGCGTGTTAGTCCGTATCGTTTTGATGATGCGGATATCAAGCGACGCGAGGACCTAGAAAACGATCGGGCCACGCTTGCGCGCTCAGCATTCACACGCGACGTTGAAAAGATCATCAATGTTCCTGCATATAACAGATACGCGGGAAAAACACAGGTCTTTTCATTTGTGGAAAACGACGATATTACCCGTCGTGGGCTTCATGTGCAGCTTGTTGATCGCGTCGCACGTGGGATCGGGAATCTTTTAGGCCTGAACGTGGATTTGATAGAGGCGATCGCACTCGGACATGATGTAGGGCATACTCCTTTCGGGCATGCTGGCGAGAACTTCCTGTCCAAGATCTATCACGACAAGACCGGGCTTTACTTCAACCACAACGTACATTCGGTCCGCGTTCTCGATGAGATATATCCCAGAAACCTCTCGCTCCAAACGCTCGACGGGATACTTTGTCATAACGGCGAATTCGCCCAGCAGGTGCTCGAGCGCTCTAATCTCTCCACGTTCGAGGAGCTTGATGATCTTGTGAGACGATGCAACGAAGACGAGCAGACTATCGGCACGCTTCGTCCTTCTACCTTGGAAGGGTGCGTGGTGCGCGTAAGCGACATGATCGCCTATATAGGCAAAGATCGGCAAGATGCGCTCGAGATGGGCGTGATCGATTCGCTTGATGCCTTTGACAGCGACATCATCGGCGTTAGCAACGCGCAGATCATCAACAACATAACCGTTGACATCGTGAACAACAGCTACGGCAAGGACAGGATCTCGATGAGCCGCGAGGTGTTTGACGATCTGAAGCGAGCCAAAAGACAGAACTATGAGATCATTTATGCCAACGAAGGGCTTCGTCAAGACAATTCCAACGAGGTCGAAGAGATGTTCGCAAGGATGTATGATCACCTGCTCGACGATCTTTTGTCAGGCGATGAACAAACATCGATCTACCGTCATCACATAAAGCAGCTCGCCAATAAGTCGCGCACGATCGATCCTGCAAAATATCTTGAGCAGGAACCGAACAGGATAGTGGTGGACTACATGGCATCCATGACCGATAAATACTTCACCACCCTATACAGCCATCTGTTCCCAGATAGCAAGCCCGACATAGTGACGAAGGATTACTGTTCGAGCCTTAAATGCTGAATTCATCGGAAAGATCCCGATGAATCAACGTCGGTCGATATGGCGTTATTTCTTCTTGGTGGTCTTACGCGAACGGGAAGCTTGCTTACTCTTGGTGCCTTTGGTCGCATTTGCAGCCTTCTCGGCTTCCTTGCCCGGACAATCGAAATTCGGGCAGAGCTTCCATGGGCGATTATTGTTCGTGATGATAACCATCGGAGCGCCGCAATGCTCGCAGACATCCTCCGTTGCGGTGATGTCTCCATATTGCGGAAGAGGATAGCGCGTTTGGCACTCCTCGAAGTTCTCGCACGTAGCGGAGCGCTTCAGCGTCTTGGGATTGCGTCGCGCAATAAGCTTTGAGGTCTTACCCGCTGCAGCGCATACCGGACACGTACCGATAACGACATCGTCTTCTTGGTTGGTAGCGCAATTCGGATCGATGCAGATGGTTCGCGGTTTCGATCTGAATGCTGTTACCTTAACCTGCGGCATACCACAAGTCGGACACGGCTCCTCCTGAGCCTCCACGCGCCCTTTCGGGAGCGGATAGGTCACATCGCAATCTGGCCAGCCGGCACAACCGATGAACATCGATTTCGTCTTGCTAGAAGCGCGAATTTGCAAGTCCTTGCCGCATTTTGGACACTTGCCAACATACGCGTCAGCTGCCACTGCATCACCGAGAGCAAGCGCCACCTCCTCCGAATGCGGGATAAGTTCCTCAAGTTCTTTCAACAAAAGCTCGCGTGAGTCCATCACAACATGCTCTTTGGTATCTTTGCCCTCAGCGATATCATCCATTCCGCGCTCAAGCTCTGCTGTCATCTCAGGGTGCGTAATATGCGGGGCAAATTTGTCTAGCGCATCGATCACAGCAATGCCGAGCTTGGTCGGCTCAATCGGCTCATTCACGATGTATTTCACCTGATACAGGCGCTCAATGATCGAGTGACGTGTTGATTTCGTCCCGAGACCCAAACGCTCCATCTCTTGGATGAGCTTACCTGGTGAATACCTCGCCGGAGGCTTTGTCTGATCCTTCGTGCAGGTGCCGCCGTTAAAGGCAATCTGCTGACCGTCTTGCATTGTGGGCAGCGTTTCATCCTTCTTAAGGCCGTAATGGTATATCTCACGAAAACCCGGTTTCACGAGGACATCGCCTTTGGCCACAAACTCTTGACCCTTGACATCGATCGATACCTTGGTGCCTTCGACGACCGCAGCATCAGACAGCGTTGCCAGAAATCTTCTTGCAATGAGGTTGTAGAGCTTGAACTCAGAAGGATTCAGATCATCGGGCGTAGCGAGCGCCGTCGGATAGATCGGAGGATGATCTGTCGTCTCCTTCTTACCGCGCGTCGGCTTCAGATCGTTTTGAGCCATCAGCTTCGAACAATACGGGGCATAGGCCGGATTGCCCGAGAGCATCTTCACAAGCTCTCGAAGGTCAAGGCTTGACGGGTAGACGGTATTATCGACTCTTGGATATGAGATATATCCGCTCATATACAGGCTCTCGGCCATCCTCATACAACGGGCGGGAGATATGCCCTCAGATGATGCGGCAGCCATCAAAGATGTGGTGTTGAATGGGGTCGGGGTGGCAACGGTGCGCTTCTTCTTCTCGATAGACATTATACGACCCGAGTTCGCGCCTTCGATATCCGCCATCACCTTGTTGGCGGAAGCTTCATCCTTTATGCGCGCTTGATGATATGCAGCAGTGAAGCACATCTCGCCTTCAACATCGGTCGGCCCAGATGTAGCGCTTGCATCAAATGCAGCCTTGATCACCCAATAGTCCTCAGGGACAAACGCCATGCGCTCGCGCTCTTTCTCCACTATAAGCGCAAGGGTGGGTGTCTGCACGCGACCGGACGAGCGAACGTTTCCGTATCCCGCGAACTTGACAAGCGTGAGGTATCTCGTGAGCGCTGCGCCCCAGATCAGATCGATGTCCTGTCTGGTGGAACCCGCAGCAACCAGATTGTCATCCATCGTAACAAGATTGGAAAACGCGCTTTCGATCTCAGGTTTGGTAAAGGAAGAATAGCGCGCACGCGAGACAGGAGCGCTAGGATTTTCCTGCCTGCAGCAACGCAGCGCATCGGCTCCGATGAGCTCGCCTTCACGGTCGAAGTCAGTGGCGATGATGATCGAATCCGCTTTCTTTGCCAGATTCTTGAGCGAACGAATGATGTCCTTTTCCTTCGGGAGCTTCTCGATCGGCGCAAAAGTGAGATACGGCAGCGCCTCCATCTTCCAACCCTTTAGGTCGACACCGTTTTCCGTGAATGGCTTCTTTTTCTTGAACGGGGGCCTCGCGAGGCTTGCCGGAACATCGGCCGCCACCTCTTCGCCTTCATCCGTTACTCCAACCCAGCCACCGCGTTTCTTATAGATCATCATCGGCGTGAAATCGACCGCTAGGATATGCCCACGAAGACCGATGGTCACCCACTCTTCCCCGTCCACCTCAAATCTATAGACCGCGGTGTGAAAGACCTTGTCATCTTTAACCTTGCCTTGCGAGAGCAGCGATGCGATCTGCTTGGCGGCGTCATTTTTCTCGGTTACAACTAGTTTCAAAACGATCGATCCTTAGAATCCAAGCCCAAAAATCCGGCTGTAGTGATTTTTAATGCGTAAGCATACACGAAGATATCCGCGCAAATCAACGAGCGCAGCGTATAGACCATTTACACCGATGCGACCCCGCATGAAACGCAAGCGGCAACGGTAGCGGCCCATATGCAGAACACGATCGCTCATCAAACGGATCACTCGCAAAGATCAAGACTTGTACTGACTTTCATGTTTCTTGAAGAAATCGAAGCGCGCAGGCAGCTCGTGTATCTTATGCCTAGTCTCGTCTATCTCTAGCCCATGGCAAAGTTCGCACATATCCTCGAAGTCGAAATTCCAGTTGAAGAATTCGCTTGGATCGAAATCGAGATACTCACAGATGAGCTCTGATCCTGCAGGCACGATAGGATGCATCATGAGCGTGGAGATGCGAAGCAGATAGAAGCTGTCGATGAGCACTTGGCGATGAGCCTGTGTGATGACAGGCGATACACCATCAACTTCGCTGTCTTCACGGGCCGGCATCTCGTCACACACGCGCTTGATGTTATCTGCCCAGTATTTATTTGCGTATCTGATGAACGTGTCGCAAAGCTGCATGACAGAGTGAAGCTCGACCTTGTGCATCAGAGATTCGTATTCCAAAAGCGCATCCTTGGCACGCTCGACGACATCATCGGTCACCTTGCCAAGCGGCATGTAGCCTTCGAAATTCTTCTGCGCCTCATAAAAACAGCTGCGCGCAAGGCGATTGTAGACATTGGTGAGCAACGCACCCTCTTTGAGAACGGGATCAGCCACACGACTGTCCTGCCTTTGCTCATCATTAAGCGTCGGATCGAACGGCTTGGGTTTAAAGCCAACAGAGCGTTGATCGAGCCCGAGCGCTATGAAGTGTGCACGGAGCTGCTCGACAGTGTAATGATCTAAAAGCTCATCACCTGTCGGCGGCTTCACGGAACCCGATGAGGATGCCTTCGTCTTTCCGAAAAGCAGATGATGGTTCGCGATGAGATGCGTCTGCATAAGACGCTTGGAATCCGACCCTCCGAAAACCCCTCTGTTACCGAGCGCCTCAAACATCGCAGGCTGAGCGACGCCATAGAAATAAAGGTTGTCCTGCCCGATGAACTGGTAAACGCGCGAATCGGCTGAGCACCAAAAATCACGCCAAGCGTTTCTAGGCAATCCAATATCGTCGTTACAGGCGATGGTGAACGAGATCGGAGCCCAAAGAGATTCAGGCCAACACCATATGGTGAGCCCCTCGACATCGTCCATCACAGGCGCCTTCACGCCCCACTCGATGCTTCCCGTAATACGGAAAGGAACGAGCGTTTTCGACGTTCTAAAGCGAATGGATGCAGCTTGAAGCTCCTTTTTGGCCGCATCTCGATCCTCGATGGATTCGAATGCGATCTCGAAGCTCTGCTTGCCCTTCGCCGCCTCGGTATATGTATGAGGCGGAAGCTTATCTGCGATCTCGAAGTATTCATCTTGAAATTCGCACTTCACAAAGATGACGGGATCGTTCAAAAACTCATCGATGGTCTGAGGCACCACATCGCGCACCTCATCATCAGCCCTTAAAGCCTCCACATGCTCTTTCAAAAATTCACGGAAAGCCGGAAGATCGAAATACCAGTTCTTGACAGGCCTCATCTCTGGTTTCGTGCCTGTGATCGACGAGATCGGATTGATGAGATCCTCAGGTGCATATTGATGCCCCATATCACACTCATCAGCATAGGCATGCTCGGACTTGCATCCCTGAACTGGGCATCTTCCTATGACCTGTCTGCCGTTCAAGAAAGTATCGGCCTCGGTATCGAAGAATTGCAGCGTTGACTCGAGATGCAGGTAACCGCGATCGTGAAGTCCTATCACAAAAGCATCCGAGAGCTCTTGGTGCACATCTCCGGCATGACCGATCCCTGATCCCTCGAAGATATCGAGGCTTATGTCGAAGTCTTTCAAGACCTTCGCCTGCGCATCGTGGTTTCTCATGACGTAATCGGAGATGGTGCCAGCAAAACCCTCGTTCTCGACCGCCTTACGATAACCCTCGTCGATCGGCGATCCGTAGCAATCTGTGCCGCTCACAAACCGGACATTCGCCTTCCCGATCCTATCGCGAAGAAACCGCGCGAAAACATCAGCGGGTACAAACACGCCGCCGATATGCCCAAAATGAAGCGGCTTGTTGCCATACGGCATTCCCGCCGTCACGACCGCCCTCTTGGGCCAGATGATATTCATATCACTATTGCGCAACATTGCCTCCATCAAGCTCGTCTAAGGCATCCTTAAGATCGTTCACATCAAAGCTTCGATCACTTTGTCCTAAGAGGTCGAGGATGTTCGACAGATCGCTAGAGCGGCTCATCATATCGACCGTATTGAGCTGTCGATCGTATCCAAGAAGATCGCAGAGATACTCTACAGCATCCTCAAGCGAGCCGATCTCATCGGCAAGTCCGTTCTCGACTGCATCCATACCTGTGTAGGGAAGCCCATTGGCAAGCGCTTTGACCTCATCGATTTCCATATCGCGACCTTCAGCCACGGTCTTTATGAAGACATCGTTGATCTGATCGACCATCGATTGGTACCAAGCGCGCTCCTCATCTGTGAGCGGCCTTGTGCCAGAACCGGCATCCTTTGAATCGGCTGAAGTGATGTTGTCGACCGAGATGCCAAGCTTGTCGTAGAGTCCGGAGAGATCAGTAACAGACATGATGACACCGATGGCGCCGATTGCGGTCGTGCGATCCGTGAAGATATAGTCGGCCTGCGATGATATTTCGTAAGCAGCGCTTGCGTTGGTCGCCTGGCTGACAACAACGATCGGCTTGGAGAAATCGCGTACGATCTGCGACATCTCCTCACCGGCTGTAGCAACGCCGCCACCTGAGTTGACCTTCAGGATGACAGCTTGGATGTGATCGTTTGACTCGGCGCGATCAAGAAGAGCCTTTAACCCTTCAGGTGAGCATGCCGAATTGTCATACTGGATAGTGCCGTTGAGCTCGATGACGCCGATGGCTGGCTCGTGAAGATCGCTGATGGCATCGTCAGCGCTGTAGGCACCGGCTGACGTGAAGAGAGATCCCATAACGCTCGAACACGACACGACTGACCCCAATATCAGCAAAGATGCGCACGCGATGCACACGATCGCGATGATCCACCCATGGCTCTTCTTCTGCGGTGCGCTGGCATAAACAGGCGCCACACCAGCAGGAGCAACAACATAACCTCCCGCAACCTGCGGCTGCGCGGCCTGCGAAGGCCAAGGCTGCTGAGCGCTCGCCTGCTGGGCTGGTTGGGCCGGTTGACTAGGTTGGGTTGGCCGGACCGGTTGGGCCTGCTTGGATGCCTGCGCCGATCGAGGCGATGGCTCGCTATTCACAAGCGGATCGACCGGCATATTTGCGGCCGGCACGCCTACGGCATTAGGATTCGAAGCGGAATACGCATCCGCATATGGATCCGTTTTGATGTTTTCCTTATTCGGATCGCTCAATTGAATGACTTCCTTTCCGACAAGGATCCACCCGACATTCGCCGTGGCTGGCGAAAGCGGATCTTAGAGATCCATATTCTCGTCCATCCTACCCTGCTTCTGCGCCCGTTTTGCCGTTTTGAGCAGGAACTCCTGATTCGTCTCCGTTTGCTTGAGCGACTTGATCAGCATATCCATCGAGCGCTCAGTATTGTTGGTGTTGGCAAGAATGCGTCGCACTGCCCAGATCAGCGGAGCTTCTTGATTATCGAGCAGCAGCTCCTCTTTGCGTGTGCCCGAAGTGATCGGATCAATCGCGGGGAAGATGCGACGATCGGCAAGATTGCGATCGAGCTTGAGCTCCATGTTGCCGGTACCCTTGAACTCCTCGAAGATAACCTCATCCATTTTCGAGCCCGTATCGATTAGCGCTGATGCCAATATGGTAAGAGATCCGCCGCCTTCGATATTTCGTGCAGCACCCAAGAAACGCTTGGGCGGATATAGCGCCGTAGAATCAACGCCGCCTGAAAGGATGCGCCCGGATGCTGGTTGGGCCAGATTGTAGGCGCGCGCGAGACGCGTGATCGAATCGAGCAGGATCACAACGTCTTCGCCCTGCTCAACAAGGCGTTTAGCACGCTCGATGACAAGCTCTGAAACAGCGATATGGTTCTCAGATGGCATATCGAATGTGGAGGCGATGACCTCACCATTGATGGAGCGCTCCATATCCGTGACCTCTTCAGGGCGCTCATCGACGAGAAGGCACATGAGATGCGCCTCAGGATTGTTCGCACTGATCGATGCGGCAATATCCTTCAACACTGTGGTCTTTCCGGCCTTCGGCGGAGAAACGATCAGTCCGCGCTGACCTTTTCCAATAGGTGCCGCAAGATCGATCACACGAGCGGTGATCGTGTCCTTACCGTGCTCCATAACAAAACGCTCATCCGGAAACACCGGCGTCAGGTCGGAGAACTTGGGCCTGTGTCCGACATCATCTAAGGCCACACCGTTTATCGTGTAGATCTTCTGGATGGCGGCAAACTTCTCGCCCTCCCTTGCCGGGCGCGTCTGGCCCGTTACATAGTCGCCCTTGCGAAGCCCATTTCGACGGATCGTAGAGAGTCCGACGTAGACATCGCGCTCGCTCGGCAGATATCCATTTGTGCGCAAAAAGCCATAACCGTCTTGCAGGATATCGAGAATGCCACCGACCTCGATGAATCCCTCAGCAATGGCGAGCGCTTCATAGATCGCATCTATCATCTCGGCCTTTTTCATGCCGGATGCATCGATATTAAGCTCGGCCGCTTTCTCGCGAAGCTCGGGCAGTTTCAGCTCATCGAGTTCTTCTCGGCTGACAGACGGTACGTATTCGCGCTGCTGGCGCTCAACTCGGCCACGGCGCTGTCTGTGATTCTGGTTGCGACCGTTTTGCTGGTTGCGATTGTTCTGCTGATTCTGATGACGCGAATTCGAGCTGTCTGAACGCGAGGTCTTAACCTGATGCGTCCTGCTTTGCCGCTTCGAAAACTGCTTCTTTGCATCGCCGCGCTCCTCATCGGAGGCATCATCGGACTGCTTTGCATCACTCGTTTGTTCGGCGCTCTTCTCCCCTTCTTTTGCAGAAGAGGCGCCTGTCTCTGATTCGGTCTCTTCGCCGGAGGCCTCCTCAGATGCCGCTTTCTTGGCACGCGTGCGCTTAGGCTTGGCTTCCTGCGGCGCATCGCTTGAATCGGCGGCGCTATCATCTTTTGGCTTTTCCGACTTCTCCGAAGCCTTCTTAGCAGCCTTCGCATCCGATCCTGCATCAGCTAAGCTGGCGTCATCAGTGGCCTTCTTGCGTGTGCGTTTCGCCTTCGGCTTCTCTTCAGTATCAGAGGCCTCTGGATCCGCAGAATCGTCAGCCTTCTTCGTCTTCTTGGCCGTGCTCTTCTTCTCAGCGGTCTCCTTATCGGCATCCGTCTTGCGCGGACGACCGCGCTTGGGCTTTGGCACCTCTTCGGTTGCCTCTGGTGTTTCGGTATCGATTGCTTCGATGTCGCTCATTTACTTGACTTTCTCCCAATCATTCAAAAAAGATTCGATGCCGCGGTCGGTCAGAGGATGGCTGACCATCTTCTTGAGCACACCAAACGGCACTGTTGCTATATCGGCACCCATAAGTGCACACTGCGTCACATGATTCGCGCTTCTGATCGATGCAGCTATGACCTCGATCTGCTCACCACCAACGGTATCTGCGGTGAAGTCGTAGTTAGAAACAGCATCGACGATGTTTGCCACCTGTTCGATGCCATCTTCGGATATATCATCAAAACGGCCGATGAACGGAGAGATGTATCTAGCTCCGGCACGCGCGGCGAGCATGGCTTGTGGCACGGTGAAACAAAGGGTCATGTTCACGCGGATGCCCTCATCTGCGAGGGCTCTTGTTGCAGCAAGACCGTCGATCATGGTCGGGATCTTCACGACAACGTTCGGCGCAATGGCGGCAAGCTGCCTTCCATCACGAACAAGCTCATCGCGGTTCATCGCCACCGACTCCGCAGAAACAGGGCAATCCGGACCAACGATGTCACAAATCCTTTTGATATGGTCGTGAAAGTCCTCGAGCTTTCCTCCCACTCTGGAATAGAGCGTCGGATTAGTGGTAACGCCAGCAAGCGCACCCCAGCTTGCAGCCTCTTCGATCTCATTCAGGTCTGCGGTGTCGAGAAAGAACTTCAATCTTTTCCTCCTTGTTCGATGGGAATTCGCACGATGCGCGCGCGTTGAGACATGGGTATGTCTAAGAGTCGTTTTCTGATGGATTTATAAAGAATCAAAGGACTGCTCAAAGATATCACAATTATCGGAGTGTAACAAATGAATTTTGCAGGATATGTAATATAGGTATTCGACCTTGGACCCACACACGACGCAAAAGCGCGACCCGAAATATCTGAAATACAACTTATTTATATTCACGAAGTTTACGAATTGAATGCCATCCGCATCTTGACGAAGCTTTTAGGTATAAAGATAATTCAAGCTGATATGCTAGCATGAGCCCAAAGGTAGGAGGCTTAATGGATCCGGAAGTCAAAAAAAGGCTCGAAGCCGAGCGAAACTGGATAAAGGACCAACTGGAAACCTGTGTGGCATTTTGGCTGGAACACGGCATCGATAGCGTGAATGGCGGTGTATACACCTGCCTCGATCGGCAGGGCAATGTCTATTCCACCGACAAAAGCGTATGGATGCAAGGAAGATGCGCTTGGATGTTCTCTTATCTTTGCCGTCTCTATGGTGTACGTCCCGAATGGATGGAAGCGGCGAAAAGCTGCTTGGACTTCCTTGAGGATCACTGCATCAACCATGATGCCGGCGGCAGGCTCTATTTCACAGTGACAGCCGAAGGAGCGCCTCTTCGTCAGAGAAGGTATAACTTCTCTGAAGGCTTTTACTGCATTGCGAATGCAGAATATTATGGGATCAGCGGACAGAGCGTATACCTTGAGCGTGCAAGACGTGCCTATAAGCTCATATACGATCTTAATAATGCCTTGATCGAGGATCCAACTCATATGGGACCTAAGACTATCCCTGAAACAAGGTCCACAAAAGCCCTAGGCGATCCGATGATCTTTTTGAACATAATCGGAATCATGAGAAGAGTCGATCCAGCTAATACTGCCGAATACGATGCACATGCTAAAGAGTGCACCGACAGAATCATAAACGAGCATTTCAGGCCCGAGCTCGGCTGTACGCTAGAGAGCGTAAGTGCAGACGGCCAACCGGAGCTTCACTACACGGCAGGACGCGTAGTGAATCCGGGTCATGGTATAGAGTGTAGCTGGTTCATGATGGATGAGGCTAACTATCGATCAGATGCAAAACTTCATGAGGTCGCTGAGCAGATTTTCAGACTCGCCATCGAGGCAGGTTGGGATAAAGAATACGACGGCATTCTCTATTTCATCGACGCGCTTGGAAAACCTACAGAGGCCTACGAGCACGACATGAAGCTCTGGTGGCCACACAACGAGGCGATGATCGCCTCGTCTAAGGCTTATCGCGATACGCAAGATACCTACTATCTGGAATGGTTCTTCCGTGTCATGGATTACGTTCGCGAACATTTCGCGGATCCTGAATACGGGGAATGGTATGGATACCTCAGGCGCGACGGACTTCCAACGATGCCGCCCACCAAAGGCTCCACCTTCAAAGGACCATTTCACGTGCCGCGGGCACTTTGCATGACAGAGCGCATAATCACCGAGATCTTAGGAGACTAAATGCAGTATTTAGGAATCGAATACAACATCAAGAACACTCCCGTCCTTGACAAGAACTTCATTCCGTTCGGTGTTTGGATGAAGGAGTACCTCAAAGAGGCGAAGATCCCCGTCTCGATCGCGGTGGAGCGCGAGAATGGTCTTATCTCGGTTCGCGACACATTCATCCGCGGTGGGCAGTTTGCAGATGCCGATTACCGCTACATCGAGCGCTTTGTGAAGTTTGAGCTTTGGAGCATCGGCGGCTTCCGCGTGTATATCTGCGGTTGCGATGAAATTGCGAAAAAGCTCGCTGAGGCCTATTCGTCTGCTGGCGAGCGCTCGTTCGACTATCAGTTCGTAGGCGATGTGTATGAGAAGCCGCTCGAGGTTCTGGCCGTCTCACGCGAAGATTTCCCCGAAGCGCACGAGGTTGCCAAGCAGATCGGTGGTCATATGGATGGTTGCCGCATCGGATTCGATGCCGGCGGCTCCGACAGAAAGGTATCGGCGGTCATCGATGGAGAGCCGGTCTATTCTGAAGAAGTGGTCTGGTATCCGAAGGTCACAGAAGATCCCACCTATCACTTCAACGAGATCGTAACCGCATTCAAGACAGCAGCATCAAAGATGCCCCGCGTAGATGCTATCGGCGTTTCATCTGCCGGCACTTTTGTCGGCAACTCCCCGATGGTCGCATCATTGTTCATCAAAGTGCCGAGCGATCGCCGCGAAGAGGTCAAGAGCATCTACGACAGAGCCGGAGCTGAGATCGGCGATGTGCCGCTAGTTGTTGCCAACGACGGAGATGTCACTGCGCTTGCAGGCTTCATGAGCACAGGCAGAGGCGACATCCTAGGCATCGCTATGGGAACATCTGAGGCTGTAGGATATGTGAACACCGACGGCAACGTGCTTGGATGGATCAATGAGCTGGCGTTTGCTCCGGTGGATCTTTCCGAGAAGGCAATGCAGGATGAATGGTCAACCGATTTCGGAGTTGGCTGCAAATATTTCAGTCAAGATGCTGTCATCAAGCTTGCTCCTGCGGCGAACATCATCCTTGATCCGGAGAACACGCCGGCAGAAAAGCTGAAGGTCGTACAGGCGCTTGCTAACGAGGGTAACGAGGATGCGCTCGACATCTATCGCTCGATCGGTTGCTATCTAGCGCATACGCTCGTTCTGTATAGCAACTTCTACGAGATCGAGACACTGCTCGTGCTCGGCAGGGTCGCGTCAGGCGATGGCGGCGATCTTCTGATCAGCGAATGCAACCGCATCCTTGAAGAGGAATACCCTGAGCTTGCCGCAAAGATCAACGTAACACTTCCGGACGAGAAGATGCGTCGCGTCGGACAATCGGTTGCCGCTGCAAGCTTACCCGAGCTGTAACGAAACGTTTTTGCGCTTCTAAATATGAAAATGGGGGCATCTGAACAAGATGCCCCCATTTCTTTGATAAAGCTTTCATCCATGTAGGCGAACATCTAAACTAGATGCTCGCTCCTGTTGACACACAGTTGGGTATGAAGATCGCATACCCAGCTACGACAATAAAGTCTGCTAGGAATTTTTCATCATCTGGCATCGCAAAACAAGCTGCATGTGTCCGAACAGCTGTCGTCTACGAAATCTTTTCTTAAATATTGCTTCTTAAAAAATAGGTAGTCGTAAAGGAGCCCTACACTATCAACTTCCCGCGCAAGACCACATGTTTAAGCTCAAGCGTGTCCTCGTCAATGAGCACGGCATCAGCGATATGACCGACACTCAATGAGCCATATGATTCTGATATCCCTAGTGCACGCGCCGGGTTTACAGTGGCCGCCTTGACCGCACTGATAAGCGGAATATCCATGTCGTGAACCGCAACATAAAAGCAGCGCATCAGATCGCTAACCGATCCAGCGAGCGCACCATTTTCTATCCTAGCCTCGTAACCTTTGACCTCGACATCCTGACCACCGAGATCATATATTCCATCTTTGAGGCCGGCAGCGCGAAGCGTGTCGCTCACCAATATCATACGATCGTCTCCGAAGATATTGAACGCAAGGCGAACCATGGCCGGATGGATATGGATTCCATCAGCGATTATCTCCGCAGTAACATCACTGCGCTCGGCAGCAGCAGGAATCGGGCCGGGCTTTCTGTGATGCATCGGATCCATAGCGTTATACAAATGCGTCAAATGCTTAGCGCCCAGATCAAACGCATGCGCAGCGGTTTCATAATCTGCGCATGTATGCGCAACAGAGATGCGGACCTTATCGCCCATGCGCTCGATGAACTCATCAGCACCATCTTCTTCGGGGGCAAGGTCTACGATCTTGAACAAGCCGCCAGAGACAATCTGAAGTTGCTCGAACTCTTCGATATCGGGAACGCGAACATGAATGGGATTTTGCGCACCAATCTTCGAAGGCGAAATATATGGCCCTTCCATGTTGATGCCAACAAGATCCGCCTCATCTGTCGCAGCCTTAAATTCAGAGGCGCAACGAGCTGCATCCAAAAGCTGCTGCATTGAGATGGTCATAGTTGCAGGACAGATAGCCGTGATGCCGCGAGAAGCCTCATAGCGCGCCATCTTGTGAATGCCGTCAACGTCACCATCGCTCATATCGGCGCCGTCAGCTCCATGAAAATGCAAATCGATAAAACCGGGAAGAACATAGCATCCGCTAGCGTCTAAAACCTCACCTTCGCTAGCAGAGATATCAGAGACGATCTGTTTACCAGAAATATGGACATCGCATGAGCCAAAAGACGCTCCATCGAATACTTTACCGCCTGAGATCGTCACGATCTGAGGATGAGATGAACCGTTTTCCATGATAAGGACTCCTTTCAGTCCGAGATATCGACACCTTATAAGTGATTCATGAGCAACATGCAGCTGTATCTATCAAACAGGATACACTCAAAGTTCGATCTTAAGCTGATCGACCAGCGATTCTGGCGGATTGAGACCAAGATGTTTCCATGCGCTTATCGTCGCTTGCCTACCTTTCGGGGTTCTGACCAAAAGACCCGATTGCATGAGATAAGGCTCATAAACATCCTCTATCGTATCCGTCTCCTCAGAAAGAGCTGAGGCCATGGTGGTAAGTCCTACCGGACGACCAGAAAACTGCACGCATAAAAGCTCAAGGATTCTATTGTCCATCGCATCGAGCCCAAGGCTGTCGACTTCAAAAAACGACAGGGCCTCAGATGCTACATCTTTCGTTATGATGCCCTGCGCACGAACTTGCGCCCAGTCACGGACACGCTTTAGCATGCGATTGGCCAGCCTCGGCGTTCCGCGCGAGCGCATAGCAATCTCAAGAGAGCCTTCAGGATCTATCTGGATATCAAGAATAGTTGCCGACCTTCGAACAATATCGGCAAGCTCTTCAGGGGTGTAATACTGCAAGCGAAACGCGATGCCAAACCTGTCGCGCAGAGGACCAGTCAAAAGACCGGTTCTGGTGGTCGCACCGATAAGCGTGAATTTCGGAAGATCGAGCCTGATAGAGCGCGCGGCCGGTCCTTTGCCTACTACTATATCCAGCGAAAAATCCTCCAAAGCTGGATAGAGGACCTCTTCGACCATCCTGTTCATGCGATGGATCTCATCGATGAACAACACATCGCCTTCCTCTAGATTTGTAAGTATCGCAGCGAGGTCTCCCGTGCGCTCGATAGCCGGGCCAGATGTGGTCTTAATGTTAGACCCGAGTTCGTTGGCCACAACGCTTGCAAGAGTCGTCTTCCCTAGCCCCGGAGGGCCGGAGAAGAGAATATGATCGGCGACATCATGTCGCTCTTTGGCTGCCTGAATGAGGATCTCAAGTGATTCTTTTACGCGAGTTTGACCAAGATAATCACATAATCGTTTCGGCCTCAAAGACCTGTCGATAACAAGGTCCTCCTCGTTGAGCTCAGGCGCAACCGCACGATCGATACCGAAACGACGAGTATCGTCGCCAGAAAAAGACGAATCATCGGCTTCAAAAACGAGCCCCTCTATTTCAAGACCGCTATCCAAGCACCCTCCAAATCACAAACAAATCAAGATCGCTCATCTTCGATACGAATTCCACAGCGATCAGCTCCCAAGCCTTTTCAAGGCATATTGTAGCAATTTGGACTCATCCATATCCGCAGGTGCCTTATCGAGTGCGGCACTGCATTCAGCATCTGTAAATCCCATTGATATAAGAGCACTCCTTACAAGCGCCTTTACATCTGATACATCTGTATCAGATGACTTTGCGCCCGAAGACATATCAACATCGCCCGATATCTTATCTTTGAGCTCTAGGATTATCCTTTGCGCACTCTTCTTTCCGACACCGGGAATCTTCGACACCTTCGCAACATCTTGCGCGATCACAGCCGACACAAGATCGTTCGCCTCGAATGTCGAAAGCGCCGCAAGTGCGATCTTCGGGCCGATGCCGCTCACTCCGATCAATTGCTTGAAGAGCTCCTCTTCTCTCTCGCTGAGAAATCCGTATAGCGAAAAGCCTGAATCGCTAACATTGAGGTAGGTGTGCACCATAACATTCGACCCACTCTCGGGTAAAAGCGAGAGTGAGGTTTGGGACATACTGACTTCAAAACCGACGCCTGACACTTCGATATAAGCACAAGTAAGCGACTTCGCCACCAGCTTTCCGTTCAGAAACGCTATCATTTGCCAGCCTCCAACTTCACTAAGTTCCTTTGCCTCTCATCGCGTTCAATAGCCTTTTCGATCATGGCTTCCAAACGCGATGAGGAAGAACCCGGGATAGCACAGGATGTATAGCAGATGGCAGCCGCTAGGGCATCCGCAGCGTGATCGGGTTTAGGTATATCGGCAAGACCGAGATGCTGCTTCACCATATACTGCATTTGTTGTTTTTCAGCCGAACCCGTTCCTGTTATGGAGAGCTTTATCTGCGCTGGTGTAAATTCGCCGACAGAAAGCGAGTGCTCGGCACAAGCGACAAGCGCCGCACCTCTGGCTTGGCCTGTCGCAAAAGCTGATGATGTGTTGTCACCGAACCACACCGTTTCGATGCCTACGCTTTTAGGTTCGTATTTCCTAACAACAGCGCGGATCTGATCGTAGATCTTGAAAAGCCTGCGCGAGAGCTCATGATGCGATGGCGTGGATACACATCCATATGCGATGCATGACACACTCTTCGAAGACGCACGGATAACCCCCCAGCCCGTATTAGCCAGACCGGGATCTATTCCCAATATGATGTGCGATGAGTCATCCACAGAAACTACCCTTCTCATTTCACCATATTATACCAGAACATTTGTTTGTTTATTGAGGAATTCGACAGGCTCGATCTTTAAGACAGTTAACCATCCATTGATGTTCTTGATCCAAAATTCAAACTACGAGCGCCATATAGATAGCAAAACTCCGACCGGCACCTGCATTCGCCCTACCTTTGAGTCGAGTGGCCTTCGTGCCACGCGGTGCCTAAAGACAAGAGGCAAAAACAGGTACCTGTCGGAGCCGCAGCGTCATGTACCTATACCCTTTAGCGGGTATATAGATTATGCATATAGATCCTTCAGCTTCTGTATATGCTCCCAACGAGCCATAGCTTCCTGCTCGTTCTTGACGAAAAGCTCCTCTGCACGATCCGGGAACTCACGCGTGAGCCTCGAATAGCGAGCCTCGTTCATCAAGAAGTCACGATAGCCCTCCTTAGGCTCCTTCGAATCGATGCTGAAACGCTTGCCTTCGGGAGCTGCCGGGTTATAGCGGAAGAGATTCCAGTATCCGCAATCAACGGCCCACTTCATCTCATCCTGACAATGCACCATGCCGCCCTTGATGGAGTGCATCTCGCAAGGCGAATATCCGATGATGAGCGACGGTCCATTATAGGCAACAGCCTCTTGGATGGCCTTAAGCGTCTGCGCTTGCTTAGCCCCCATCGAAACCTGAGCAACATAGACATAGCCGTATGTCATAGCAATCTCAGCGATGCTCTTCTTCTTGATATCCTTGCCGGCAGCAGCGAACTGGGCGACCTGACCGATGTTGGATGCCTTAGATGCTTGACCGCCGGTATTGGAATAAACCTCCGTGTCGAACACGAAGACATTGATGTTCTCACGAGATGCCAGCACATGGTCAAGACCACCAAAACCGATATCATAGGCCCAGCCGTCACCGCCGAACACCCAGAACGACTTGGAATTGAGGTACTCGCGCTTCTCAAGGATCTCAGAGGCCAGAGCAGATGTAGCAGAATCGCCGCCGCTCGCAGCTTCAAGTTCAGCGATATACGCCTTTGAAGATCCCTTTGATGCGTCGAAATCATCCATCGTTTCAAGCCATGCTTCAGCAGCATCGCGAAGCCCGTCAGCGATCGCGGGACCATCGAGAAGCTCTTGGGTCTTCTCGACGAGATTCTTGCGAACAGCCTCGTATCCAAGAAGCATTCCAAGACCGAATTCAGCGTTGTCCTCAAAAAGGGAGTTGCACCATGCCGGACCGTGGCCTTCTTTGTTCGCGCAGTAAGGCGAACTTGCCGCAGGGCCGCCCCAGATAGAAGAACAACCCGTGGCGTTGGCTACGAACATACGGTCGCCGACCACCTGCGTGATGAGCTTGGCATACGTCGTCTCCGCGCAGCCCGCGCACGCACCAGAGAACTCGAGCAGAGGCTGATTGAACTGACTTCCCTTCACAGACGAATCCTGTGCCTGCGGCTTGTCGGAAACGTCGCGCACGCACCAATCGAATACGACCTGCTCATTGAGCATATCGTCGATCGACTCCATGACAAGAGAATCGGTCGGGCAAGTTCTGGCGCAAACGCCGCATCCCATACAATCAAGCGGAGACAAGGCTAGCGTGTACTCAAGACCGTCAAGACCTTTGCCCTTCGCCGCGACCTTCTCAATACCCTCCGGCGCAGATGCCGCCTCTTGTTGATCGAGCAAGAACGGACGGATAGTGGCATGCGGGCATACATAGGCGCATTGGTTGCACTGTATGCAGGTCTCGCTCTTCCACTTCGGAACGTTCACAGCAACGCCGCGCTTCTCGAATGCAGCAGCACCTTGCTCGAACTGGCCGTCCGCATGATCCATGAACGCAGACACCGGAAGAGAATCGCCATCCATGCGTGCCACAGGCTCCATGATCGCCTTGACCTGCTTAACGAGCGCGGCATCACCGTAGAGCTCTGTAGTCTCTGCCTCCTCGCCTATCGCAACCCACTCAGGCGTAATATCAATGCGCACGGCAGCTGTAGCGCCGGCATCGATGGCCTTATGGTTCATGTCAACCACATCTTGGCCCTTCTTCAGATACGAACGGGTGGCCGCATCCTTCATATATCGGATAGCCTCCTCGGCGGGAAGAATATCTGCAAGAGCGAAGAAGGCGGACTGCAAGATGGTGTTCGTGCGCTTGCCCATTCCGATCGCAGCGGCAAGATCGATAGCGTTTATCGTGTAAAGCTTGATGTTGTTGTCGAGCAGATATTGCTTAGCCTGCTTGCTCATGTGATGAGCAAGCTCGGTAGCATCCCACTGGCAGTTCACAAGGAAGGTTCCGCCCGGCTTAATGTCGCCTACGATCGGGAAATCCTTCGTGATGTATGAAGGCGTATGGCATGCAACAAAATGCGCCTGATTCACATAGTAAGGGCTTCTGATGCGAGAGTCGCCGAAGCGCAGGTGGCTTATGGTAACGCCGCCTGTCTTCTTCGAGTCATATTGGAAGTAAGCCTGAACAAACTTATCGGTGTGATCACCAATGATCTTGATGGAGTTCTTGTTCGCGCCTACTGTTCCGTCTCCGCCAAGACCCCAGAACTTACACTCCACGGTTCCTGCGGCAGCAACGCTCGGACAGTTTGAATCCTCGGGAAGCGACAAACCCGTAACATCGTCTACGATGCCGATCGTGAATTCGCGAACAGGTTCAGCCTTGGCAAGCTCCGTGAAGATAGCAAACGCCGATGCTGGCGGGGTGTCTTTCGAGCCCAGACCGTAGCGGCCGCCCACAACATTGATGTCAGTGCGGCCATGCTCGGCGAGCGCGGTGACTACATCCATATAAAGCGGCTCACCGATCGAGCCGGGCTCCTTGGTGCGATCCATAACAGCGATCTTTTTCACGCTTGCCGGCAGCGCCTCAATGAAACGAAGAGATGCGAACGGACGATACAGGCGAACCTTCACAAGGCCGACCTTCTCGCCATTAGCGTTCAGATAATCGATGACCTCTTCGCAAACATCACAAAACGACCCCATGGCCACGATCACGCGATCGGCATCGGGCGCGCCATAGTAGTTGAACAGCTTATAGTCGGTGCCGAGCTTGGCGTTGACCTGATCCATGCAGCCCTCAACAACAGCCGGAAGGTCGTCGTATGCAGTATTGCACGCCTCTCTGTGCTGGAAGAAGATATCTCCGTTCTCATGGCTGCCACGCATGGAGGGGCGCTCGGGATTGAGCGAGTGATCGCGGAATGCGCGCACAGCATCCATATCGCACATATCCTCGAGATCCGCATAGTCCCAGACCTCGATCTTTTGAACCTCATGCGACGTGCGGAATCCATCGAAGAAGTTAATGAACGGCATGCCGCCCTTGATGGCCGCAAGATGAGCCACAGCCGAAAGATCCATAACCTCCTGCACGTTGCCCTCGGCAAGCATCGCAAAACCGGTCTGGCGACAAGCCATGACATCGGAGTGGTCACCAAAGATGTTGAGCGCGTGGGAGGACACCGTACGGGCACTCACATGGAATACCGATGGGAGGCGCTCGGCGGCGATCTTGTACATATTAGGGATCATAAGAAGCAGACCCTGCGATGCGGTATATGTCGTGGTGAGCGCACCTACCCCCAATGAGCCGTGCACTGCACCTGCAGCTCCGGCCTCCGATTGCATCTCACAAACACGCACCGTAGACCCGAAGATATTCTTCTTGCCCTGCGCCGACCACTGATCGACGTAGTCCGCCATAGGACTCGAAGGCGTGATCGGATAAATCCCGGCAACCTCCGTGAAAGCATAAGAGACATACGCCGCCGCGTTATTGCCGTCCATGGACTTGAGTTCTCGTGACATGAGCTCCTCCTGGTTAGATTTCAGGTGTAAAAGATCGAATCGTGGCTTTTGAAGCAACAAGAGTCTATATATAAGTAAGAAGACTTTGGAACCGACCACCATATCGACATGAAAATGATATCAACCGTACTTAATCGAGGGCATGCTCGAAGCTTCACTTTTCATCAAACGGATATCGGCGAAGCTGTGAGCGGAGAGAGTCCTTGTAAGCTCTGCTGGTAAGCGGTTCGAATGCAAAAACGAGCGGCAATATGTCTTATGGGATTTTTCAAGAATTCGGTAACAATATGAACAAAAAGGGTTTCTATAAAAATGGTTTTCCATCATAATGTGAAGTTATTAGCGTGCGCTGTTCAAATCTATAATTGGCGCATGTAGGGGCTGGCGCCCCTTAACCTTAGTTGGAGGGAACTATGGAACAACCAAAGCTAACACGTCGTGGCTTTCTTGGAGCAACTGCTGCAACCGGCGCAGTAGCAGCCATGGCACTCGCAGGATGCAGCTCTTCGGGCTCATCTTCAAGCTCGGCGGCATCGCAGAGCGCAACTCCTGCGACTACCATCTATGCAGCACCTGCATATCAGTCGACCACCGTCAACCCGGTCGGCAACAGCTCCGCTCTCATGTATGCGGCTACGCTGCATGTCTTCGAGGGTCTCTACGATCTCGACCTTCACAATTACAAGACATACAAGGCTCTTGCGGCCGAAGATGATCCCGAGAAGATCTCTGACACCGAGTATCAGGTGACCCTTCGCGACGGTGCGAAATTCTCTGACGGTACCGATGTTACTGCAGCAGATGTTGTTGCTTCCTTTGAGGCCAACATGGCAAACGAGACATACGGCGCATTCCTATCGTTTATCGAGGCTGTCACTGCAGTCGACGAGAAGACGGTAAGCATCACCCTCAAGTACCCGTTCGAGACTCTTCTCAAAGGCCGTCTTGCAGTTGTCAAGGTGTTCCCTGCAGCTCTTACACCAGATCAGCTTGACACTGCTCCTATCGGATCTGGTCCGTGGAAGTATGACTCGGTCAACGGCAATGACGGTGGTACCATCACCTTCAAGCCCAACGAGTACTACAACGGCAGCCTTCCGGCAACTTGCGAAGAGATGGACTGGAATATTCTTCTTGACTCCACCTCACGTACCACCGCCATCACCGACGGTTCTGTCATGGCGATCGAGAACGTACCGGATGCAAACGCCGAGCAGATCGCGAACTCCGGTGCCACTGTTGAGTATGTCCCCGGCTTCGCTCTTCCGTTCTTCATGTTCAACACCAAGAAGGCTCCTTTCGACGATCCTCGCGTTCGTCAGGCATTCTTCTATGCAGTTGACACCCAGAAGCTGATCGATTCGCAGATGGCCGGTCATGCCGCCGCTGCAACAAGCTTCCTTCCTGAGGCATATGAGAACTATCATCGTGCTTCTACTGTCTATGAGTACGACACCGAGAAGGCCAAATCACTTCTCGCTGAGGCTAATCAAGAAAACCTCACCTGCGAGCTCATGGTCAACAACAATTGGGTTTCTTCCCTCGCCGCACAGATCCAGCAGGATCTCGAGGCTGCAGGCATCACTGTCACCATCAACGAGACTCAGATTCCGTGGGCAAACCTCGCTCCGTCTGAGAGCATCCTTCCTTACGATGTTATGCTCACACCAGGCGATCCGTCTTGCTTCGGCAACGATCCTGACCTGCTCATGACATGGTGGTATGGCGACAACGTCTGGACTCAGGGACGCAGCTGCTGGAAGGGCACCCCAGAGTGGACCCAGCTTCAGGATCTGCTCCAGCAGGCTCGCGAAGAGGCTGACGCCTCCGCTCAGCAAGAGATCTGGAACCAGTGCTTCGACATCATCGCAGAGAACGTTCCGATCTATCCTCTGTTCCATCGTGAGACCGGCACCGCCTATATCTCCGAGGAACTCGAGGACTTCGCTCCTATCTCAACCACAGGCCTCATCTTCTTGGGAACCACTCCGCTCGAGAAGTAAGACTTGTTCAACTTTGAGATCTTCAAGAGAACCCGCCTTTGCGGGTTCTCTTTATTTTTGCGATAACAACCTTTCTAGATGGCGATCATCTGTTGATCAAATGTAGACGCGTTATCTCAAATGATTCCTTCTTGAGGTCAGAGATTTGGCGTCGAGGTGTTAGAATCGAATCATAGGTATACGGAAAGTGGATGCTTATCGAAAGGAGGACGCGGTGAATAACCTTCTACGATTGATCGGCAACCGCATACTTTGGTTGCCAGTCATGATCCTCGGTGTCACCATACTGGTCTTCTTCATCATGTCGCTCTCCCCGATCGATCCCGCCTATTCTGTTTTAGGCGAGAGTGCAACGGAGGCGCAAGCAGAGGCTTATCGTGAAGCTAACGGTTTGAACGATCCGATCATCGTTCAATACGGTAACTTCTTGATAGGGCTCGTTCAGGGTGACCTTGGAACATATGGCGCCTCGAACATGTCTGTTACCGAGCGTGTGATGGAGGCATTGCCCGTTACGCTCCAACTTACATTCATGGGCCTCATCATCGGAGTTGTTGTCGCTGTTATACTTGGCGTCATCTCCGCTCTTTATCGCGATCGCTGGCCCGATCAGATCATCAGGATCTTCTCTATCGCCTGCATCGCCACGCCTTCGTTCTGGTTGGCCGTTCTTTTGATCCTTGCATTCCAAGGCGTGCTTCCGGCATCTGGAAAGCTTCCTGATTTCTTTACGGATCCCTCAGGCTGGTTCATGAGGATGCTGCTGCCAGCGGTATCGCTTGGAGTTCCTGTCGCAGGACAGCTCACGCGCGTCGTGCGCACCTCGATGGTAGAAGAACTTGACAAGGACTACGTCCGCACGGCACTTGGCTTCGGCATTCCCAAGCGCGTCGTCGTTGCGAGAAACGTGCTTCGAAACGCTCTCATAACCCCTGTGACCGTCCTCGGTCTGCGCATCGGATACCTCATCGGAGGCGCAGTCATCATCGAGGTCATCTTCAATCTTCCGGGAATGGGAATGGCTATCGTATCAGGAATCCAGTCCAACTTCTTGTACTTGGTACAAGGCGTAGTTCTGACCGTTGCTGTGGCGTTCATCTTGATCAACATCATTGTAGATATGCTCTACATCCTCATTGACCCGAGAATCAGGAGCGTGTAGACATATGACAGAGAACAACAAAACGCCTATGGAGAAGGTCACAGAACCAGTCCTTCGCGAGAAGACGACGCAAAAGCTCGAAGGCAAAGTGCGCTTTCGCCGCTGGAAGAACATGTCGATCGGTGCACGCATATCGCTCATCGTTCTGATCGCTATCGTGCTCGTGGCTATCTTCGCTAACTTCCTTGCACCGCATAATCCCTACGAGATCTTCACCGCCCGCCAAGCACCCGATTCTGAATTCCTATTCGGAACGGATGACAAGGGCAGAGACGTTCTCTCACGCATGATGTATGGTGCGCGCTATTCGCTTGTAATTGGCCTCGGTGCCACCGCTTTCGCTCTCGTGATCGGCTCGATCATCGGTGCGTTTGCGGCTGTCGTGCGCTCATGGCTATCGAATCTCATCATGCGCATCCTTGACATCATCATGTCTTTCCCGGGCATCGCGCTTGCCGCAACCTTCGTTATCGTGTTCGGCAATTCGGTCCCCTCGCTCATCTTCGCGATCGGCTTTCTCTATATTCCGCAGATCGCACGTATTGTCCGCGCGAACGTGATGAGCGAATACAATCAAGATTATGTACGAGCCGTTATCGTATCCGGTGCGCGCGCTAATTGGATCTTGGTAAAGCACGTCATTCGTAACTGCATCGCGCCTGTTTTGGTATTCACCATCGTACTTGTAGCAGATGCCATTGTTTTCGAGGCTTCCCTGTCGTTCATCTCGGCCGGCATCCCCGAGCCTACACCGACATGGGGCAACATCCTTGCCGATGCGCGTGACGGCGTGCTTGCAGGACGCTGGTGGCAGGCGCTGTTCCCGGGTCTCGCAATCATGATCACGGTACTTTGCCTGAACATTTTCTCTGAGGGAATCACAGATGCCATGGCAGCTCCTGCCAAAGCACCTGTCGCCGCAGGCGATGACAAACTCGACTCTTCGCGTGAGGCCGACCGCATGGTGGCCGATCCGAAGCTTGCCTATGCAGCTCAGGCAGAGATGCTCGAAAAAAGGCTCGCAGCGCTTCGCGAGATGGAAGCAAAGCGAAACGACCGCTTCACTGCAAAGACGGACGTACCTCCGATCCTAGAGGTGAAAAACCTCTGCATCCGATTCCCCCGCCATGGAGATGTGAACGTCGTAGACAATGTAAGCTTCGTTGTTCGCCCACGTCAGACAATGGGTCTTGTCGGCGAATCGGGTTGCGGCAAATCGATCACATCGCTAGCCATCATGGGATTGCTCGACCGTAAGGCTCAGGTCTCCGGAGAGATCATCTATAACGGTCAGAATCTTCTCACAATGAACGAGAAACAGCTCAATCAGCTTCGTGGACGCGAGATCGCCATGATCTATCAGGATGCTCTGTCATCATTGAACCCGTCCATGCTTATCAAATCGCAGATGAAGCAGCTGACAAAGCGTGGTGGCACGAGAAGCGCCGAGGAGCTCTTAGAGCTTGTAGGATTGGATCCGAAGCGCACCCTCGATTCATATCCACACGAACTCTCCGGCGGCCAGCGTCAACGCGTGCTGATCGCCATGGCGCTCACTCGTGACCCGAAGGTCATCATCGCAGACGAACCTACCACCGCTCTTGACGTTACCGTTCAAAAGCAGGTTGTCGATCTTTTAAACCGACTTCAGAAGGAACTCGGCTTTGCCATGGTGTTTGTCAGCCACGATCTGGCCCTCGTTGCAGAGGTTGCCAACTCGATCACCGTCATGTATGCCGGACAGGTCGTCGAGCAGGGCCCTGTCATTGACATCCTTACCAATCCTATCCATGAGTACACCCGCGGGCTTCTCGGCTCTGTTTTGTCCATCGAAGCTGGAGGCGACAGACTGCATCAGGTACCGGGATCGGTACCATCTCCGAAAGATTTCCCAGAAGGCGATCGCTTTACTCCACGCTCGAGTCATCCGGACAAGGTCTCCCCTATCCGCCCGAAGCTCAAGCGCTACAAGGACACGGATCACTATTACGCAGAGCTGCCTGATAGCGAGCTGAATCGCCTCGGCATCCAGCCTTATGCTCCCGGCGGACCTATCGAGTGGACGGACAAGCTATCATGACGAACAGAGAAAAAAGCACACAACCCAATGCAAAACTGAATCCTGATGTCATCGAAAAGCTGAAGAAGGAAGTTGCAGAAGAGCAGTTGGACCCAAGCGTCATCGAGCGCGAAAACGAACAGGTATGCGAATTCGAGCGTGAAGAGGACGAGGCTCATGCAGGCGAGACTCCGATCATCTTCCTCGACGACATCAAGGTTACCTTCAAGACCCGCACCGGCTCTTTGATCCACCCGAATCTGGTGCACGCGGTTCAAGGTCTTACGCTCAAGCTATGGCCGGGAGAGACGATCGGCATTGTGGGCGAATCCGGTTGCGGAAAATCCACAACGGCTAACGTGATGTGCGGTCTGCAATCCCCGACCTCCGGTCGAGTGTTCTTCAAAGGCAAGGATGTAACGAAGCGAACTGCTGCCGACAGACGAACGATCGGTCGCGTTATATCGGTCGTTTTCCAAGATCCCGCAACAGCTCTTAATGCGCGTATGACGATCGCTGACCAGTTAAAGGATCCGCTGATCGTTCACAAGGTGGGAACACCGGAAGAGCGCGAGAAGCGCGTACACGAGCTCATCGGCATGGTCGGCCTTCCGGAGTCTGCATTAGATGCTCTTCCCGGGCAGCTATCCGGCGGACAACGCCAGCGAGTCGCGATCGCGCGCGCTCTGGCGTTGAAACCAGATGCTATCATTGCCGACGAGCCCACGAGTGCTCTTGATGTTTCCGTTCGTGCACAGATATTGAATCTGCTCATGGATCTTAAGAAGGAGCTCAACCTTGCCATGGTGTTCATCAGCCATGACATTCAAACCGTTCGCTATATCTCCGACAGGATCATCGTCATGAACGGTGGTCGGGCAGTCGAAGAAGGAACGGCTGAGGAGGTCTTCAACGATCCGAAGGACGATTACACCAGATTGCTCTTAGGAGCGGCACCTTCGCTTCTTCATCCCGACTTAGGCGTATAATACGGGAAAATACCAATTGGACTGCAAAGCTGATCAAGTGATGCAGTCCAATTTTTTATGTGTAAAATGGCAATATATCTATATAATGCATGCTAAATGCAAAGCATACCGAAGCTAGGACCTGAAATGGATAATTCAAAATTTTGCGGTGTAGTCCCCCCTGTCATCATCCCTCTTCGTGAAGACAGATCGCTGGATAAGGAAGCATTTGAGTTCAGCATCAACAGGATGATCGATGCCGGTGTAAACGGGCTGTTCTTCCTAGGATCGAGCGGCGAGGTGGCTTTTCTCACGGATGAAGAGCGTATGCAAGTATTGCATGAGGCGATCCGTATCGTTGACGGCAGGGTTCCTGTCATGGTGGGCGTTATCGACATTGAGACGATGCGCGTGATCGATCAGGTCAAACGCGTATCTGAGCTTCCGATCGATGCGCTTGTAGCCACAGCTCCGTTCTACGCACTCGGTGGTCCTTGTGAAAACGAGCGCCACTTCAGGACTATCCGCAAATACACCGATCTGCCGCTTTTCGCATACGACCTCCCGGTGAGCGTTCATACCAAGCTCGATCCCGAGATGCTCTTGAGACTTGGCACCGAAGGCATCATCCAAGGCGTGAAGGATTCCTCAGCAGATGATGTGACCTTCCGCTGGCTCGTGCTCAAGAACCGCGATGCAGGCCATCCCATGCAGCTGCTCTCCGGTCACGAAGTGGTCGTTGACGGCGCATTGCTCGGCGGTGCAGACGGCTCCGTTCCTGGCCTTGCCAATGTTGACCCGTACGGCTATTGCAAGCAATGGGAAGCGGCACAACGCGGAGACTGGGAAGAAGTCGCGCGCATACAGGACCATCTGGCAAGGCTCATGCTCATGACGAAGCGTGTGAAGTCCACAGTAGGCTTCGGAGCTGGGGTCGGCGCCTTCAAAACAGCGCTCTGGCAGATGGGCGTCTTCAATACGAATCAGATGCGTGAGCCTGTTCAGGCGCTTGTCGATGCTGATGTTGCAGCCATACATGAAGTTCTCCGCATCAACGGCATGATCGAGGAGAATGCGCCTATCCGCACCGATTGGGCATAAAAAGATTGCACGCGAGACGGAGTCGTGTACTTCCTCGCAGCGCATAGCGCATTAAAAGTAGAAAGGGGCGGGTTTTATCCCGTCCCTTTTTCTTGGTTTGTGATTCTTGATGATGAAACACATGCGTTCATTTCATCATCCAAAACGCATTGCAGACCCAAATATCGTTTAATCTTTCGGAATCAGAGAAGCCGCCTCATCATCAAGCACCACTGTCACATCCGGATGCAGTTGGAGCACCGATGCCGGAACCTCAGGCACAACAGGACCAAAGAACGCTTTCTTCACGATCTCGGCCTTCCCTTGCCCATTGGCCACAACGACGACCTTGCGAGCCTTCATGATCGTGCCAATACCCATGGTGATAGCTCTTTTCGGAACATCAGAGATATCATCGAAGAAACGACTGTTGGCCTCGATCGTTGAATCCTTTAGATCGACAAGATTCGTTATAACGCTAAAGCTATCACTCGGCTCATTGAATCCGATATGTCCATTATGCCCGATGCCAAGCAACTGAATATCGATCCCGCCCTCATCTTCGATGGCCTGCTCATAGTTCTTGCAAGTCTCATCATCGGCCTTAATACCGCACGGGAGATTCGTCCTATTCTTGGCGATATCCACATGGTCGAAAAGATTGAAGTTCATGAAGTACCTGTAGCTTTGCTCGTTCTCGACAGGAAGGTCACAATATTCGTCGAGATTGAAAGTGGTCACGTCGCTAAACGAGATCTTCCCATCCGAACAATCCTTCACAAGGCAGGCATAGAGCCCCTCCGGGGTGGATCCTGTAGCCAGACCCAAAACGCAAGACGGGTTCTGCTCGATATGCTCAGCGAAAATATCCGCAGCGCTTCTGGACATTTTGTCGTAGTCTTTTTCGATGATGAACTTCAATGACTTTCCCTTTCGAGTCGATCCAAAGCTGTCAGATTACACAATAACCGAAAAATTCCGATCAGACCTATGTCCAGAAAAGGAATAACTCCAAAAGGTCATGATAGGCCCACGGATAGACATCGGAATACCATCCGGTCTCGGCGGTAAGACAAAGCAGCGTGGAGTAGATCACGCTCAATGCTACAAGCACGATCAATGTTTTCGTGAGCAATCCCCTCGATAGCGAGTCGGAAATGGGAGCAATTCCTGCATTAGACCTACGCGAAACCGCACGAGAACCGCTCAGCGCTTTGTCATCATGAATATAGTCTCTATACCGCCAACGTGAAAACATATGCCTCATATTCGCCCTCAGAGCGCCTCTTCGGTGTCTGTATGCGAACGAGGAAGTCTCCTGATGAAGGTTTTCGTTCACGATAAAGACCAAAAGGACAACAGCAGCTAGGAACATAAAACTGAAGTCCGCATAATAGCGCTGCAAGATGCCCGCCATCTGAGCATCCATCAGCGCGATGGCTATACCCGACAAAACGAGCACGATGATGACGCCCGTGATTGTTCGCGTCGAGCGCTGAGCATTGCGGATCTTCACGATAGGCCGCGCGAAGAAGATGATCCACAGTATCGGGAAGCACGCGAATATCCCTCCAAAAGTAACCTCTTTGATGGTCTGCCCCATATATGTAGTAGAAAAATCGGTAGGTTGCAAGAATGGGAACACGCCTGTGGTATTCGGAGTTTGCAAGAAATAGGTGAAGAACGCCGGCGCCAATCGGCCGATATTCCATCCGCGTTTCGTCATATCGTTCACGGTGAGATTATAGTTTGCACCAAAATCCGTGAAGCTGCCGAAGCGGGCGTGATTGTAGGCCATGATGAATGCGGCAACAACGAGATACGGAGCGATCAAGCAGGCGAACTCCTTGATCCCCCTTTTCGTGGTGATGCGTCGCTCGGTAATATACGGGCGCCAGAACAGCGGGAAGGCCAAAAGCGACAGGAATATGAACTGCGGTCGACATCCAACAACCAGCGCCATGCAAAGCGATCCGATAAGGAAGCACACGCACCTATGACGCGAGTGGCGCCCCCGCATCCAGAAATAGAGCCCCCATACAGAAAAGGCGAGGCCGCAAGCGATCGGAAGCGAATAGAAGGTCGGGAACTTCACAAGATAGAGAATGCCGCACGAGGCAATAAGTCCTATCTGAAGCAGAAGATATATACCAAGCGACACCTTCTTGAAGTGATATCTGGCAAACCTATCCAAGAGAGCGGAGGTTCCCAAAATAAAGGCCAGAACTGCGATCAAAACGCCTATCGCTGTAGGGAAATTAGCACCGGTAAGCAGATAAAACGGTAGATAGAACAACACTACAGGCACCACGCCGAAATAGACATAATAGTGTCCGTCGTGATATGCGACATCGAAAAGATAATCCTCGCCCGTCTCCTTTTGCGCCTGGTCGCGCGCGCCTTTATCATAAGGATCGTTCATGTCTTGCAGCCATTGAGGCGGCTCCTCTTCCAGATAAAGCTTGCCCTCAGCCATCGACCTTGCAAGCTCGGCATACTGCTGCGCGTTGTCTCCCCCCACCTCGAAGGTGTTGACGATCGAATAGCCATCCCACTCACCATAGTTGTAATTCGCAGTTGCAACACCGACAAGATTCGAACCAAAGAAGAGAAACGTGGTCACAAGCATGCATTCCACAACGACCGCTGATATGATGCCAGCTTTGCTTGCAAGCGGGTCGTCCAAAATGCCGATGCGATAAACCGCAGATGACGGGCGGAAGATTAAGATCAGCAACAACACGAAAATACAGATCGTAAAACGCAGCCACGAGAATGAGAACGGATGATGCGCGTTAAGCTCGACTGTGTTCAAAAGTATCGGAAAACCTTCATCAGCCTCGACAACCTCGATCGAGAGATTCTCGACAATTCCCGACGTATTGAGATTTATATACTGGCTTTGCAGCGACGATGTTGCGACCACAACATCAGGAACGCCTACCGTATATTCGGTGGAATCAAAATATGCAAGATGAGCGCTGTCGGTAAAATGGATCGCCAAGGTCACATTTTGCGCAGGCTGCGAGAGCACGAAATCCACCCTGATGTTTTTAACTTCGCTGTTCAGATTGTAGAACTCAAGTGAGTGATCATACGATGTCAGGCGAAAGTTCTCATCGGGGTCTTCAGGTAGATCTATTCTGTCATGAAGATCGATCGTGTTAAGTCCTGCCGATGCGAAATAGTTGAAGTTGAACACGAAAACCTCAAGTGCGGATGCGATAAGTAAAACCACCAAAAGGCTTCTCAGGATATGCGCGATCGAAGCGCTTTTCGGAACCACGTTGCGCTTGATCCAATATGCGAGGTTTTCGTAGATAGAATGCATGATCAGATTATACGCGAACAACTCGACGATCAAGACGATCGTCTAAGCATGAAAAAGGGGCGCGCAGGTAGCACGCCCCATTCTCGGATCGAAAGCAATATCACTAAAGACCTAGCGACTTCTTCACATCCGCGAATACAACATCAGGATCGCGATCGCCATCGATAGAGATAAGCAGGTCACACCCGCGATAATAGTCGATGAGCGGGCTCGTCAACTTCTCGTATACGTCAAGACGGTTGCGAACGGTGGTCTCGTTATCATCATCACGCTGATACATCTCACCACCGCATGCCTTGCAGGCATCGCCATCAGCCGCAGTGCCGATAGCTCCGCATTCCTTGCACATGCGACGCGACGTCAGACGTCCAACGATGACCTCAGGATCAACATCAATAAGCAGTGCAGCATCGAGCGGTCGGCCAAGCTCTGAGAGCATCGTATCAAGCGCAACCGCCTGTGTAGTGGTGCGAGGGAAGCCGTCCAAAATGACACCCTTTGACGTATCAGGCTCTTGAATACGCTCGCGCATCAAGTCGATGATCAGCTCATCAGGAACAAGATCGCCAGCATCCATATATGACTTAGCTTTCTTGCCGAGCTCGGTCTCATTTTTCACAGCCGAGCGAAGAATGTCACCTGTTGAAATGTGACAAAGGCCCTCTTGACTGACTAGCTTAGCCGCCTGAGTGCCCTTACCAGCACCGGGGGCACCTAACAAAACGATATTCATTGATCCAACCTTTCTTCACCGACGAACACTGCAATATGAATATCCGTCAGATGAATGGTAGCAAAGAAGCCTGCAAGCATCCTGAAAGAAGCAGATAGACATGCAGGCTTTGATAAAACGGCTATTTGAAAAGACCGTCGTAGTTGTGCATCTTCAACTGGGATTCAACCTTGCTCATTGTGTCAAGGGCAACACCAATCATAATAAGAATCGAAGTGCCGCCAAATGACTGGATAAGCTGGTTGTTTGTAAAGAAGAAGATGATCGTAGGAACGACAGCTATAACAGCGATAAATATCGCACCAGGAAGCGTGATCCTACGCAGAATGTTCTTGATATAGGTAACGGTGGCAGAACCCGGACGCACACCTGGGATGAAGCCGCCTTGCTTACGAATGTTGTCTGCATACTCATCAGGATTAAAGACCATGGACGTATAGAAGTATGAGAAGAACACGATAAGCAGAAGCGTCAGGATCCAGTTAAGCCATCCGGTCGTACAAAGATCAGCAAATCCTGTCAGCCAATCAACGTTGAAGATGGCTGCAAGCTGTGCCGGCAGATAAAGGATGCAGCTAGCGAAGATGATCGGAATAACACCCGCGGCGTTGACCTTCAGAGGAATGTAAGTATTCTGACCACCCATCATCTTGCGCCCTTGCACTCGCTTGGCATAGTTCACGGGGATACGCCTCTGTGCGCGCTCAACAAATATGATGAGCGGAATGCAGGCGAATACCACTGCCAATATAAGAATAGTAAGCGCAATGCCCATCCCGATATCCGCAGAAATGTTGATCGACGAGAAGATCGCCGATGGAACACGGGAAACGATGCTTACGAAGATGATGAGAGACATGCCGTTTCCAATTCCACGCTGCGTTATGAGCTCGCCCATCCACATGATGAACGCGGTACCCGCAACGAGCGTGAACACAACAACTATGCAGGTGAGCGCATACGGAATCTCATCGGAGAACGTGACTCCATAAGAAGGCGACTGGAAGAGCAAAAGGTAGCCGATCGCATTGATCAGACCAAGGCCCAGCGTGAGATAACGCGTAACCTGGGTGATCTTCTTTCTGCCTGTCTCGCCTTCCTTTGCCCAACGTCCGATCGCCGGGATAACACCTTGCATCAGCTGCATGATGATCGATGCGGTGATGTAGGGCATGATGCCGAGCGAGAACACCGAGAAGTTCGACAAAGCGCCGCCTGTGAACAGGTCAAGCATGCTCATGGCAACGCCGGACTGCTCATAGGCGGTAGCGAACTCATGGAATGGGATGCCCGGTACCGGCACGTAAGATCCAAACCTGTAAAGAGCAAGGATCGCGAGCGTAAACAGGATCTTCTTGCGAAGCTCCGGCACCTTGAATGCATCAACGATTGAGCTTAGCAAGGCTCTTCGACCTTTCCTCCAGCTGCTTCGATCTTAGTTCTTGCAGAAGCAGAAACCTTATCGACCTTGATGGTGAGAGCTTTTGTGATCTCGCCATCGCCGAGAACCTTCACAGGAGCATCGGTGTGCTTGATGATGCCAGCAGCCTTCAGGCTCTCAGCATCGACGACATCTCCTGCGGAGAACTTGGCATCAAGGCGGCTGACGTTAACAGGAACATACTCAACCCTGTTGATATTGCGGAATCCCGGAAGCTTCGGAAGACGACGAGCGAGCGGGGTCTGTCCGCCCTCGAATCCTGCGCCCTTACCGCCACCTGCACGAGACTTCTGACCGTTAAGGCCACGACCTGCGGTCTTGCCCTGTCCGGCAGCTGCACCGCGACCTACGCGCTTCTTGCTGTGGGTAGAGCCCTCAGCCGGTTTAAGATCTTTGATCTCCATTGTTGAATCTCCTTTTCGCACCCGTTATATGCGGGTACTCGCTTTTGCTATGAAAGGCGAGCCTCGATGCGAGACCCACCCGATATCCAAATGATGCCCGGGCCGCATCAGCGAAGCGAACCGAGCATCTTAGAAGCCTATTAGATTTGCTCCACCTTAACGAGGTGTTTGACCTTGAAGATCATGCCCTGAACGCCAGCGTTGTCGACAAGATCGTTGGACTTGCCGATACGACCGAGGCCGAGCGCCTTCAAAGTCTTGCCTTGATCTGCAGGGCAGCCGATCTGGCTTTTGATCTGCGTGACGCGCAGAGTCTTCTTTGCCTCAGCCATTACTTCTGCTCCTTTCGACCGAAGATGTGGTCAACGGTTACACCGCGACGCTGTGCAACCTGCTCAGGGCTCTCCATAGCGCGAAGTCCCTCAGCAGCAGCCTTCACGATGTTCATGGCATTTGAGGTGCCAAGAGACTTCGTGATGACGTTCTTAACACCAGCAAGCTCCATGATCGCACGGACCGGACCGCCAGCCATAACGCCAGTACCCGGAACAGCCGGCTTGATGAGCACACGGCCTGCGCCATACTCACCGAGAACCTCATGAGGAACTGAGCCGTCTTCAGTGAGAGCAACGGTGAACATGTTCTTCTTTGCGTCCTCAACGCCCTTCTTGATGGCGTTGGGAACCTCTTGGGACTTGCCGAGACCGAGCCCGACCTTGCCCTTACCATCCCCAACAACGACAAGCGCAGTGAGGGACATGCGACGGCCGCCCTTGACGGTCTTGGAAACGCGATTGATCGAAACCACGCGCTCCTCAAGCTCCGGTACAGCCTTCTCCTGTTGTTTACGAGCCATATTCGAATCCCTTCTAGAATTTGAGTCCAGCCTCACGAGCGCCATCGGCAACAGCCTTCACGCGCCCATGATACAGGTGGCCACCACGGTCGAAAACAACTTCGCTAACGCCTTTTTCCTGGGCCATCTTGCCTACAATGTTGCCGAGCTGAGCGGCACCCTCGACAGTGGAGCCCTTAGCGCCGGTCTTCTTGAACTCAGGACCGAGCGTTGACACACCGCAGATGGTGGTGCGTGAAACGTCGTCTATGACCTGAGCATAGATGTTGTTGTTAGAACGGGTAATGCAAAGACGCGGACGGCTTGCGGTACCCGAAACCTTGCCACGGACACGACGATGGCGACGAGCAAGGCCTTTTTGTCTTTTAAGAACTGATTTCTGCATGAGAAATTCCCTTCTAAGCCAAGCTTATTCCTTGCCGGCCTTGCCAGCCTTGCGACGTACATACTCTCCGGCATAGCGGATGCCTTTGCCCTTGTAGGGCTCTGGCTTGCGCCACTTGCGGATGTCGGCAGCGACCTGTCCGACCTGCTCCTTGGATGCACCAGAAACGGTTATCTCGTTCTGAGAAGGAACCTCGAATGTGATGCCTTCTGGAGCCGGGATGAGAACAGGATGCGAGAAACCTAGCTGAAGTTCCAGATCGCGACCTTTAAGAGCAGCACGATATCCAACACCGACGAGCTCGAGCTTCTTCTCGAAACCAGTGGACACACCTTCGACCATGTTGTGGATCAAAGAACGTGTGAGTCCCCAGTATGCATTTGTCTGACGCTCTTCATCAGCCGGAGCGATGGTGATCTCCTCGCCCTCCTGCTTGATGATCATAGTCGGCTGAAACGTGCGCGTAAGCTCACCTTTCTTGCCCTTAACGGTAACGGTGGTGCCGTCGATCTTAACCTCTACTCCGGACGGAATGGCGACAGGCATCTTTCCAATACGTGACATAGATCCATTCCTCCTTTACCAGATATAGGCGACGACTTCGCCACCGATACCCTTCTTGCGGGCATCGCGGTCGGTCATAACGCCGCTCGATGTAGAGATGATCGCGGTTCCGAGTCCACCAAGAACGCGGGGCAGATCGTCCTTGCCGGCATAAATGCGAAGGCCGGGCTTTGAAATCCTCTTGATCCCGCGAATGATCTTTTCCTTCTTCGGACCATACTTCAAAGAGATCTCAAGGGTGCCGCGCGGCGAGCCGTCTACGACCTCATAACCGGCGATGTATCCCTCTTGATCCATGATACGGGCGATCTCGACAAGTTTCTTGCTCGTTGGCATTGAAACCGTCTCGTGCCCTGCAGTCTGTGCATTACGCAGGCGCGTAAGCATATCTGCAATTGGGTCGGTCATTGTCATGTTTGCTTTCTCCTTTGGTTAGTGATGGTGTCACACGCGTCGGTTCGCACAATGCCCTTAACACTGTCGCCTATTCGCGTATGGCTAACCCGTTTTCTGCGTGATCGCCTGTATGGCCTTACCAGGACGATTTGGTCACGCCGGGAAGCTCGCCTTTGTTCGCCAGCTCGCGCAGACAAATGCGGCAGATGCCGAACTTGCGATAGTACGCGCGCGGACGTCCACAACGTGAGCAGCGGTTGTGCTGACGAGTCGAGTACTTCGGCTCACGCTTGGCCTTGGCGATCATCGATTTCTTAGCCATGCATTCCTTCTTTCTTGCTAAAAGCCCGCTCCCCATGAGACAGGCTTGTTGCCCAAGTTATTTTAATGCGGATGAAGCTATTTAGGAAGCATCATCCGCCAACAGAGATTATTCAGCCTTGAACGGGAAGCCCAGTGCCTTGAGCAGAGCTTTCGCCGAATTGTTGTCGCGCGCAGTGGTAACAAACGTGATGTCCATACCGCGAGTGCGATCGATCTTGTCATAGTCGACCTCAGGGAAGATCAACTGCTCGGTGACGCCCATGGAGTAGTTGCCATGGCCATCAAAGCTCGTAGTAGACAGACCGCGGAAGTCGCGAACACGCGGGATAGCGGTTGCGAGCAAGCGGTCAAGAAACTCCCACATGCGATCCCCACGAAGGGTCACCTTACAACCGATCGCCTGACCTTCACGTACGTGAAAGCCTGCAATAGACTTCTTCGCACGGGTGACAGCAGGCTGCTGACCTGTGATGACGCGCATATCCTCGATCGCGTGATCGAGCAGCTTCGCATCACCTGCGGCAGCGCCAACGCCCATGTTCACGACGATCTTGGTAAGACGCGGCACTTGGTTGATATTCTCAACCTCGAGTTCCTTCTCGAGAGCAGAGACGATCTCTGTCTTGTACTTTTCCTTCAGACGAGGCATATCTGCCATTTTCCGTCTTCCTTTCATTCGATGAATTAAACACAGGATTTCCGACCCTGCGTCCCCGATCTATCCGAGATCGGGGTCATAAAGCGTCAAGATAAACGTAGGGTTTCTACGGTGCCTTGGATTGCTGCGAGAGCACGACCGAATTGCCTTAGCGCAATGAGGAAGGAGTGCTCGCAGCTGCAAGACATGGTACCGTGGAAAGCCTAGTCGATGTCCTTTCCGCACTTCTTGCATACCCTTACCTTCTTGCCTGCATCGTTGATGCGATGTCCTACACGAGTCGCAGCTTTGCAGCTCGGGCAGACAAGCATCACGTTGGATGCATGCAGAGGTGCCTCCATGGTCGAGATACCGCCCTGAGGATTCTGCTGCGTCGGACGCATGGCTTTCTTCATCAGGTTGAGCTTCTCCACTACTACGCGCTCGGTCTCAGGAATCGTGCGACGGACCTTGCCTTCTTTGCCGCGATCCTTACCAGTGATGATACGTACAGTATCGCCCTTCTTGACGTTGAGCTTATTGCGCTTTGTTGCCTTATTAGTTGCCATCGATATTGCACCTCCTCTACAGCGTCTCGGGTGCCAAAGACACGATCTTCATATACTTCTTGTCGCGCAGCTCACGAGCCACAGGCCCGAAGATACGCGTACCACGCGGAGTGCCGTCCTGATTGATCAGCACACAAGCATTCTGGTCGAACTTGATGTAGCTGCCATCGTTTCTGCGTACTTCCTTCTTCACGCGAACGATGACACAACGAACGACTTCGCCCTTCTTGACGTTGCCGTTAGGCATGGCCTCTTTGACGCTGCAGATGATGACATCGCCAAGCCCGGCATAACGGCGCTTCGAGCCGCCGAGGACTTTGATGCACTGCACCTTGCGCGCGCCGGAGTTGTCGGCCACTGCGAGCATGGATTGCATCTGAATCATTGCTAATTCCTGCCTTTCTCGCCTTTAACGCAAAAGCGTTATTTGGCCTTCTCAACTATCTTATAAAGACGCCAGCGCTTCATCTTGGACAGCGGGCGTGTCTCCATGATCTGAACGGTGTCGCCGAGACCGGCTTCGTTGTTCTCATCATGGCAGTGGTACTTCTTGGTGGTCGTGATCATCTTGCCATACACAGGATGGGGCTTGCGCTCCTCAACCACAACGACGATGGTCTTGTCATTGACATCGCTTACAACGACGCCTTGACGAACCTTGCGAAGATTACGCTCATTAGACATTTACATTCCCCTCCTCTACGCGCTCAACTCACGAGCACGCATCTCGGTGAGGATACGTGCGATGTCCTTTTTCACTTGCTTGACCCGAGCTGTGTTATCAAGCTGGCTGGTTGCCATCTGGAAACGGAGGTTGAAAAGCTCCGCACGGGCATCCTTCAGCTTAGCGTTCAGATCCTCGAGCGATAATTCACGGATCTCAGCAGCTTTCATTATTCCTGCCCTTCTGACTCACGAGTGACTATCTTGCACTTGATGGGCAGTTTCATGGTCGCAAGGCGAAGAGCCTCACGCGCTGTCTCGTCATCGACACCGTCGATCTCGAACATAATACGACCGGGCTTGACGACTGCAACCCATCCTTCAGGATTACCTTTACCGGAACCCATGCGGGTCTCAGCAGGCTTCGAGGTGATCGGCTTGTCCGGGAAGATGGTGATCCAAACCTTGCCGCCACGCTTCATGTGACGTGTCATAGCAACACGGGCAGCCTCGATCTGACGGTTGGTGATCCAATGAGGCTCCAAAGCCTGCAAACCGTAAGAGCCATGGTTGAGCCTAGTGCCACCCTTGGCCTTACCTTTCATAGAACCGCGCTGCACCTTACGATGCTTCACGCGCTTAGGCATAAGCATTAGTTGCGCCCCCTGTCTCCTCGATCATTGCGACGACGCTGCGGACGCGAGGAACCCTCGAGAGCCGGCTGCGGAACCTTCTGGTTCGGAAGAACGTCGCCATGATAGACCCAAACCTGAACGCCGATAGCGCCCATCTGAGTGTTAGCGGTAGAGAAACCGTAGTCCACCTTCGCGCGGAGCGTCTGCAGAGGCACACGACCCTCGCGATACCACTCGCGGCGGCTCATCTCTGCGCCACCCAAACGACCGGAGCACTGGATACGAATACCCTTTGCGCCGGACTTCATAGCGGATTGCACGGCTTTACGCATAGCACGGCGGAAAGCCACACGACCCTCGAGCTGGTCGGCAACAGACTGCGCGATGAGCTCTGCATCGAGCTCCGGGCGCTTGACCTCGATAACCTCAACGGAAACGGTGCCGTTGGCGATCTTTTCGAGCTTCTTGCGAAGAGAATCAATCTCCGCACCCTTCTTGCCGATGACAACGCCCGGACGAGCGGTGGTGATGATGACCTTGATCTTGTCTCCGGCACGCTCAATCTCCACCTTGGAGACAGCGGCACTGGAAAGATAGCTATTCAGAAACTTACGGATAGCGATATCGTTCTCAAGGGTTTCTGCGTAATTCTTGTCGGCATACCAGCGGCTGCGCCAATCTTCGGTGATGCCAAGACGGAATCCTGTAGGGCTTACCTTCTGACCCATTGTGTCTATGCCTCCTCTCGTGGTGCGACGACGATTGTGATGTGGCTGGTGCGCTTGTTGATACGAGATGCTGAGCCCTTAGCGCGTGGACGGATGCGCTTTAGGGTCGGGCCTTCGTTGACAAAAGCCTTCTTGACCACGAGCGACTCGGCACGCAGCTGATTGTTGTGCTCTGCATTAGCAACAGCCGAATTGAGCGTCTTCTCGACAGTCTCAGCGATAGCGCGGTTCGTAAATGCGAGGATCTCGCGAGCCTGCTCCACGGACTTGCCGCGAACCAGATCCACAACCACACGGGCCTTACGTGGAGAGACGCGAACGAACTTGGAAACTGCTTTTACTTCCATCCTTATCCCTCCTTACTTCTTGCCCTTGTCGGCGGAATGTCCACGGAAAGTACGCGTTGGTGCGAACTCGCCGAGCTTGTGGCCGACCATTGACTCTGTGATGTAGACCGGCACATGCTTGCGACCGTCATGAACTGCGATGGTGTGTCCGACCATCTCAGGGAAGATCGTGCTGGCGCGTGACCAAGTCTTGATGACCTCTTTGTCGCCTGCCTCGTTCATCTTTTGGATTCGACCGAGAAGGCGCGGCTCCACGAATGGGCCCTTCTTCAAACTTCTGCTCAATTTATTCTCCTAGCTCGGTTACTTCTTACGACGACGAATGATCAGACGGCTCGAAGCCTTCTTCTTGTTACGGGTGCGATGTCCCTTAGTGGGAACGCCCCAAGGTGTAACAGGATGACGACCTGAGGTCTTGTTCTTGCCCTCGCCACCACCATGTGGGTGATCGACCGGGTTCATGACCGTACCACGAACTGTCGGGCGAATGCCACGCCAGCGGTTACGACCAGCTTTACCGATCTTAATGTTGGAGTGCTCGGCGTTTCCGACCTCTCCGACGGTAGCACGGCATGTCAGGAGAACGCGGCGCATCTCAGAGGAGGGCATACGCAGAATGGCGTACTTGCCTTCCTTACCCATGAGCTGGATAGATGTGCCAGCGCTGCGAGCCATAGAGGCTCCCTTTCCGGGCTGGAGCTCGACGCAGTGCACGAGTGTACCTACCGGAATGTTCTCAAGCGGAAGCGCGTTGCCCGGTTTGATGTCGGCATCGGTACCGGAAACCACGGTATCGCCAACCTTCAGGCCCTTCGGATGGATTATGTAGCGCTTTTCGCCATCGACATAGTGAAGCAGAGCGATACGAGCCGAACGGTTCGGATCGTACTCGATGGTCGCGACCTTTGCAGGTACGCCATCCTTGTTGCGCTTGAAGTCGATGATGCGGTAACGACGCTTGACCCCGCCACCCTTGTGACGCGTGGTGATGCGTCCGTTGTTGTTGCGACCAGCCTTGTTGGCCTTCTTCGCCAGAAGCGATTTCTCGGGCTTCGAGGTAGTGATATCCGCGAAGTCAGAAACCGTCTGGAAGCGACGACCTGGGCTTGTCGGCTTGTACTGCTTTACTCCCATTTCTTTCCTTCCTAAGCTTTCCACAGCAAGCCACCTGTAGTGGAGGTTTGCAAAACACTGCGAAAAGCCAATGTTTAGAGCTTCCTTGCTCGCACGCCTCTCCGTACACCAAGGAGACTCTTCCTACTTTTCGTCAGGCGATTGCCGATCAAGTAAAGGGAGGCTTTACCTGCGACTCCGTCTGACCACGCGTCCGGGTGTATCCATACACACGCAGACGCAAATTGAAATAATACCATAAATATGCGCGTATACGGCAAAAAAGTTTATTTCAGGCAATAATTAGTCGCCTTCTATAAGCGATCTGTCAAAGCGGTCGACAGAAACTATGGTCGAATAAGGCACTTCGGCCCAAAACCTATAAGATCCTCTCGATGCGCTAGCTTGAGCGCCTTTTTCACAAGAGAGCGATTCTTGGGGTTTCGATACTGGATGAGAGCGCGCTGGATGGCCTTTTCGTGCGGCGAGCGCGGAACATAGACCTTCTCCATTGTAAGCGGATCGAGACCTGTGTAGTACATGGTCGAAGACATCGTGGACGGCGTGGGATAGAAATCTTGGACCTGTTCAGGGTTATATCCCATATCGCGGACGAATTCAGCGAGCTCTATCGCGCACTCGAGCGTTGAGCCCGGATGAGATGACATGAGATAAGGCACTAGGAACTGCTTTTTCTCAAACCTTTTATTTAGGGCATCGAAACGCTTGCAGAATTCATCATATACATCGCGCGAGGGCTTTCCCATATAGCGAAGAACCTCATCCGAGACATGTTCGGGGGCCACCTTTAGCTGTCCCGAGACGTGATGCCTCACGAGCTCCTCCAAAAATGTAGCGTCATCATCATAGATGGCATAATCGAACCGGATGCCGCTTCTGATGAATACCTTTTTGACACCTTTCAGATCGCGAAGCGAGCGCAAGATGTCGATATAGTCCTCATGCGTGACCTCAAGGTTGCCGCAAGGTTTTGGAGACAGGCACCTCTTGTTCGCGCAGACACCCGCATCGAGCTGCTTTGCGCAGGCGGGATGCCTGAAGTTCGCGGTCGGGCCGCCAACATCGTGAATATAGCCTTTGAATTCGGGATCACCTATGAGCTTATTCGCCTCATCGAGAATCGACTCTTTGCTCCTCGAGGAGACCACACGCCCTTGATGAAACGTCAGCGCACAGAAAGAGCATTCACCAAAACATCCCCTTGAACTTGTGAGCGAAAACTTCACTTCTGCAAGCGCAGGGATCCCTCCGTATTCATCATAGATGGGATGCCACGTACGACAGAAAGGAAGTCGATAGACCGCATCCATCTCCGAGGTGGTAAGAGGAGCAGCCGGAGGATTTTGGACCACGAAAAGATTCGGTTCGTAGCGCTCAACCAGACGCGATGCGCTGATATGATCCGAATTGCGATACTGTTCGGCAAAACTGAGCGCGAAAAGCTCCTTCGACCTCTTCGAGGGAGACTTAGAGCCCGCATCGGATATATCATCCCAGTCAGGAAGCATCTTATAGTCATAGACATGCTCAAGCGATTTCGCCTTGAAGACAGTGCCGTCGATGAAGGTGATATCGCTAATCGAAAGCCCGGATGCGAGCGCGTCGGCGATCTCGACGATGGAGCGCTCCCCCATCCCGTATGAGATCAGATCGGCGCCGGAATCGATAAGGACAGAGCGACGCAGTTTGTCATCCCAATAATCATAGTGAGCAAGACGGCGTAGGCTCGCCTCGATTCCACCGAGTATTATCGGCGAGTCCTTATAAGTGCGCCGGATCAGATTGGAATACACGATCGTCGCCCTGTCGGGACGAAGGCCCATCTTCGATCCGGGAGAATAGAGGTCCTTGCGGCGACGCTTCTTGGCAACGGTATAGTGGTTCACCATCGAGTCCATATTGCCAGCAGAGACAAGAAAACCCAGACGCGGGCGACCGAATACTTGAATGGATGTATCGTCGGTCCAGTCAGGCTGCGCAATGATGCCGACCCTGTAACCCTCACGTTCGAGCAATCGCGTTATGATCGCATGGCCGAATGTGGGGTGGTCGACATAGGCATCTCCGCAAACATAGACAAAATCAACCTCGTCCCAACCTCGGCGGGATGCTTCTTTCATGGTGACAGGAAGCATATTCTCGACCAAAGAATCTTCAACCTTTGGTGCAGATGAATGCTTCCTGTATTTTTTGGCTGACCTATCAGCAGGCGTCTTCAAAGAGCAACTTCACCTTATAGATTATCCTTGTGCAGGAGCATCCTGGTACGTTATATCGGCGTGCTCCACAAGCCAATTGTTCGCCTTGTAACGCTCTGCGGTCTCACGCAAAGCAAAGCCTTGACCGGCCTTAGTCATCTGCTCGCGCAATGTCTTCGGCGGAATCTGCGGGTTCATAGCAAGACAGGCCGCCTCAATGTCATCATCGGAAAGGGTCAGGTTCTCATGCCTAAAGATCGCATCTAGCGCAAAACCCTGCACGAGCATCTCGCGGATCTGCAACATGAGCATCATTGAGAACTGCTGCTCGCCGCCATTTTCCTCAACGAACGATTCCCAGGTCTTGTTCTCCTGCTGCAACTGATGGCGAATCGTATCGATCATGTTCGCACGAGCCGATTCGTAGACCTCATCATCGATCTTGCCTTCAAAGCGTTTGGCTGCCTCAGCTGCTGCGAGTTGACGAATGAACGCATCGTATTGAGCGCGCGTTGCGCCTTCGATATCGCGCCTTATGTCGGATCTGAGCGCATCTAGGCCGCCCACCATGGGCATATTCTTCTTCAGCCACTCATCCGTGATCTCCGGCTTCACTTCATGCTGAAGCTCAACAACAGTGACCTTTGCGTCAACGGTCTGCGTGATCTCGTTGAAATCATCATCAAAACCCGGGCCTTCGAAGCTGAATTCTTTGGTCTCGCCCACCTTCATGCCAATGACCTCTTTATCAAAGCCCTCAGGCATATAACCCTGACCTGTGCAATATGTGCGGCCTTCGGTAGACAGGCCGTCTATGCGCTTGCCGTCCTCGGATGCTTCAAGAGCGATCTTAATGCTATCGCCGGATTTTATGACATAGTCCGAATCGACGTCTTCGACCTTCTCATATGAGGTGTAGTTATTGGCAAGCTCATCAAGACGCATGTCAACGATGGAGTCGTCGAAGGTATACTTCGGCGCCGTGAAAGAGACCGACTCGTAAGAGGTAAGCTCATATTCAGGGCGCAGCTTAACATCGAGACTGAAGCTGAAGTCATTGCCGGCCTTAAGCTTGCTCTTCGTAACGGGCTTTGGCATATATGCAGGGATGATATTCTTTTTATCGAGCGCCATAGGGACGAGCGCAGCGATCGCCTGCGGCTCGACGATGGAGTTGAGATCGCTAATACCCATCTGTTCTTTGGCAGCCTCAGCAACCGTCTTTCCCTGCTCGGGGCGCATCCCCATGGATTGTGCGAATGCGACCTGTGCGGAGTGCAGAGCATTATCCACTTCCTGAGCGGTGGCAATGGCATCTAAATGCACCGTATTGCTGTCGATCTTTTTCTGTGTGACCTTCATTTCGATATTTCTCCTTAAAAGAGCAGAATGCTATGATTGCTTAGCATTCTAACACGCTGAGTGCTAAGGCCATTCGACAAAGTTACCACTCAAGCAACTCTGCATTCATAGGATGCTCATTTATATCGACCTTGTTCACTTGACCTTCATGGACATGAATCACGCGATCAGCAATCGCCTCGAATGCTTGATTATGCGTGATCACCATAACCGTTTTACCCGTGTCATAGCAGGTGTTTTGCAGCAGGCGCAAAATCGCCTTGCCAGTTTGATAATCGAGCGCACCGGTCGGCTCATCGCAGAGGAGCAGCTTGGGGTTTTTCGCGAGCGCACGCGCAATGGCCACACGCTGCTGCTCGCCGCCTGAGAGCTGCCCGGGGAAATTCCTCAATCGATGTCCAAGGCCTACCGCTTCAAGCGTCTGCGCGGCATCGAGCGGATCCTTACAGATTTGGGATGCAAGTTCAACATTCTCAACAGCATTGAGATTTTGAATGAGGTTGTAAAACTGAAACACGAATCCGATATCATATCGGCGATAGAAGGTAACCTCTTTAGGATTAAGCGCACTGACACAGACATCATCAAGTTTGATGGTGCCAGAGGTGCAGGTATCCATACCGCCAATCATATTGAGTAGAGTTGTTTTACCTGAACCAGACGGCCCAACAACTACTACGAACTCCCCGCGCTCAACCTCAAAGTTCATGCCTTTGACGGCCTGAACCTCGATCTCTCCCATTTTATATGTCTTCGTAACATCCTTAACTTCGAGAAACGCCATACTGTATCCTCACTTATATCCCTGCATTCGCATCGCTATTCATTGGACTTTAGACTTTCGACCATGTCGATACGCTTGAGCTTACCTCGCATGCTCAAAGTGACGATCACTGTAAAGAGCATCGTAAGCAAAAACGCGAATACAAAGCTTGGCCAATGTATATCTCTACCGAACATAACCATATCAACCTCAGCGGTAGTCACTACGAAATTCTCGAGCACGACACCAAGTCCTAAACCGAGCGCCGCACCCATAACGGAGAGAATCAATATCTCACGGAAGATATACTGGTAGACCTCTTTGGCGGTAAATCCCAAAACCTTCAGCGTCGCAATCTCGCGCATGCGCTCGGTGATGTTGATGTTTGTCAAGTTATACAAAACGATGAACGCCAGCAACGCCGCGGCAATGATCAGCACGATCACCACCATATTTACCGATTTAAGTGCCGATTTGTAAATATCAATCGTTTCATCATTAAAGGTAACCGTTTTAATGCCGTCTATACCGCGAATGTCAGCAGCCAACTGATCGCGACCCTCACCGATGACCGCAGTATTCACAAACTGATTGTTGAACATGGGTTTCTTGTGGAAGGTCTTCTCATATAGATCAGTGCTCATAAAAACATCGTGATCAATATAGTTTTCAATAATCCCTGTAACAGGAAATTCATAGCGCTCGTTAGTCGCGTTGCCCATGTCATCTTGAGATGCTAACGTGATCGTATCGCCGGCATCTAAACCGAATTTGATCGCAATCTTTTCCGTGATAATCACACCGGTATCATCAAGTGTGACCTGCTGTTGTGAAACCCTATTCCTGAAATTCCATATCTGAGAAAACGTCTCGAAACTGCGCGGAACAATCATCTCGACCGACATATCGCTTGCACTTCCAATTACGACCATCGTATCTTCAAATGCATCTGCCGAAGCCTCGACCTGACCCTGCTCGGCAAGAATCGAATCAAGCGCATCTGCATCTTCTTCGGCTATGTCATCTTCTTTGGTGATCACCATGTTGTATTCGACGATCTCGCCATAATGCTTGTCAATGATATCGTTGATCGAATCATGAAGCCCGAAACCGGTAAGCAAAAGCGCGGTGCACCCTGCAATACCGACAATAGTCATGAAAAGACGTTTTTTATATCGAAAGATATTTCTACAGGTGACTTTCCACAAAAACGACAGGCGATTCCATATGGGCTTGATCCGCTCAAGCAAAATACGCTTGCCAGCTTTTGGAGCTTTCGGGAGCATAAGTGCTGCCGGAGACTCCCGCAGTGTCGATATCGCCGCCGCAGCTGTCGCAAAGAGCGTAATGCCCACACCAAGCAACATCGCCGTAAGCGCGATCGGCCAGTCGATGGTCAGATTCGATACCGGGATGATATACATGATCGCGTACGCACTCATGATGATCGCTGGCAACGTCAACGCCATCAGCGCGATCCCCGCGATGGATCCGGTGCTCGAGGCGATGGCAGCATAGATCAGGTACTTGGAGGTAATGCGCGAGCGAGAATACCCAAGCGCTTTATACGTGCCTATCTGCATGCGCTCCTCATCAACCATGCGAGTCATAGTGGTGAGAGCTACCAGAGCTGCAACAAGGAAGAATACGAACGGAAAGACCATCGCGATATTATCCACGCGCCCAGCATCCATATCGAAGCTCTCGGCGCCGTAGTTTTTCGTGCGATCCATGATGAGCCACTCGGGAGTCTCGATATCATTGATTTGATTCTGCGCATCATCAAGCTCGGCCTCAGCATCGGCAAGCTGATTCATTGCGTTATCGCGGTTTTCCTGATACTCGGAAAGGCCTTGTTCATATTCGGCTTTGCCCTGCGCAAGCTCTACCCGGCCGGATTCTATCGTGCGCTTAGCCTTTGCAAGCTCATTTTTTGCAGCTGCAATCTGTGATGCCGCCGATGCGCGTTCGGCATCAAGAGTATTCTGGGCGGCTTGAAGCTGTGCAATGCCGTCGTTGTATCGCTTAAGTCCATCATCGTATTCCGCCTGAGCCTTTATGAGGGCACTCAGCTTTTCGATTGAGGCCGCAAGTTGTTCATAGGCAGGCGTTCCCGGTGGCAACATCGCCAGCTGCTGCTTCATTCCATCCAAAACCTGTGCGGCGTTATCTTTATTAACCGGATACGGTGAAAGAGCCGAAATAGTCGCCCAACCCGCTTCTAGCTGGGCAGCTGCTGCATCAAGCTGAACTTTCGACTCCTCAAGCTTTACTCTGTTGGCATCGATCTCATCCTGTCCGGCTTTCAACTGCGCATTGCCATCCGATTCTTTCTCGGCAAGTTCGCGCATGCCTGTCTGATAAGCCCGTTCACCCTCAGCAATTTCCTTCTCGCTTGCCGCAATAGTAGTCGCCGCATCATTGAGCTTCGTCATTGCATCGTCAAGTTGGGCAAACGCATCGGTGCGCTCTGATTCAAATTGCGCACGAGCATCGTCAAGTTCCGCTTGAGCTTTATCTTTAATCGTGCGCAAGCGCTCTTGTTCACGCACCTCTTCGATACCAAAAAGCTCTTTCATCACTTCGTCTATACGACTCTGATACTCAAAGCTTCCCGAGATAAAATCTTTGGCTCCTTCGACCGTAACAAAAGCCTCTGTAATCGGGAAATCGGCATCGAAGTCTGATTCAGGTACATACATGAACTGCTGGATGTACCCTGAACCCAACGTAGTGGATCCCATATTGGTTGATGCAGAATAATATGAGGAATGCGCTAGGCCGACAATGGTGTATTCCCGCTCCCGCAAGGTATCATCCAGACCGGTGGAACATTCAGTAACAGTAAGCTTATCGCCAATCGAAAGCGGCTTGTTCATAATTCGGTCCGCCGAGAGGATACACTCGTTATTCGCTCTGGGCCAGGTGCCCTTCTCAAGAACTAGTTTATTGAGAGAGCTGACATCATCATAGGTAACCATTACCTCATCCATGCGCTGCGATACCTGAGCCTCATACGGCAAAGAATGCACCCGCATCACATAGGGATCGCCATCCAGCTCGGCCACCACATCCGTCTCATATGCGGCAACAACATCCTCAACACCGTCAACCTTGGAGATCTCGTCGATATCCTCAGCATCAAGACCCATCGTGGATACGATGCGAATATCCATCAGATTAGTGCCATCGTAGAAAGCATCTGCCGCAAGACGCATATCGGGAGCCGTCATGCGAAGACCGGCGTAAAAACCCACACCAAGCGCCACGATTGCAAAGATCGCTATAAAGCGTCCCCAAGAATGCGTTATAGTTCGCCAGATGTCTATATTGAAAGTATCTTTGAGCATATATCTATGATACCGAAGGTTTCACTATCCAAAGCGTCAAAACATTGATCAATGCACATATCTATATTTACTTCAAAATGCATCCGAGCATAAAAAACGGCGACAATAACTGCCGCCGTTTTGATGTCAACTTAGAGTCAATAACCTAAATTATGCTCCGAATATCTCGATGGTATCGCCATCTTTGAGGGTGACCATCGCTTTCTTCCAAGTGCGAGTGTAGCCCTTCTTCTGATAGCGAACGCGCTTCGGCTTCGGCTTGACGTTCAAGGTGTTGACCTTCGTGACCGTAACATCGAAGATCGTCTCGATAGCATTGCGGATCTCAATCTTGTTCGCATCCTTAGCTACCTCAAAGGTGTAGACATTGTTATCCATTACATCGTAGCTGTGCTCAGTAACGATCGGACGGATGATGATCTCACGTGCGTCGCGTGACATTATGCAAGCACCTCCTCGATGTAGCTCAGGCAATCGTCTACGATGACGAGAGCTTTGTTGTCGATAAGGTCGTATGCGTTGATGCTGTTCACAGGCAGAATCTCGACCTCAGGAATGTTGCGGAACGAAAGGAAGCACTCCACAGCATCGTTAGGGATGATGAGCGTGATCCTTTTGCCCTCAAGATCGAGCGCCTTGAGCATAGCGACAGCCTCTTTGGTGGAAGGCTTCTCGAATGCAGGCGCCTTCACGATGACGAGCTCACCTTCAGCAAGCTTCGCAGAAAGTGCCGAGCGCATCGCAAGCTTGACCTCTTTGCCGTTGACCTTCTGGTCATAAGAGCGACTATGTGGTCCGAAGACAGTGCCGCCGCCGCGCCATTGTGGAGCGCGGATGGTACCTTGACGTGCACGGCCTGTACCCTTCTGACGCCACGGCTTCTTGCCGCCGCCAGATACGAATCCGCGAGTCTTGGTGTTGGCGGTACCTTGACGCCAGCCAGCCTGCTGTGCTTTCACGGTGCGATGCATAACATGCATATTGGGCTCGATGCCATAAACTGCATCGGCGAGCTCGGCCTTACCGGCCGCCTTGCCCTTCGCATCCTTTATCTCTAGTGTTGCCATTTATTCAGCTCCTTTTACCCTACTGAGTCTTGGCGATGCGAACGCGAACAATTCCGTTCTTACCGCCCGGGATGGCACCCTTGATGAGAAGGAGATTCTGCTCCTCATCGATGCGAACGACATCCAAATTCCTAACAGTTACAGTATCGCAGCCCATCTGACCCGGAAGGCGAACACCCTTGAACACGCGTGAAGGGGTTGCGCACTGACCAACCGAACCGGGAGCGCGATGGAAGTGAGCACCGTGTCCGCCCGGACCACCACGGAATCCGTAGCGCTTCATAACGCCGGCAAAGCCCTTACCTTTAGAGGTTCCGGTGACGTCCACCTTAACGGCCTCGTTAAAGGAAGCAACGGTGTTCTCATCACCAACATTGTACTCACCTGCATTCTCAACGCGAATCTCGCGAAGATAACGCTTCGGCTCGACACCCTGCTTGTCGAAATGACCCTTCATCGGCTTGTTAACCTTCGAAGCCTTAATAGCACCAAAGCCAACCTGAACAGCCTCATAGCCATCAGTCTGAGTGGTCTTCACCTGACAAATGACGTTCGGCTCGGCCTGAACAACGGTGACAGGCACGACGGTGTCGTCCTCAGCAAAGATCTGGGTCATACCCAGCTTCTTGCCATAGATTGAATCTATCATCTCAGTGTACCTCCCTAGAGCTTGATCTCGATGTCAACGCCGGCAGGAAGGTCAAGACGCATAAGCGAGTCGACTGTGTTTGGCGTTGGCTCGATGATGTCGATCAGGCGCTTGTGCGTACGCATCTCAAACTGCTCACGTGAATCCTTATTCACATGAGGGCTCCTGATGACGCAGTACAGATTGCGCTCTGTTGGTAGCGGAATAGGTCCTGAAATTTTTGCACCAGTCTTTTGGGCGGTATCAACGATGAGTTTCGTAGACTGATCCACGATCTCGTGATCGTAACCCTTAAGACGGATACGTATCTTTTGGTTAGCCACTTGAAATTCCTCCAAATAATTTGCGACGTCTCTTACGCGTTACCGCCGGCTTTGCTGATGATCTCTGTTGCAACATTCTTAGGCACTGGCTCGTATGAGTCGAACTGCATGGTGTAAACAGCGCGTCCCTGCGTACCACTGCGAAGATCGGTAGCGTATCCAAACATCTGGGACAGCGGCACCTTTGCGCTGACAACAGTAGCGTTGCCCTGCTGCTCCTGACCCTGGATAATGCCACGGCGGCTTGGGATATCACCCATAACAAAGCCGGTGTACTCTTCAGGAGTCTCAACCTCAACAGCCATCATCGGCTCGAGGATAACCGGATCGGACTTCTTGAGCGCATCCTTGATTGCCATAGAGCCTGCAACCTTAAATGCTGCCTCAGAAGAGTCAACCTCATGGAAGCTTCCGTCGATGAGCTCGACTTTGATGTCCTCAACAGGATATCCAGCCAAAACACCGGAATCGAGAGCCTCTTTGATGCCTTTGTCGACAGCCGGGATGAACTCTTTTGGAATAACACCGCCAACGATCTTGTTCTCGAATTCGTAACCCTTGCCAGCCTCCTGCGGATACATGTTGATAATCGCATGACCATACTGTCCATGACCGCCTGACTGACGAACGAACTTACCCTCGGCACCGAGAACCTCATGACCCGGACGCTCACGGTAAGCAACCTGCGGTTTACCAACGTTTGCTTCGACCTTGAACTCGCGGAGAAGTCGGTCGATGATGATCTCGAGGTGAAGCTCGCCCATGCCGGCAATAATAGTCTGGCCGGTCTCGTGGTTTGTGGAAACGCGGAAGGTTGGATCCTCTTCAGCAAGCTTCTGAAGCGCAATTGCCATCTTGTCCTGCTCAGCCTTTGTTTTCGGCTCGACAGCAATATCGATAACCGGATCAGCAAACTGCATTGACTCAAGGATGATCGGTGCATTCTCAGCACACAGCGTATCACCAGTCGAGGTGTCCTTCAGACCAACAACAGCAACGATGTCGCCTGCAGAGCACTTGTCAACGTCGATTTGCTGATTGGAGTGCATCTGAAGCAAACGGCCGATACGCTCTTTCTTGCCCTTGACCGCATTGAGGACGTATGAGCCCTTATCGAGCGATCCCGAATAGCAACGCAGGTAGGTAAGCTTACCAACAAATGGGTCAGTCATGATCTTGAAGGCAAGTGAGCTAAACGGCGCCTTCGGATCTGCCGGACGCTCTTCTTCCTGATCGTTGTCAGGATTGATACCCTTAATGGCAGGAATGTCAACCGGGCTCGGCAGATAATCGACAACAGCATCCAAAAGCTCTTGGACACCCTTGTTCTTATAGGCAGAACCCACAAATACCGGATTGATCTGGCAGGCGATAACACCCTTGCGGATAGCGGCCTTGAACTCCTCGACTGTTACCTCTTCCTCCATGAGAACCTTCTCCATGAGGTCATCATCACAGTCGGCAGCAGCCTCAAGAAGCTCCTGGCGGTAAATCTCAGCATCGTCTTTGAACTCAGCAGGGATCTCATCCATTGCCTCAGGGTAGGTCATACCTTTTTCGTCGGCCTTGAAGTCCCATGCGGTCATGGTGACCAAGTCAACAATGCCCCAGAACTGATCCTCGGCACCCATAGGAATCTGGGCGGCAATAGCGTTAGCATCGAGACGATCGCGCATGGTCTGGATGGCGTGGAAGAAATCAGCGCCTACACGATCATATTTGTTGATGAACGCAATACGTGGAACACCATAGCGCTCTGCCTGGCGCCAAACGGTCTCGGACTGTGGCTGAACGCCAGCAACCGCGTCAAACACAGCTACGGTGCCATCAAGAACACGAAGGGAACGCTCTACCTCGGACGTGAAGTCAACGTGACCTGGTGTGTCGATGATCTGGAAGCGATATTCCTTGCCATCATCAAGACCACGGGGATACTTCCAATAGCAGGTGGTTGCCGCAGCGGTAATCGTTACGCCACGCTCCTGCTCCTGAACCATCCAGTCCATGGTAGCCGCACCGTCATGCACCTCACCAATTTTGTGAGTCTTTCCAGTGTAGTAAAGGATACGCTCGGTGGTGGTAGTTTTGCCCGCATCGATGTGGGCCATGATACCAAAGTTGCGCGTATCTTTAAGGTCAAGTTTAGCCATACTGTACCTGCCTTAGAAACGATAGTGCGAGAACGCACGGTTCGCTTCGGCCATCTTATACATATCTTCGCGCTTCTTCACGGCGTTACTGGTATTCTCGGAGGCTTCCATGATCTCGGTCGCAAGACGCTCCGCCATGGTGTGCTCACGACGGCTGCGTGAGTAATCGACAATCCAGCGAATTGCCAAAGTGGTAGCTCTGCGAGAGTTAACCTCCATAGGAACCTGATAGGTAGCACCACCGACACGCTTGGGCTTGCACTCAAGTGTTGGGCGGACATTGTCCATCGCCTTTTTGAAGATACTCAGCGGATCTTCGCCTGTTTTTTCCTCAACAATATCAAATGCGCTATAAACGATGCGCTCTGCGAGGGACTTCTTGCCATCACGCATAACCTTATTAATAAGTTGGGTGACAAGACGGTTGTTATACTTTGCGTCGGGCTGAATCACTCGACGTCCAGCAGCTGCACGACGTGGCATGCTTTTCTCTCTTTCTTCTCTGCGCGCTTCGGGTTCCCGCTTTCTTTAAGAACCATTAGATCCGCTCTTTGCGAATCCGCACGACTTAACGATTTACTTACTTAGGACGCTTAGCACCGTAGCGGCTACGAGCCTGCATGCGGTTGTCCACAGGTGCGCAGTCAAGCGCTGCACGAATGACCTTGTAACGTACACCAGGAAGGTCCTTAACACGGCCACCACGGATAAGCACCATCGAGTGCTCTTGAAGGTTGTGGCCGATTCCGGGGATGTATGCGGTGACCTCCATGCCGTTGACAAGGCGGACACGGCACACCTTACGAAGCGCTGAGTTCGGCTTCTTAGGAGTCGTGGTGTACACACGCGTGCAAACGCCGCGCTTTTGCGGGTTGCCCTTGAGGGCCGGAGTCTTGGACTTCTCAGCCTTCTTTTGGCGACCTTTGCGTACTAGCTGATTGATTGTAGGCAAAGCTCTTCCTTTCTAAAACCTCTTTACTATTACATTCTTCTTGCGTGCCAACAGGCGAAACGCATGCGAGAAGAAGCCTCTCATTTGAGACGCAAGGCGATATATTATGACTGAAATGCCAGCTTGTCAAACGCCACGCATCCGGGAGTATCCATCGTATCGGCCGACGGCACAAAGTACAAAATATTGGCGCTCTGTGACATATGCATGAAAATTTCAGTGAAAAATTCATCAGACAAAAAACGGAGCTGCCAAAATGACAGCTCCGTCTCATACGTCTGCAAGAATAAACTACTTATCCTTATGAGGATCGAGGTCCTCACCAACGATGTTGTGAAGCTCAGGATCATATACGAGTCCACCATGCTCCTTATGGAAGAACATCAGCTTAGTCGGTGCGGTACCTTCAACGTTTGCCAAATAGATATGGATAAACATGAAGATAATGAACACGAACATGAAGTAGTAGTGGATGATGCGCATCGACATAGCGCCACCGACAAGCTCTGTCGTGCCTGCGAAGCAAGCAACATTCATGGTCGGAGCCCAAAGGCAAAGACCAGTCCAGAACATGATGAAGATAAGGAACGGGATGAGCAGGTAGGACAGCTTTTGCGGCACGCCCAACTTTGCTCCCAGCGGATGATCCTTCTTGAGGAACAGATAGTACTTGATCCACTGAAGTGCCTGATGGCGGTTATCCTTTTGCGGAAGCCAAGACTTGATGTCTGTATCCTGCTTGCGAGTACCGCCTGTCGGAGAAGTCTTCACGATGAAAGACGCGATCACACGGAACACGCAGTTCACGAACAGAACGAATCCGCAGAAGACATGCACGCCACGGCAGATACCCATGATGCCCGCGATGAACGGGTAATGGATGATGAATCCGGTAAAGATGAGAAGGATCATGCACACCAGATTGATCCAGTGCGTGATCACGAAGACCATAGGATGGGCTTCACGATAGTGTGCGAGATGAGCCATTTACTTCACCCCCCAAGGGCTAGTGACCGTCTTGAACGTCTTGCCCGTTGCCGGCTCGGTGATATGAACGGCACATGCAGTACACGGATCGAAGCTGTGAACTGTACGCAGCGCGTTGATCGGCATATCGATGTCATTGACAGGGCAGCCGATAAGAGCCTGCTCCATCGGTCCATGAACGCCATCTGCATTTGTCGGAGCAAGGTTCCAAGTCGACGGAATGATGATCTGATATCCGTCGATGTTGTTGTTAGTGATCTTCTCCGAGTGATACAGAGCACCACGCGGTGCCTCCCAGAAGCCTGTTCCCTCGCCTGTCTCGGTGGCAGGAGTACGGAAGTACTCGGAGTCGCCGCCCTTGATAGCCTCCATAAGCTCGAGCGTCCACTCTTTCATGAGCCCTGCGATGTAGAGAGTCTCGATCTGGCGGCTGCCGGTACGGCCGAGCGTGTTCTGAAGAACCTCAAGTTGACCGGGCTTCGCGCCGAGAGCAACGAGCATCGCGTCGACCTGCTCGACGATGAACGGAACGCCGCGCTTGTATGCAGCAAGGATGCGGGCGAAACCGCCGGCCTCCATAGGCTTGCCGTCATACGCAGGGCACTTCACCCATGTATAGCGATCCTCGACGTTGTATTCTGTGAAGTCAGGCTCGGTGACGAAGTATGGAGACGTATAGGTGTCATCACCCTTGTACCAAGAATGACCCATGTACTCGGTGATGAGGTCTTCCTGAACGTTGGAAACGTTGAGTTTCTCATCAAGAACGCCCATCGGCAGATAGCGATTGATCATCTGCTCGATGTAGTCGCCGCCATAAGGCCAATCCGGACCCTCGAAGACACCCCAAGCGATGTAACGACCGCAGCCCTTACCAAAGTCAAGAGCATTGCCATAGAACTGAGCAATCGCAAGCGTATCCGGGATCATCGTAGTGGCAACCCAGTCATAGATCTCATTGACCATAGCCCACAGGTCATCCAGCTTTTGCTCTGTCGGAACGAAAGCGGTGCCGCCCGGAACGACGGTCATAACGTGCGGCATCTTGCCACCGATCAGAGCTGCCACCTCAGATGCACGTGCCTGCATCTTCAGAGCCTCGAGATAGTGAGCGGTGCAAATGAGGTTAAGCTCAGGGGTGAGCTTGTAGCCCTCGCCATCGTCGCAGTTGAACCAGTTGCCCGAGAAGATGGACAGCTGACCGTTCGCGGCAAAGCGCTCGAGCTTCTCCTTCAGAAGCGCAAAGTCGGTATCCATGGAGGTGCCAGCAGCCTGCGCCAGCGTGTATGTATCCGCAACATCCGCATTAAGAGCGTCGAGCGGATTGACATAGTCAAGCGCGCAAAGGTTGTAGAACCAAAGGATGTGAGAGTGCAGGAACTGCGCACCCTCGATCAGATTGCGAACAAGACGTGCATTGTTGGAGATGGTGATGCCGTAAGCCTTCTCAGCGGCGATAGAGGAAGCATGCGTGTGCGATACCGGGCAAACACCGCAGATACGTTGCACGATTTGCGCAGCGTCCTGAGGTGTGCGGTTCTGCACGACGAGCTCCATGCCGCGGAAGCAGCCGCCTGATACCCAAGCATCAGTGACAACTCCCTGCTCGACTTCCATCTCTACGCGGAGGTGTCCCTCGATACGTGTGATTGGATCGATAACCGAACGTGTCATTATTCAGTGCCACCCCCTACTTCTTGCTCATAATCCTCAACGACGACATCCTCTGCCGCGACCGGGTGCATAGTGTTTTCCTCGGTAATCTCAGCAGAAAGGACGGGGCCACCTGTCTCAGAGTTGGCATACGTGCCGATGGATTGATTCGGATGCTCTTTATCCCACTTGCGGATCGGCTCGAACGGAGCACCGCCGTCCATACGGCCTGTGGCCTTCATGCCAAAGCCGTGAACAACGAGAGCAAGCGCAACGATACCGGTGAGGATCCATGCGGCAGGCTCGGGCTGGAACTTGAAGCTTCCGATGTTCAGATCGCGGAAACGCTTATAGAACGGAGCGTTGACCTCGACCCAGTTATCGCCCGGGTTGTTCGGGTTAGCCTCGCAGCAACCGATACACGGGCTTCCGGCCTGAACGCACCAAGAGCGGCGATTGTTCCAAAGGGTGACACCGCAAAGAGCCTTCGTCTGAGGTCCGCGGCAGCCTAGCGGATACAGGCAGTATCCCTTGGCCTCTTCTTCAGATCCGAACTCATAGACAAACTCGCCGTTCTCGAAATGACCGCGGCGTTCGCAGTTGTCATGAATCGTCTGATCGAACAGAGCAGCTGGCTCGCTGAAGCTATTGAGCTTGATAAGGCTCGGGTCCTTAAGAAGAACGACGTCGACCAGCACGCCCATAACCCACTCTGGGTTGACAGGACAACCCGGGATGTTGATAACCGGAGTATCGATGCCTTCGTTTTTCAGGCACTGCTGAACTCCGATAGCTCCTGATGGATTCGGAGCTGCAGCCATCCATCCGCCGTTCACAGCACAAGAACCAACTGCAACGACAGCGTTGGCGCCTTCTGCAGCATGAACGAGCGACTCGATGCCGGTCTCGCCTGCTGCACGCAGAGCCTCTCCGCCCCAATTCTCAAGAACCGCACCCTCATATATGAGGATATAGTTCCCTGCGGCAATGGTCTGCGCCTTTGCCTCCTCGACTGAGTAGCCTGCGGCTGCCGACAGCGTCTCAGAATAGTTCAGTGAGATGATGTCGAGAACCACAGATGCAACATCAGGAGTCTCGATCTGAGCGAAGGATTCCGTACAACCAGTGCAAGAAGCCCCCTCAATCCAGATAACCGGATAAAGGTCTCCCGAAGTCGCACCAATCACGGACTCTTCGATCGCCTCGGCGATTCTAGGAATAGCGAGCTGTGACAGTCCAGCTGCTGCTGCGACGCCTGCGCAGAGCTTCATGAAGCTACGACGTGTCACGCCACGCGATTCCAGGATGCTCTCGGCATTCATGATCGTGGCCTGATCTTCCATGTGCACACCCCCTCTAGGTGTCCTCGTAATTTACAAACAGAATTATTTTGCAACGAGGATGGACACAATAGGGGCACAGCTTAGAAAAAAGATTGGAATCTCACGTAAATGGTTCAATAATGTTACAAACTTTTAGTAGTGTAACATTATTATAGACACCTATACGACAGGATAGCTACCAAGCACTTTCACTTCACGAAGCTTCAATCGAAGACAGGAAAGAGCGGTCTGCACGTTGACATCACGCTCGCGACCTTCAAACTCGATAAAGAACATATAGTCTCCTAGCTGCTGCTTCATCGGTCTTGACTGAATCATTGAAAGGTTTATGTTGGCGTAAGCGAATTCAGATAGGATCATATTAAGCGTGCCAGCCTTGTCGACCTGCATAAACAGAGCTATGGTAGTCTTAAACCTGTCACCATTAATGTTGGCATCCATTCCATGACGGCCAATGAGCGCAAACGCCGTCTGATTCCCTAGATGATCCTCAATCTCACGCGCAGCCACCTTGCAGCCGTGGAGTTCGGCGGCGAACTCGTTGGCGATCCCGGCGATGGTCGGATCAGATGCGGCAAGACGAGCGCTCTCTGCCGTGGAGGATGTGATGATAGTTTCCCTACCCGGAAGCTTTTCGGTCAGATAGCGCCTGCATTGCGCCAGACCTTGCGGGTGTGATGCGACTTTTGTTATGTTGTCCACCTCAGCATCAATGGCTGTGAGCAGGCAATGGTTTATATCGACAACGTGTTCGGCCAAGATGACCGCAGACGATCTGAAGGCGAAGTTATCAAGCGTCGCTGTTACTGGCCCTTCGATGGAGTTTTCCTTACCAACAACACCATATGCAGCACGCCCTCTATCGACCGCGTCAAACACATCATCAAATGAAACGCATTCCAAAAGATCAGGATCTTTAATATCAAGTTTCTCGGCAAAGAACAGCGCCGCTTCATGAGTGTAGGTTCCGACAGGTCCTAAGAAGGCTATGGTGTTCTCGATGCTTGACATTTCTTCTCTCCAGATCTTGGTTTCCTATAAGACAGATCGCTCAATTCTACTTCATTATGTACAAGTCGATAGTCGGCGATACAAACAGAAACATAAACGAAACAGCCTCAACAGGATGCTTTTCTATGTTGTCGAAACGCTCATACGTCCATCGGCTTATAAACAAGGCATGTCGAAAATGCATTTTTGCCGCTCGAGATGTCTAGGTCATCTCCCGATCGCCTAAAACGAAATCAGACCAAGATGTTCGAGCAGTATCTTTACTCCGATAAGGATAAGTATGATCCCACCCGCGATGGTGGCGCCCTTCTCGCATTTCGAGCCAAAGACGTGCCCGATCCCAACTCCTATGAGGCTAAACACGAACGTGATGATGCCGATCACACATGCAGCCACGGCGATATTCACGCCTAAGAACGCAAGTGTTATTCCGACAGCCAGAGCATCGATGCTCGTAGCGATGGCGAGCATGAAAAGCTCTTTGAGATCGAGCTTATCAGGATCGGCAGGGCATTGAGTCTCTTCCTGTTCATGCGCCGCATCCCAGAGCATCTTGCCACCTATGAATGCGAGCAGCACAAAGGCCACCCAATGATCCACCGGCTCTACTATCTCGGCAAAGCTCGACCCTAGCGCCCATCCTATAACGGGCATGATGGATTGAAAAAGCCCGAAGAAAAACGCAATCGTGAGCGCATGGAGCCAATTCATCCGCTTCATGCACAGGCCTTTGCAGATGGATACCGCGAAAGCATCCATCGAAAGCCCGCAGGCGATTATGATTATCTCAATCAGACCCATAAAAGACCCACAGTTGCAATATCCGAGTTTACCGACACATCAAGACCGAAAACGCTCAGAGGCGCCCTTCAACGAGCGCATCCGGATCATCGATCCTGCACATTATATTTGTTTAACGAAGGCTTCAGGACGAGATCGCCGCAGACGGATGAGCGCGCTTCGCGATCACTCCTCCTTTAGGAGGTCGTCGATATGCCCAAGATCGATCCTAAAGTCGTCAATGACGGCATCTTCAAGCTCGGAGTATTCATCAGACTCAAGGGGCTGATAGGCTGCGAGCTTGTCAAAGAGATTATCACGCGTAACCGGTTGATAGCGACGCGAGATCAAGCCCAGCTTATATGCCTCTTCAATAGCTTCACGCGCGGCCATGTATATATCGAATCTCGGCATATTCGCAGAAAGTCTGACGAGATCGGCCTTATTGATCGAATTGATAGAAGGGTGGCTATTGGATATATCCATCCAGATCTCCACACGCTCTTCAGGGGTGGGGTAATCGATCTCTATGACCGACATGGGTTCGAGCATATCTAGGAAAAACGGATCGATAGCGCCCTTGGTCGAGCAGGTAACAATGACGTTGACCTCGGGATTGCTGACCGCAGAACCAATAAGATTGACCGCTTCCCTAGCGCCTCTGGTGAGCTGCATCATGAAAAACGCACTCGGATCATCGCCGAGCTCCGTTGCCGGAGAGGTCCAAAGGTCAAGGTCCTCAAGCACAAGAACGCCACCTTTTGCAAAGACATCGCGCAGCGAGTTGTTCTTCGGGATGTCAACAGAATGCGCGCTCACGCACAGAACAGGCATGCCCTGATAGTTCTCCTCCATCCGCATATGGATGGTTGGTGCGGAGAGCTCTCCAAGCGTGGCCATCATAAATCGGTTCGCGTCCTCGCGCGCAGGCGAGCGAAGGATTATGGTATCGAGCGCCGGCATCTGGGACAGACCGTGCTTGGCGTTGAGCATATCGACGAATTGCTTGAACTCGAGATCGTCTCCCATTCCGATGCCGAAATCACGCATCAGGTTTATCGCGTTGTTATAACCCGCGATGGTCTCGTAATTCATTACGGTCTCACCGCTGAACAGGCTTTGCAGATCGGACTCCGCCTTGCTCAAGAACTCAGCGGGACTCTCCTCGAAGCTATCATCATCGGATGAGACATCTTCAGTGTCCGCAGAAGAGCCTTCAGGCGGGGTGAGCGTCGGCGTAGAAGGCGCTGCGTTATCCTGCGATGATGCAGGAGCGGGAAGCTCAGCTACGGCATTCGCGCCAATCTTGCCGGAAGTCTTGTCTTTATCATCGATACCGTCAACAGGCTTTCCAGAAGTCGGCTTGCTGATCTTGAGCTTTAGCGGATGCGCCGGAGATATGATCTGGTCTATCTTGATAATCGGGTCGCCCATTGCGCCCATTCCCACCAAGTCATCGGAGATCATATTGGCCATGTTCTCGAGCTCTTCACGGGAAAGACCGAACTCCTCCAGCTTATCAAGCGCAAGGTTTTGCAACTCCTCAGCGCAAAGCGACACTTCGTCTGCACTCAGATAAGGCTCCATGAGCTCGAAGATATACTCAGCAAGAGAGCGTTCTTTGTTTGCGCACGCAAGCGCCCAAGCCTGCTTAAGGCCTGTGATGGCGGCTTCGTTAGGTACGGGATTTTCCCTTGCGGCCTGCTGAAACGCAGCCAGATAAAGGTACATGCTCAAAAGAGAATCGCCCGCCTCGTCGGCTGCGGCAGCTCGCTTCAAGTAATCTATCCGGGCATTGTTGGTATCGTCTTCGCGGGGAGTCGATCCGATGTCCTTGTTATTGTTCATGATCTCAACCTCGTTTCAGAACCTAAGTTCTCAATGGCCACATTCCTTCGGGCCAATCTACAGTTCATTGCATATTCTACTCTAGGTCGAAGCTTTTTCATACATACATTTGTACGACTTCACACAAGAGACACGCATCCATCGAAAGAATGTAAACCATGCGTTGACTTGAAGTACGGATTACATGCAAGCAAAACGCCGCAAGCGATCATTTCCAGTCTAAAACGTCCCAATTCATCTCGGTTGCCGCACGCTTCAACATGCCGTCTGGAGTAACCGCGCAGGGATGAGAGGCCGCATCGAGCATCTCAAGGTCAGAGAAGTGATCGGCGTAGGAAAATCCCAGCTCCCAATTCCCTTCGCCGAAATACGAATTCGCGAAATCTGTCAGAACCTCGAGCTTGTCGGCTCCCTCGGTAGGCTTTCCCTCCACTTGATCCGTATAGCAGCCGTTCTTGTCGATGTGCATACGCGAGGCGAGGGCGAACTGGATAGGGTGCTCTGTCATGGCGGCCGCGATTATCGGCTCGAAGCTGGCGGAAACCAAAACGACGATATGACCCGCTTCGATATGCGCGATCATGGCAGCATCGGCATCTTCGCGATAGATCGGCGAGATCTTCTCGTGGTAGAACTTGCAGAGAAATCTGTTGACCTTTACAGCCGAAAGCCCCGAAAAAGCCGAGAAAACGCGTGCCCGCACGCCTTCTGCATCCTTTGGAAGGTTTAGCTTATAAGCTGCACCCCAAAGCAATATGCGCAATAGCTTATATGGCGAAAGGCGCTTTTTCTTCGAAAGGATGCTCACGAGTTTTTTTGGAGACGAGCCGTTTATGCAGGTGCCATCGAAGTCAAACGCGGCTATTATCTTTTTCCCTTCAGACTTAAGCGGAGGGTATTCTTGAATGAGCCTTGTTGCCGCAATGGCTTCATCATTGATGCGCTCGATGCCTTCAGGAAGCAGGCTATCCGATGGACATATCTGCTCATTGTCTGCAATAGTCGGCAACTCATCGGCTATATCGCGTTTCGTCTTAGCCACTGGCTCTATCCCCTGCATTCCATCCGCTCGATACCATAACGACCGGAAAGTCAAACTTGACACTAAAATGCGGCCACAGGATCGATCTGTAGGTCCGATCATATCGGCCGCGCACAAAATGATAGCAGTAATACCAATTCCGTCATACAACGATTGAGAAATCGTGCGTCGACCGATGATTTGAATTTTTTTCAAATTGGGGGTTGTTTGAAAAAAAACTTCTGCTTATAATATACGAACTGTTTTAACAACAGTTGGGGTGTTAGCTCAGTTGGTTAGAGCGCCGGCCTGTCACGTCGGAGGTCGCGAGTTCAAGTCTCGTACATCCCGCCATTTTAAATTTGAAACCCACGATTCGTATCGTGGGTTTTTCATTATCCGGACACTTTTGAGGGGCTACGAACTTCATGGATGATTTCGGGTTGAAAGAAAACGTGATCGACTTCATCGTCAAGCAGGCTCGTGATCTTCAAATGGATTCAGTAATCCTATTCGGTTCGCGCGCAAATGGAACCTACTCCGATAAAAGCGACATAGATCTTGCAATTTGCGGAAAACGATATCACGATTTCGTCGAAGCCATTGATGAACGCTGCCCTACCCTACTATCATTCGATTTCGTAGATCTTTCGGCCGCCATAAGCGATGAGCTTCGGCAACGCATCGACGATGAGGGCGTGATCTTATATGGCTAAGTATTCAAACTATAAGTCGAATCTTGCGATCTTGGCAAAAGCACCTGAACAAGACCTCACCAACGAATTCGTACAAAGTGGCATCATAAATAAGTTCTCTCTTCAATTCGAACTTGCATGGAAGCTAATGCGAGAAGCGCTCAGGCATGAAGGGCGACAAGATGCCGCAACCAGATCTCCTCGCGGCGTTATCAAAGTGGCTTATACAGCATACGACTTTATCGATGAGGGACTTTGGCTTTCGATGCTCGAAGACCGAAACGCTGCAGAACACGTTTATGATTCATGCCTTGCAATACGTCTTGTGGATGACATCCTTGCACGCTATATATCCGAGTTCGAAAACCTTATCGCCATCCTTGAAAGTATGTATGGAAAAGATCTGCTCGAGACATTCTAGGCGCGACAAAAGACTTTATCCTATTGCCGTGTTAAGCACGTAAGTCTCCGAGGTAGATATGGAATGCGATGTTTGGGCACCTTGTTACCTAGCGCAGAGGTCGGTTGCGCGTTCCAATACAATCAAAAGAACTTAGCTTGAATTCACCTCGACATATTAGATATAGTCGAATAGTCGTTATTGTCTTGCAAAAAGAATCTCACAATGCTTTAATACGCTTACAATGCCGATCTTAGAACCAATCTCGTAAGATCGCGCAACATTAACAAGCAACTAAAGCGAGGTCATCATGTCATCGTGCGCTCCTATCGGACAAAAAAGACGTCTCTTCAAGGATGCAGGTCGCGCATGCCCTGTCGATTACCGTATTCCTGAAGACGCATTCAAAGGCAATCCCGATATCGAGTGCGACATCCTCTATGTCGTTGGCGGCCTGTATGGCAATCCTTTTGCCGCAGAAGCTATCGATGCTTTAGTCGAGACAGAACACGAGCGCAATCCCAAGGCGAGCGTCAAGGTGGTTTTGAATGGCGACATCCATTGGTTCGACAAGACAGCGGAAAACTTCGCCGATATAGAGCATAGGATCGAAGGCTACATTCCTCTCGTGGGCAATGTTGAAGCCGAACTTCGACGCCAAGATGATATTGGTGTGGGATGCGGATGTGCCTACCCTGAGTGCACATCCGATGATGCAGTGGCGCGATCCAACCGAATCCATAAGATGCTGTCTTTCGCGCTCGATTCCAATCCGGAATTGAAGTTCTCATTGGAGAAACGCCCTTCTACTTTGGTCGCACATGTTTCAGGAAGACGTGTAGGGATCACACATGGTGATGAGAAGCTGCTAGGCGGCTGGGACAATTCGCGCGAAAGATTGCAAGATATCCTGCGTCAAGACGAGGTTGACACCTTCATGCAGAACTGCAACCTTGATGTTTTCACTACTACGCACACTTGTGCTCCAGCAGCAATTCGTTTGGCACGCGGTGTTGTCATCAACAACGGCGCTGCAGGACTCCCGAACTTTACAGGTGAGAATTTCGGGTTGTGCGTACGTATAGCTACAAATCCGCTTGAAGACAGCCTTTTCGAATATGAGCTTAATGGGCTGTATGTTCAAGCCATCCCTGTTCGCTATGATCATGCGTCATTTGTGAAGTGGTTCGATGGGCTCTGGTCTCCGACATCTGCGGCAGCTATCTCTTATCGATCGCGTATTTTAAATGGTCCCGACGACCGCATTCGGGATTCGCTCCTTGGAGGCTTCGTGTTGGGTGAAACCGCGCGAGCTGAATTGGAGGGCATTCGTGAGGCACACTTAGAAAGCGACAACGCGATAAAGCATGCGAGCAATTCGGATGTGCATGCGGCCTTGGAAAGCCTCCTGTATTTCGACGACATGATCCTTGACGATGCTGATCGTGTAACGGAAAAGGATCTTAGTACCATACAGGTCAACATAACAGCAAAGTGTAATTTAGCTTGCAAACATTGCCATGTGGAGTCAAGTCCAATCCGTACCGAGATGATGAGTCGAGAAGCTCTCGAGGCTGTTTTGAAAGTGGCAGCCGATCACAATATCCAAACTATCGATATTACAGGTGGTGCTCCTGAGATGCATCCTGATATCGAGTGGTTTCTACGCGAAGCAATAAAGATCGTGCCCAATGTTATGCTGCGATCCAATTTGGTTATACTGCAAGAACCCGAATATCGACATTTCATCGATCTGTTCGAAGAGCTCGGGGTTGAAATCGTCGCTTCGCTTCCCAACGTGTTCGAAGCCGAATCGGATGCGCAGCGCGGACGCAATACATACGATGCGACGCTTGATATGCTTCGCGAGCTTAATGCACGCGGGTATGGGCATGATGGCAAACATAAGCTGGACGTCGTCTTCAATCCGCAAGAGCCGGTTTTGCCACCGTTACAGGAAGACCTCGAAAAGATGTACAGGCGTCGATTATCGAAGCTATCCATCAATTTCGACAATCTTTTCGCCGTAGCGAACAATCCGATCGGCAGATACGGCGCAAAGCTTCTTGATGACGGCACTTTCAAAGCATACATGGACATGCTCATTGATGCATTCAATCCGCAGACCTGCTCTCAAATAATGTGCAGACACCAGATGACTGTCGGATGGGACGGCACGGTATACGATTGCGATTTCAACCATGCTATTGGGCTAGGGGCTTCATCGGGGTTGCTTCCCGAGGTTTCAGAAGGCGAATTGACGCGCTCCGCTATCGATCGCGTACTTTTGGGGAGTGAGGGCGAGTCGCTAACCATCTTAGATTATGCAAACGATCCCACTCGACCACTTCGTCGCCCGATAGTGTTTGCCAACCATTGCTACGCATGTACCGCAGGCTTCGGATCCAGCTGTGGAGGAACCCTAGTTCAAGAGTAGACTTCCAAGCTTCCAGACGATTTCGCGGGTCTTTACAATGGGTGCATCGATCAACATGCGCACTTTTATGTTTGTACCGGATTCCGTTCACCGACGAATCTTTTCAGTCGTCTATATCAACTAGTTGACAATATCTACTAATAGACTCATTTTAATATCATATCTATACCAGCAATGATATCTGACTCTGAAAGGAGACCAAATGACCGATTGGACGGGATTACTGTTTTGGGGATTTTTGATCGTTTATGGCATCGCCATGTTCATCATCTCCCCTAAGACTGTTACTGTGGGCGGTTTTTTCCGCGGTGAGGATCGTCAAGGCAAAGATGCGAATCCATGGATGATCATGGCTTCAGTCTTCATCGCTTGGATTTTTGCGAAATCTGTAACGAATGCAGCGAACATGGGTGCCGATTTCGGCATTGTAGGCGGCATCGGTTATGCCGTCTATTGGCTTTGCATCCCTCTTACGGGATGGGCGCTTTACAGACTTCGCAGAAAATTCGGAGCGAAGGGTATGGTCAGCTTCCTCACCGATCATTATGGTGTGGCGGCCGCGTTCTGTTTCTCAGCAGCCATCCTAATTCGTCTTTTCAATGAAGTTTGGTCCAATACTTCAGTCATCGGCGCGTATTACGGTGAATCAGGAAGCGCTCCTTTCATCATTGCAGCCTTATTGATGACGTTCATAACTATCGCTTATTGCTGCAAAGGCGGCATGCGCGGCTCTCTCGTAACCGACGTTGTTCAAGCTATCCTTTTCGGGGTTCTGCTCATAGGCGTGCTCATCATTATCGTTCCTAAGCATGGTGTGGACTCGTATGCCGCAAGCGGCGTTTGGTCTCTCGAAGGAGGCGTTGACTTCATCATCGGTGCCGGCCTGCAATGCCTCTCTTACGGCTTCCATGATGCGGTGCTTACCGATCGTGGTTTCCTCTGCGATGCGAAGAAAATGCTGAAAGCGTTCGTCGTGGCCGGATTGCTCGGTTTTGTAGCTATCGTACTGTTTTCACTCGTCGGGGTCGATCTGTTCCTCGACGGTACCGCGCGAAGCGGGTCTGATGCTCCTGTCATCGTCGCGCGTTCGCTCGGTATTGTCGCATTCTTCTTCGTTGCTGTGATAATGATATCCACCGCCGGCTCGACACTCGATTCCACTTTCACTTCCCTTGGAAAGCTTTGCTCGCGCGATCTTCCCGGCATTCTCGGCATCAAGCCTGAGAATGTGCGTATGATCGGAATCGCCGTCATGATCATTTTCGGAATCGTGGGCAATCTTCCCATGATTATGGGCGCGAGCATTATCACAGCTACCACCATTTCCGGCACGATGATCATGGGACTCGGTCCGATCTTTTTAATGCACGGTGTTGTGAAGCCAACGAATACAGGCTTCATGCTGGCTTTCTGGATCGGCATGATTCTTGGAATTTGGGATGTGGTCGATCCTTCATCGCTTTCCTTCCTGAATATCGGTGAAGGAAAGTACGCCAACTTCCTCGGCGTGAATCTTTGGGGCGCGATCGCATGTTGGATCGCATATATCGTTCCCGGTCTCATTTCTGCTGCGCAGGATAAAGCAAAGGGCATTGAACCGAATTGGAAGGGTTTCACGGCCGAAGAGATAAAGCAGCACGAACTTGAAGAGGCTCGCCGCCAAGAGCTTGGTGAGCATGATGCGGATTCTGAGCCTACAAAGGAAGATCTGGAGCTTGAAGAAGATATGCCCGTAGGCGCATAACATCCCTTCAGCCTGATAGCACGATATATCTATCAGGAAACCAAAAGCGGCAATAGGATTTGTCCCGTTGCCGCTTTGCTTAAGGCCAATGATCCTGACTGAACGAGGCCGCCAACAAAGGCGGCCTCATATCATAGATCGCACGATACAGATCAGGAGTCGACCCTAACTCTTATCCCGGCTGTTCCGGCATGCCTCCACTGCTTCGATCAGAAACTCCGTGGCACCCTCGCCAGCCGCGGAATCGTAATACTCCACGAATCGCAGATCAGCCTGATACCCGCGAACCATACCGAGATATTCTTCGTCGCCATATCCTTGTCCCCAATGCATCGCTATCCAACGCTCATGCATGCGAACCAGCTCTTCAGACTCAGCAGATGCCGGGTCATTAGACGCCATCGCAAGGCGCAGCTGAACCTTGATAGCCTCCTCAAGCAACTCCTTGGCATCCCATTCATCCTGCGTAAGAGCCATCATACGCGCATTCGCCGCCTCAATCGTATCGTTTCCATAACGCTTGCGGGCCTCATCCCCGTAGTTTTTCTCGAACTCTCGAAGTCCTTTTTCCTTGAGCTCTTGAAGTGCGTCTTTCGTAGCCATACCATCCAACCTTTCAATCGCCGCGATCGCCGCTTCGGTACGGCGCATCGCCTCTGACAGAGAATCACCTTGTGCACGTAGGTGGTCGAGATGATCAACAAGCGTTGAGCGAATGTTTACCCCATCGGCCGAAAGCAGCCTTTTTATGGTTGCAAGCGGAAGCCCGCAGAGCTTCATAGCCTGTATCTGCGTGAGCCGCTTCGCGTCTGCGCCACTGTAAAGCCGGTAGTCATTAGCATCTCGCGATGGATGGAGCAATCCGATGCTCTCGTAATGGCGAAGGGTGCGGGTACTGACCCCCGATAACCTCGCGAGCTCGCCGATCGAACATCCTCTTTCGTTCATGTCTCTCACCTCCTTGCAGGATTGTCATCCTTAACGCAACGTAAAGGTCAAGCAATAAATGGTGACTATGAAAGTGGCACACGAAACCGACCCCTGTTTCAGTCTGTGTCAAAGGGTCACATCAAATGACACCAATCATACGCTCACTGCATAAAGAGTGCAGGCGTAGTCTTCACGAGCAGGTGAATATGATTCGTCGTGAGCGTCCAAGCCAGAATTGAGACATCATACTCACCCATCATGCGCTTGAGTGTATCCAGATAGCGTTTTTTGTCGACATCATCCTCGAAGAGGGCTCGGCGACCAAGTCCTCGTTGAATAATGTGGACAAAATCGGAGGAAAGTTCGCAGCGGGGCTGACGCATAAATAACCCATTTAACGCACGAATATGATCGTTAGATTATGCCATTAGATGTGACCCTTTGACATCCTTTGACATCCGCCTATATCCCTGTTTTGGGTCTGATTTTGGGTCTGCTGTCTTAGGTTTTGTTAAAAATAGGTCTGGCTCCACGGGGCTTAATCGACCAAATCGGTTTATTCGTTTTGATTTTCGAACTGGATTCGTTAGGTCTCCGACAAGTCTTGCCGGAGCTCGTCTACTGTGGCGAAAGATAAAAGCCTAGCTTCATTAAATGGGATAATAGATATTTGAGGTTATGTTTCAAATGGAAGAAGCCAAAGTATGAATAAGGAAATCGGCAAAAAAGAACTAGCCAGTATATTTACTGATATAGAAGTTGTACCGAGCGAAGAGCTAGAAAGCGGACAAATCGAACTTAGTAGCTACAACAACATACCTTGGGATAACGCCATCTTTGCAGGAAGCACACTCAGCTCTTTTCTTCCTATGTTTAGGGATATCAAAGGGAGCGTGCAAGTTGCGATGGGTGGACTCTACAAAGGTGATGCTTTGGGAAAGGTCGGTACGCTTGCTCAGGCTAAAGATGGTACAGGATTTCTTGGAACGATTGTAAAGAATGGGGATTTCGTCGGGCAAATGAGGTGGACCCCTGTAGATGGCGCTCCTGTGAACATTAGCGCAACAATGCCGATTGATCCTATGACTCTTGCGATATCAGCGGTTGTAATCGAAATCAACATGAAGCTCGACGAGATACAAGAACTGCAACAGGAAATGTTCGATTACATAAAAGATAGAGATAGGTCAGAGATAAAAGGAAGCCTGCATTTTCTAATCGATACCCTTAATGATTACAAATTCAATTGGGATAATAGCAAGTTCCTAGATAGCAAGCTTAATGAAGTCCAATCTATTGAGCGACTAGCTCATGAAAATGTCGTTTTCTATAGAGATCAAATCGCTAAGAAGGTTAGCAAGCAGGATATTATTCATTTTGGCGCAAATGTCGAGGAACGAATCAAGTCGGTCAAAGAGAGCTTCAAGGATTACAAGCTGTCGCTTGGAATGTACTCGTTTGCTATTTATCTAGAGGTACTTTTGAATGAGAACTTCAGTGAAGATTATTTGAGTAAAAAATCAACCCAGATATATGATCAAAGTATTAAATATAAACAGCTATATACCGATACTTACAATGCTTTAAAAGAGTATTCTACAAACACTATGGAGCAGACAGTGCTAGGAGGTCTTTCAGTTATATCTAAAGGACTTGGAGAAGCTCTGAAGAATACTCCGATAGGAGGTGCAACCCCAATCGATAGCTTTTTGATCGATAGCGGTAACAACATTAAAAGCTTTGGTAACGAGATATCAGACAATTCGGTAAACCAGTTGACCGACTCCAAGGATTGCGATGTGGCGCTTTTCTCGAGCAGCATTGATAAGATTAGGGATATGTACAATAGCTCAATGGAGTTTTTATTCGCGGATGATGGCCTGCATTATAGAAAGCTACCGTCATAACGTCGAGCCGGTAGAGCATAATCTTTCTAACTTGATGGCATATCGACTATTTCAAGAAATAAGGGAGTTCTTATTAAGTTAGTCATCGTCTTCTGATAGATGCCAACCATGCTCGGTGCGATAGGTTGAAAAACTTTCATCATTCCTTTGTCTCGGTTTACGAGCATCAATAATTCGATCTATACGCTCAAGGTCGTAATATGCTTTTTCTGAACCAGAGCACATCTTTTGACGAACTTCTTCTCTGACGTCATCAAGTTCACTATCTGATCTCGAATGAAGAAATAATCCCCCGTAGCGTTTATCAGATCCGACAAATCGAACTAGTAAATCAAGCAATCCCATAACAACCTTACCGATAACAATGAAAATGTCCTATACATCTGAGTATTACTACTTTCTGGTATATGCTCCCTCACTATAGCATGAATGAGGAAAGTAATAGAAATAGGTCTGTTTTTGGGTCTGCCGTTTGGAAGCCAATCGAAAAATAGGTCTGAAAACAGGGCTGATGTCAAAGGGTCACATCAAATGGTACCGATCGTACACTCGCTACATAAAGCGCGAGAGAGTAGATTATGTCATTAGATGTGACCCTTTGACACCAGAGACCCTTCCTGTCGCAAGTCTTGCACATCCCGCCATTTGAATGCTGAAGCCTACGGCATCTTTCATGGGCTTTTTTCATATAATGTCTATAATGATCATCCATTGAGACCTTCACTACACAGGAACAGCTGATGACAAACATCCAAGACTTAAGAGACTACCCCAAAAGTGGCCTTTTCTATGGCGGACGCGCGGGTCAAAAGGAAGGCATCATCATAAACGGTGAGCCTTGGATCACTAAATACCCTCGCACAACCCGCGATCTGAAGGGCAGACATCTCCCCTCATACACATCAAGCCCTGTATCCGAATTCATCGGTTCGCATATATACGCATCGCTTGGGATCCCAGCACAAACGACCACTCTTGGTTATCGCAACGGAAAGATAGTATGTGCATGCAAGGATTTCACCCATCCCAATAAAAGGTTGTTCGAATTCAATGAGATCAAGAATGCTCTATCCGATGATGACGAGGGTTTCTCCTCTGCCCCATCGGACGGCGAGAGTATCTACTTGAACGATGTGCTCGCAACCATCGAGACTTCCGATCTTTTGAGCAACATTCCCGGTGTCAAGGAACGCTTTTGGGATATGTTCGTAGTGGATGCATTCCTCAAGAACCCCGATCGCAATAATGGCAACTGGGGCGTGGTGATGACACCTTCTATGCAATACGAACTTGCACCCGTTTATGATCTGGGGAGTTCGCTCTTCAGCAAAAGAAGTGCTTCGGTAGCTAAAGAGCGGCTCGAAGATGCAAGCGATATCGAACAAGATGCCTTCGGAACCAACATCTCCTGTTATAAGCTAGCGCTACCGGAAGGTGGAAGCGAGTCGATACACCCTTTCTCATATATGCGATCCACGGTAAATCCAGACCTAAGCTCTGCAATAGAGCGTTTCGCAAGCGCTGTTGATCTCAAAACGATCGACGACATTATCGACAGCGTCCCTGCCGAGGCTTTCGGTGTCGTATTGATGACAGATGCCGTCAGGCGCTCGCACAAAGAACTCCTGCGCTACCGTTTCGAGAATGGAATAGCTCCGCTTATAGGATAGGCTTGCCTTCTCTAAGTGGATCGATCTTAGTAGTCCCATCAGTATATTCTGACCGGGTTTAGATTGGAACTGGGTCGGTTTGCATCCATTTTCTTTTAAACAGGGGGCATAGCACCGCTCATCGATATTCAAGCCAATACGGAATACGCAATATACCTGAAGGATGTTTGACGGTTTCAGCTTGTGCAGGCACTACAATGCCCTTTGTTCGTGCACAAATGACCCCACATCAAGTAAAACGCGGAGCCAACTCCTGTTCCAATCGACCCTTGTTTCAGTCTGTACTATACTAGAGACATGGAACAAGGCATTATCGAAATATTTCAGCAGATGGTCACGCTTTTTATTATTGTCGGCGTGGGATACGCCGCAAAGCGCCTGAATATCATGACAGATGACTTCGACAAGAAACTCTCCAAGGTGATCATTAATCTCTCGCTTCCCGCCATGATCCTCGGTGCCGTCCTCACCACCGAAGAGCTTCCCTCGCTTGAAAATATCCTTCTCACCTTTGGCCTTGCCTGCGCAAGCTATGCGATCGTAATCACCCTTGCTTACGCCCTCACCGCAATCATGCGCATACACATAGGAAACCGCGGAGTATTCAAATTCATGCTTTGTTTCGGGAATGTAGGATTTATCGGCTTTCCCGTTCTGACCGCGCTTTTTGGCCAAGAGGCGCTCATCTATGCAGCAGTATTCAACCTCCCCTTCAACTTTCTGGTCTTCACAATAGGCATCATATTTCTAGCGCAGGACAACAAGGATTCGAGCAAGGTCAAACTAACCGCGAAAAAGCTCATCTCGCCGGCGATCATATCCTGCATAGTTGCGATCATCTGCACATTGCTGAACATCCATAACATCCCCGTCATCGGCGATGCTTTTTCCACCTTGGGCTCACTTACCACGCCCGCTGCACTCCTGATCATCGGCTCATCGCTTGCCTGCCTTCCCGTACGAGAACTTATTGGCGGAGCCCGGTTGTGGATCGCCTCGATCTTCCGTCTTATTGTGAATCCGCTAGTCATCTGGTTTGTGTTTCATTTCTTCGTGACTGACCCTCTGCTGCTTGCCGTAATCGTTGTAGTCTCGGGCATGCCGGTTGCCACGAATGGAACAATGCTGTGCTACCAATACGGCGGCAACACTCACACGATGGCGCAAGGAACGTTTGTAACCACCGTACTTGCAATTATCTCCATACCTGTTCTCACTGCTTTTTTGAAGGTTTTCTGCATTTAGGGATCAAGTCTCTTGCCCTTTTTATTCTCATTTACGTATAATTAAGCTACGCCAAAGAACAACCCTGTCTGTCGTTGTGCAGCGGCATACAGGTAAATCTATTGTTGCACCGGGTATATCGAGGTGGCGCGCGATATATCGTCTCTTAGCAAAGGAGCGTGCAACATGGGCACCATCAAAGCCGTTTGCACCAGCAATGTTAAAGGCATTCAGAAATCAGAACAGCCCTCGATCGAACTTCGCCCTGATTGGGGTATCGAAGGTGATGCTCACGCAGGCAACTGGCACCGCCAGGTAAGCCTTCTCAACTATGATGCGATCGAGCATTTCAAGGCGCTTGGTGCCGATGTCGAAAACGGTGCCTTCGGTGAAAACATCATCGTCGAGGGCTTTGACCTCAAGGCTCTTCCCATCGGAACGCGATTTCAAACAAACGAAACCGTTTTAGAACTCACTCAAATCGGCAAAGAATGCCACGCGCATTGCGCTATCTATCACAAGATGGGTGACTGTATCATGCCTCGAGAGGGTGTGTTTTGCAAAGTAATCAACGGCGGCGTGATCAATGTTGGAGACTCGATAGAGATCATCTAAGGCAACAAAAGAGCATGCGGATGCGCTACGTTTGCATCCGCATCGCCTCCGTATAAAGCGCATCACTTGAAATACAACGAAACAGATCCAAGCACGGTTTGACTCATCAATGGCTATAATCGGTTATACGGACTTGAGATTCGAGTCCGCTAAACTAACTGAACAACTCTCTTCTCTTTGAGATATTTCAAGAAATCGACGGAGGACACATGAGCCAAACCGCTGCAGGGTGGTATCCAGACCCATCCGGAAATGATAGTTTTCTGCGTTACTGGGACGGAAGCGCTTGGACGGATCAGACTTTGCCGACTCGAACGCAGCCGCAGGCTGACCCACAGCCGCAAGCTCAGCAGACCCAACCGCAAGCACAGCCACAGCAGCCGCAACAGCAAACATGCACACAGGCACAACCGCAGCCACAGCAAGCATATTCTCAGCCGCAGCCGCAAGCGCAGCAAGCTCAAGGCACGACAACGAACATCTATATCCAAGCAAACGATAGGCTATATCACCCTGGAGCTCTCTATCCGATGACCGAGACCGATAAGACACTTCGCCTTGTTGCTTTCGTATGGAATGCGGTCGTTCTCGCCTGCACGTGCTTTGCCATCATACCGCTTGCGTGGGAGATACCGATGCTCGTGAGATCTTGGGGGATCTACAAAGGAACGAAGCCCAACACCACTGCATTCGGCGTTTGCAACCTGATCTTCTTCGGATTCGTTTCCGGAATTCTGCTGCTTTGCTCCAACAAGGATCAATAGCGGATAGAGTTTCAGCAAACCGCACGCTCATGATAATCATGATGAGCAAGGGTCGCACCGCTCACGACGGTCGCCCTTCACTCCTCTGATCTATCCAAGATGCGCTACACTCATATTCAAGAATGAACGGGTGGTAAAAAGGCGCAAATATGCATATCGTCGGATATTTCAAGGGGCACATCAGAGCGGTCCTGCTCGTCTTACTTCTGCTTGTGATCCAAGCGGCATGCGACCTTGCGCTTCCAACGCTCACCTCACAGATCGTGGATGTAGGAATACAGCAGTCCGGCGTTGAATCCGTTGCAGTGGATGCAATGTCAAAAGACACATTCGAGAAGGTTTGCAGCATAACAGAAGAGAAGGATGCAGCGTTTATAAAACAATCCTACGATGAAGACGGCGAGGGTATCTTTCACCTCAACGCTTTCGGTTGCGAACACAAAGGCGAACTAGAACACATCCTTACAAAGCCGCTAATCGCCATCCACGCCACCACTGATCCCTCCCCTGAAACATCCTCCGATATTGCTTCGTTTGATGAGATGTACCATGCCTATCAAGCAGGTGAACTAGATCGCGAACGCGCTATAACGTTCGTGGACCAAATCGCATCCGACTCACACAACGAAGACATGTTGCGCCAACAGTCGATATCCGCGGCGCGCGCCGAATACGAGAAAGCTGGCTATAACCTATCCGACATGCAGATGGGATTTCTCGCTCGCATGGGAGCAATCATGTTGGTGCTTGCGGCTCTCGGCATGCTGATGTCGATTGCCATCGGGTTCGTTGCCTCGCGCACAGGCGGCAGAATCGGGCTCGAACTTCGCAGAAAACTGTTCGCAAAAGTGGTGTCATTCTCAGAAAGCGAGATAAGCCACTTCTCCGCCGCCTCGCTTATCACACGCGCAACCAACGATATCCAGCTCATACAAAATGTATCCGTCATGCTGCTTCGAATGATACTTTCCGCCCCTATTCTTGCAGCAGGCGGAATCATCATGGTCATGGTCACGAACGCCTCAATGGGCTGGATCATCGTCGTTGCGATCATTGCGGTGTTCGCACTTGTAGGCATCGTGTTCAAGCTGGCGATGCCGAAGTTCAAGGTAGTTCAAAAGCTCATAGATAAAGTCAATCTCGTATCGCGTGAAATGCTGAATGGGATGCCGGTCATCCGCGCTTTCGATAGAGAGACATTCGAGGAGAAGCGCTTCGATGATGCATCTTCCAGCCTCATGCGCACACAACTTTTCACCAACCGAGTTATGTCGTTCATGATGCCGACGATGTTCTTGATCATGAACGCAACATCTGTGGCAATCGTATGGTTCGGTGCCGGATACATCGACACGGGCCAGCTTCAAACCGGAGATCTGATCGCGTTTATCACCTACGCAATGCTCATCATAATGAGCTTTCTCATGCTTGGAATGGTCTCGATCATGCTTCCTCGCGCCGAGGTGGCAGCCGAGCGCATCGATGAGGTCATAGGAACCGATCCCGCCGTGCAGGATAAAGCGAAAGACGTGACCGATGCGGCGGATGCCTCGCTATCGAAACACCTCGCATCATCCGGAGGTGCGATCGAGTTCAAAGACGTCAACTTCTCATATACCGATTCGAGCGAGCCTGTACTCGAGGATATCAACTTCACAGTGAACGCTGGCGACACACTCGCGATCGTCGGTGGAACAGGTTCGGGAAAGTCGAGCATCTTGAAGCTTCTCATGCGCTTTTACGATACATGCCAAGGTTCGATCACGATCGACGGCATAGACATACGCGACCTCTCGCAGGAGCGCCTGCGGGCCGCTATAGGCTATGTTCCGCAAAAAGCATTCCTGTTTAAGGGCACGATAGAGACCAATGTGGCCTACAGCGATCCGAACATGGATGAAAGCCGCATAGAGGAGGCTCTATCGTGTGCACAGGCGCTCGATTTTGTGAACGATTTCGAAGACGGCGTCGATACGGAGATCTCGCAAGGCGGGACCAATGTCTCAGGCGGTCAACGTCAGCGCTTGGCAATCGCTAGAGCCATCGCCACAAACGCGCCGATAATGCTTTTCGATGACACGTTTTCCGCGCTTGATTACAAAACCGATGCCGCGCTGCGGGCTTCCTTGAAGGCGAGAGCTAACTTAGGAAAAGATACCGGAGATGGTGACAAGGGCGCACATGTGGCACCGACAACGTACATCATCGTCGCACAGCGCATTTCGACCGTGCTAGATGCAGATAAGATACTCGTCTTGAACGATGGCAGGATCGCAGGTATCGGCACGCACTCTGAACTGCTCAAATCTTGCGAAGAGTACAGGGAGATCGCGCTCTCCCAACTATCGGCCGACGAGCTTTTCGAGGTGGGAATATGAGCCTGAAGCATATCTCACCAGAAAAGCTTGCAGCGCGTGAAGCAAAACGGTTGCAAGATTCAACCGATCGTAACGCGATAGCCCGCAATCGCGCCGAGAGAATAGCGAAAGCGCGCGCTTCGGGAGGGCATGGTCCGGGTTCGGGCCATGGAGGACACAGAGGCCACGGAGGCCCAGGTGGGCGCATGATGCCCAGAGAGAAACCTCGCGATTTCAAGGGCACCATGAGTAAAATGCTTCGCTTCATGGCTAAATTCAAACTGCGGCTTTTGATCGTATTTTCCTTTGCGATCGGATCCACCGTGTTTAACATCGTGGGGCCAAAGGTTCTCTCGGAGGCCACAACAGCACTTTTTAATGGAACCATCGCCAAGATCGATGGCACAGGCGGCATAGATTTCACCTTCATTGGAAGCATACTTCTGGCAACACTTGCGCTATATCTACTATCAAGCCTCTGCTCGTTCGTGCAATCGTGGACCATGAGTTACATCTCGCAAAAGACTTGCTACGATCTGCGCGATGCTATCTCAAAGAAGATCGATCGTCTTCCCTATTCATACTTCGACAAAACATCGACAGGAGACGTGCTCTCAAGGATCACAAACGACATCGATGCTCTCGGGCAGAGCCTAAATCAAGGAATCACGCAGGCTGTAACATCAACCGCAACCGTGATCGGCGTTCTCGTGATGATGCTTTCCATCAACTGGGTGATGACGTTGATAGCGCTTCTAATGGTGCCGCTGTCTGTATTGTTGGCATCTGTCGTAGTCAAGCGATCGCAGAAATACTTCTATGCGCAGCAATCCACGCTCGGCGACATCAACACGATCGTTGAAGAGACTTTTTCAGGCCATGCGATCGTAAAAGCGTTCAACAGGCAAGATGCCACGATCGAGCACTTCAACAAGACAAACGAGCATCTCTATGACTGCGGATGGAAGGCGCAATTCCTCTCAGGCCTCATAATGCCGGTAATGAACTTTATCGGAAATCTCGGTTACGTCGCCGTTGCCGTCTCGGGCGCATTTTTCGCAGCGGCGGGAATCATCACCGTCGGCGACATTCAGGCGTTCATCCAATACATCAAAAACTTCACACAGCCCATAACCCAGCTCGCACAGGTTTCAAACGTGCTCCAACAGATGGCTGCAGCCGCCGAGAGGATATTCGCATTCCTAGACGAACCTGAAATGGATGAAGAAACCCCCAAATTCTGTACGACAGGCGCCGAGAGTTCGGTCGTATTCGAACACGTAAGATTTGGATATGACCCTTCACAGCCCGTCATCAAGGACACGAACGCCGAGATATCCCCCGGACAAACGGTTGCGATCGTAGGGCCTACTGGTGCAGGAAAAACGACCATTGTGAAGCTTCTGATGCGGTTCTATGACATCCAAGCGGGATCTATCAAGGTGGGCGGTCACGATATAAGAGACTATTCGATCAACGACATAAGAGGACTTTTCGCCATGGTGCTGCAAGACACATGGCTTTTCAGCGGAACCATTCGAGACAATATAGCCTATGCGAAACTCGATGCCACGGATGAAGAGGTGCAGGCAGCTGCAAAGGATGCGTGCGTTCATCACTTCATAAGCACGCTTCCAAGTGGATATGATTTCGTGATCGGCGAGGATGCGACCAATATCAGTCAAGGGCAGCGCCAGTTGATAACGATCGCACGAGCTCTACTCGCTGACCGCAAGATGCTTATCCTAGACGAGGCTACTTCATCGGTGGACACGCGCACTGAAGCGCGCATTCAGCAAGCTATGGACAACCTTATGCAGGGAAAGACTTCCTTTGTGATCGCACATAGGCTCTCCACGATCCGCAACGCTGACATGATATTGGTCATGGATCACGGTGATATCGTCGAGCAGGGTACCCATAATGAGTTGCTTGAGAAAAATGGATTTTACGCTGAACTTTACCGTTCGCAGTTCGCAGAAGGCGATGATACGCTCGCGATGCCAAAGGGTCAGGCTTGATGTCATCTCATGTTCACGGCTTTATGTCAGGGGACGGGGCGGCTTCAGACGATCATTGCACCTTCCGCCAAAACTTCCTGCATCGCCTCGGAAGGAAACTTCCAATCTAGAACTTTCCTCGGGCGATTATTGAGTTGCCATTGAGCTTTGTCCACTTCCTCG